>NZ_FNSA01000003.1:3092703-3401973 GCF_900104775.1 Tsukamurella tyrosinosolvens
GTGTGATCTGGAACACTACGAGTCAAGAGTTGCAGCGGGGTTGCAGCGCTGGTCGCGGGTTCAGGCGACCCCGAGGTAGGCCGCGCGGATCCGCGGGTCGGCGAGCAGCTCGGCGCCCCCACCGGTCACGGTGACGGCCCCGGTCTCGAGCACGTACGCCCGGTCCGAGCGGGTCAGCGCCTGCTGCGCGTTCTGTTCGACCAGCAGGATCGTGGTGCCCGCGCGGTTGATCTCGGCGATGATCCGGAAGATCTGGGCGATCACGCGCGGCGCGAGTCCCATCGACGGCTCGTCGAGCAGCAGCAGCTTCGGTCGGGCCATGAGCGCCCGGCCGATCGCGAGCATCTGCTGCTCTCCGCCGGACATGGTGCCGCCGGCCTGTTTCCGTCGCTCCTGCAGCCGTGGGAAGAGTTCGAAGACGCGGTCCAGGGTCTGCGCGTACTCCGCCTTCGACGGGAACCTCCGGCCGTGACAGCCCATGTCGAGGTTCTCCTGCACCGTCATTCCCGGGAAGATCCGCCGGCCCTCCGGGACCTGGACGATGCCCTCCTTCACCCGGACGTGGGCCGGCATCGCGGTGATGTCGCGGCCCTCGAACTCGATGCTCCCCCGCGCCACGGGGATCAGGCCGGACAGCGCGCGCATCGTCGTCGACTTGCCCGCGCCGTTCGCGCCGAGCAGCGTCACCAGCTCGCCCTGCCGGACCTCGAGGCCCACGCCGTGCAGTGCCTGGATCCGGCCGTAGCGGACGGCGAGGTCGGTGATCCGGAGGACGGGAGCGGCCCCGTCGGGCCGGTCAGAGTTCGTCATCGGGCACTCCCAGGTAGGCGGCGATCACCTTCGGATCGTCGCGGATGGCTGCGGGGGCGCCGTCGGCGATCCGGCGGCCGAACTCGAGCACCACGATCCGGTCGCAGACGCCCATCACGAGCCGCATGTCGTGTTCGATGAGCAGCACGGTGTAGCCGTCGTCGCGGATCTTGCGGATCAGGTCCATGAGCGCCGACTTCTCGCTGGGGTTGAAGCCCGCCGCGGGCTCGTCGAGGCACAGGAGTTTCGGCTCGGTGGCCAGAGCTCGCGCGATCTCGAGCCGCCGCTGATCGCCGTACGAGAGGTTCTTGGCCTTGACCGCCGCCCGGTCCCCGATGCCGACGAACTCCAGGAGCGCCATGCCGCGCTCGACGGCGTCCAGTTCCTCCGCCCAGTGCCGGGGCAGCCGCAGCACGGCGCCGAAGACGGAGGTGCGGTGCCGGGCGTCGGTGCCGACGACCACGTTCTCCAGCGCCGTCATCTCGTTGAACAGGCGGATGTTCTGGAAGGTGCGGGCGATACCGGCGCGGGTGATCCGGTTGCGCTTGACGCGGGCCAGTGGCCGGCCGTCGAACGTGACGGTGCCGGCGCTCGGCCTGTAGACGCCCGTGATCGCGTTGAAACACGTGGTCTTGCCGGCGCCGTTCGGGCCGATCAGGCCGAGGATCTCGCCCCGTCGGATGGAGAACGTGACGTCGTCGAGCGCCTTGAGGCCGCCGAACCCGACGGACAGCCCGTCGACGGCCATGAGGGTGTCGCCGACGTCGGCCTCGACCTCCCGCTTCGGGGCCACGACCTCGGCGACGATCTCGGTGCGCAGCGGGTCGGATTCGGCTTCGCTCACGCCGCACCTCCTCGGCCTTGCCGTCGGTACACGCGGCGCCCGAAGGCGATCAGCTTCTGTCGCGCGGGGAAGAGCCCCTGGGGCCGGAAGATCATGAGGACGACCAGGGCGATGCCGAAGAACAGGTACTTGAAGTCGCCCAGGCTCTGCCCGCCCACGTGGACGCCCTGCACGCGAGCCGGCAGGTAGACCACGAGGAACGCCCCGACGATGACGCCGAGCTTGTTGCCCTGGCCGCCGAGCACGACCGCGCAGAGGAACAGCATCGAGTTGATGACGTTGAAGTTCTGCGGATCCACGTACTGCACCTGACCGGCGTAGAGCGCGCCGGACATCCCGCCGATACCCGCGCCGATCACGAAGGCCCACAGCTTGAACCGGAACGTGGGCACGCCCATGATCTCGGCGGCGTCCTCGTCGTCCCGGATGGCCACCCAGGCGCGCCCGACCCGGGAGCGCTCCAGGTTGCCCACGATGACGAGCACGATCAGAACCAGCACGATGCCGAGCCAGTACCACCACACGCCGGAGTTGAGCGGGTCCGCGCCGTTCCCGGAGGAGAACACGCCCTCGTTGTTGTTCGACGGTGCCTTCCCCACCGGCGGGAAGGCGATCTCGGACAGGCCCGAGGCGCCGTTGGTGATGTCGGTGAAGTTCTGCGCGGAGAGCCGGACGATCTCACCGAATCCGAGGGTCACGATGGCGAGGTAGTCGCCGCGCAGGCGCAGCGTAGGGGTCCCCAGGATCAGCCCGGAGACGCCCGTGATGACGATCGCCAACGGCACGCACGCCAGCCAGGCCCAGGTCCCCGTGTGCTCGAAGATCCCGTGACTGCGCCCGGCGAACAGCGGGCTGGACGGGCTGGTGAGGATGGCGACGGTGTACGCGCCCACGGCGTAGAAGCCCACGTAGCCGAGGTCGAGCAGGCCCGTCTGCCCCACGACCACGTTGAGGCCGATCGCGATGAGCGCGAGCATCGCCACCTGGGCCATGACAGCGCCGAAGTCGACGGCGGTCGTCGGGATCAGGGGGATCGGCAGCACCGGCAGCAGGGCGATCAGGACGAGCACGGGGACCCCGACGAGCCACTGCATCGGCCGGGCGAGGCCGTCCCACCACTCGCGCAGCGGGTCGATGACTCCCTTGTGCGGCTTCGACGGTGCCGCTGTGGTGTCGGTGGTCATGCGCGGGCCCGTCCGAGTTTCTCGCCGAGGATGCCGCTCGGGCGGAACATCAGGACCACGATGAGCAGCACGAAGGCCACGACGTCCTTCCACTGGTTCCCGAACAGGATGGAGCCGAAGTTCTCAGCGACCCCCAGGATCAGGCCGCCGAGCAGGGCCCCGCGGATGTTGCCGATACCGCCGAGCACCGCGGCGCAGAAGGCCTTGATGCCCAACAGGAATCCGCCGTTGTAGACGATGCCGCTCGGGAGCCGCAGCGTGTACAGCAGGGCGGCGGCGCCGGCGAGGACTCCGCCGATCAGGAACGTGAGCATGATGACCCGCTCCTTCGAGACGCCCATGAGGGTCGCCGCGTCCGGGTCCTGCGCCACGGCCCGGATGGCGCGGCCGAACCCGGTGCGGTTGATCATCAGGTCGACCAGCACCGCGAGAGCCAGGGCCGCGCCGATGATCACCAGGGTCACGTTGGTGATCTGCGCCCCGAACACCGTGAACTGGGTGGACGGGCGCACCAGGGAGATGATCGGCTGCGCGCTCGAGCCGCCGAGCCGCGGGTCGAACGGCACCTGCGGCAGCACGTACTGGACGATCTGCTGCAGGACGAAGGACATCCCGATCGCGGTGATGAGGAAGACCAGCGGGCGGGCTCCGCGCCGGCGCAGGGGCCGGTACGCGACCCGTTCGAGCCCCAGAGCCACGCCGCCGGAGACGGCCACGGCCCCCACCCCCGCCACCATCAGGTAGACGAGGGTGAGCGCCGGGCCCTGGTCGTAGGTGTTCCCGTTGGGCGTGAAGCCCAGTAGCACCAGCACCACGTACTGCCCGAACATGCCGAACATGAACACTTCCGAATGCGCGAAGTTGATCAGTTTCAGCACGCCGTAGACCAGGGTGTAGCCGACGGCGACCAGCGCGTAGATCGCCCCGTAGGTGAGTCCTTCGACCGTGAGGGTCCAGAAGCCGTCGATCAACCCGCGGGGATTGAAGTCGATCGACGAGGCCAGGATCGCCGTATCGCCGAATCCCACGTCGCTACTGGACCTTGTACATCCAGATCAACGCCGACGTCAGCTCGCCGCGCGGGTCCCACTGGTAGTCGCGCGCCAGTCCGGTTCCGCTGTAGGTCTTGACGTACTCGAGCAGCTCGGCGCGGGTGCGCTTGCCCTCGGAGATGCCCTTCATGAGGATGGTCGCCAGGTCGTAGGCCTCGACCGAGTACACGCCCGGATCCTGGTTGAACGCCGCCCGGTAATCGGCCTTGAACGGATCCTTCGCGGGTCCGCACGGGCAGGACAGGTAGGCGTCGTTCGCGGCGGATCCGGCCTGTTCCACGAACTTCGGGTCGTTCACGCCGTCCGCGGAGACGAACACGGACTTCACGCCCTGGTTCCGCAGTTGCTGGATCAACGGCGCGGCCTCCGCGTAGTACCCGGAGTAGAACACGGCGTCGGGCTTGGCCTGCGACACCTTGTTCACCACCGCCGCGAAATCGCGTTCCTTCGCCTTGACGTCCGCGTCGCACGACGCGTCGTGCGCGGAGCCGAGGCCCTCCGAGATCGTCTTCGCCAGGCCGACGCCATAGGTCGAATCGTCCTTGATGACGCAGACCTTCTTGTAGCCGAGCTTGCCCGCCATGTACTTGGCGACGGCCGGCCCCTGGACCGCATCGTTGGCCAGGCCACGGAAGAAGGTGCGCCAGCCCTGCCCGGACAGGTCGGGATTGGTGGCCGATGCCGTCGTCGCCACCAACCCGGCCTGGGCGAGCACCGGCCCGGTCGCCTTCGTCTCACCCGAGAACGCGGGGCCGATCAGGCCGACGATCGACGCGTCGTTGATCACCGAGGGGATCACCTGCGTGGCCTTCTGCGGATCACCCTCGGTGTCGAAGGACTTGAGAATGATCTTGCAGCCGGGGTTCGCCTTGTTGTGCTGATCGACGGCGAGCTGTGCGCCGTTGCGAATGTTGATACCGAGCGCCGCATTGTCGCCCTGGAGCGCGCCCGCCATGGCGATCGTGGTGTCCGGGCACGGCGCCGTTCCCAATTCGGAGGGAAGAACGGGTTTGCGCGATTCGTCGGGTTTCACCTCATTGCCCGACGTGTCGATCTGCGCCACCGGAACGATGGTCAATCCACCGGAACCACTCCCGCTGGAGGAATCGGAACCTCCACCCGACGTGGACTTCTCACCACACCCGGAAAGGACGAGAACCGTTGCGGTACACACCGCCACGCCGCTCATGACTAGACGACGATTCATTGTGGGGCCTCCATCGATGGCACGGATATAGGAGGAACCTAGACCTCCGATGATCGGCGCGCCGCCCCATTCGCGGATATCGGCGGCCGATGTTCCGCGGAATTAACACGGCCGCCGAAACATTCGTGAATCCACCTAATTGAATGCCGCCGCCCGGACCGCCGGAGCGACCCAGGTGCGGAGGAATTCGCGGAGGCTTTCCCGCGTGCGGCGGGGGTCGCCCGGCGAGATGAAGAACGATTGCATGATGCGGAGCTGGAACTCGACCAGCCCGCGCAGTCGCGCCTCGTCGTACCCGTGCGCGCCCCAGTCCACGTCGAAGCGGTGGATCATCGTCACCCCGAACGCCATCGCCTGCTCGGAGGCGATCGCCTCCGTATGCGCATGCTCCCCCGCCAGCATGAGCCGCAGGTGCGGCGTGCGCGGGACCTCGTCGAGCGTGAAGACGATGCCCTCGACGACCGCCTCGGCGGGGTCGCCGATCCCGTGTACGTGTGCCGCGAGGCGGTCGAGGAAGGCGCCGACGGCCTGGACCGCCGCGGCCTGGAGCAGGGCGCCGACCGTCGGGAAGTACCGGTAGACGGTCTGCCGGATCACGCCGAGCGCGTCGGCCACCTCCGCGATGGAGGTGGTGCCACGCTCGCCGATGAGCTCGACGGCCGTCGCCACGATCCGCGCCGCGGCCTCCTCATCGCCGGCCGGCGGCGAGCCGCCCCATCCCCTGCGTGCCATCGCCCCAGGGTACAGCTTCGCGCGTTCTCACCATACAGAACGTGTTCTATGTGTATGTTCACCTCATGACGGAACTGCACCCCCGCAAGATGGACTTCCACTTCGACGAGGCGCCCGTGCCCTTCCTGTGGAACCCCGACAATCCCGCGTTCTCGTCGATGATGAACGCGGTCTCCTTCCTGGCCGTCGGCTTCGAGAAGATGATCGTCAAGCTGATCCTGCAGCTGCGCAAGGAGTTCGCCGACCCCGAGGTCGCCGCGGAGGCGACGGCGTTCATGCAGCAGGAGGGGCACCACTCGACGGCGCACCGTCGGCACGTCCAAGCCCTCATCGCCCAGTACCCGGGCCTGGAGAACACGCTCGATGCCGTGATCGGCGAGTTCGATCTGCTCACCGAGGCCACGTCGACCGACTACCGGCTGGCGTACACGGCCGACCTCGAGGCCACCTTCACGCCCGTCTTCAAGCTCATGCTCGACAACGAGGAGGCGCTGTTCCGCCCCGGCGACGACCGGGTGGCGTCGATGTTCCTGTGGCACTTCGTGGAGGAGGTGGAGCACCGCAGCTCCGCGCTCATCATCTACAACGCGATCGTGGGCAGCGAGGTGTACCGGATGCGGATGGCCCCGTCGATCTTCGCGCACGTGCTCAAGGTGATCCGCATCGCGTGCGCGGGCTTCAACCAGCACGTGCCGCTGAAGGACCGGAAGGTCGACGCGCTGTCGATGTTCGGCCGCTACCGGCTCAAGCAGAAGGTGCTCGTGGCGGTGGCGCCGCACCTGACGAAGGGCGCGATGCCGCGCGCCTTCGACGTATTGCCCAAGGCCGAGCAGGCCGTCGCGATGAAGGGCATCATCCGCAGCCAGATGCCGCTGCACGACCCGGCGCACGAGAACCTGCCGGTGCTCGCCGGCGAGTGGTTGCGCCGCTACGACAGCGGCGTCGACTGCACGCGCTGGTACGCCTCGGACGCGGCGATCGGGGCCTGACCGATGGACCTGTGCACCCCCACCTTCGACGCGCTGGCGCGCCGGATGGGCTTCACCTGCGACGACACCGGCGGCCTCGTGTCGGTACGCAGCCCGTTCCAGCTGGAGAACTGGACGCTGCCGGTACTCGAGCTGACGATCATCGTCGGCTCGGTCCTCATGCTGATCCACGCCTTCCGGCGGTGGCGCGCCGGGGACGCGACGAACCTCGCGGTGTGGTTCGGCGCGACCGCCTACCTGTTCGTCATCGAGCCGCCGCTCTACTTCCCCGGCGCCTTCGGCATCGACGGCTACGTGGACACGATGTTCGCGCACAACCTGTTCACGGTCGAGTTCCTCTGGGGCCGCCTGCCCCTGTACATCGTCGCCATCTATCCGATGATGGCGACGATGTCGTTCGAGATCGTCCGCATGCTGGGCGTCTTCCGACGGTGCGGGATCGTCCTCGGGGCGTGCACGGTCGGCCTGGTGCACGGGTGCTTCTACGAGATCTTCGATCACCTCGGCCCGCAGCTGCGCTGGTGGGAGTGGGCGCCCGACAATCCGATCAACCTGCCGTTCTTCGCCTCGTCCCGATGGGCTCGGTGGTGGTGTTCGCGGCGCTGTGGCCGATGTCGCTGGCGCTGTGCGTGCAGTTCATGGTCGGCCGCCACGTGGACGCGGGCGCGCGATTCACCGGCCCGCAGCTGGTGTGGCGCACCGTCGTCATCGGCCTGGCGGCGTCGGTGGGCACGTTCGTCCTGCCCCTGCCCGCCACGATCCTGGGCCTGGCCGGCGATACGGTGCGCGGCACCGTCTACGCCCTGGAACTGGCCCTCATGGCCGGGGCGGCCCTGTACGCGATCCGACGATGCCTGGCCCCCGCGCCCGGCGCACCGTCGATCCCGGCGCACCGCAACCGCCTGGTCCAGGCGTACGCCGCGGCGTATCTGGTGGTCTTCGCCCTGCTCTGGGCGACGGCCCTGCCGGCCTTCTTCGGGGCGGAGAACGGTGTGACGGAGGCCGGCGACCCCGTCGGGAACCTGCCGTTCGCACTCCTCTGCTTCGCCATCGGCATCGCGGCGGTGGCGGCCACCTTCGTGGCGCGCGCCCCGGACGCGGTTGCGCCGGCGGAGATCGGGAGCACCATGGAGGTGTGAGCACGCTCGCGGACTCATGGATCAGCGCCGGTCAGGGCTGGCGCCAGATCGAGCAGTTGGTTCTCGCGTTCTGCCTGTCCACCGTGGTCGGGCTCGAGCGCGAGTTCCGTGGCAAGAGCGCCGGGTTGCGCACCCAGGCGATCGTCGGCACCACGTCCGCACTCATCCTCCTGGTCAGCAAGTACGGATTCAGCAATGTCCTGACGCCGGGCGCCGTCATCCTCGACCCGTCCCGCGTCGCAGCGCAGATCGTCTCCGGGATCGGCTTCCTCGGCGCGGGGCTGATCATCACTCGGCGCGGCGCCATCCGCGGCCTGACCACGGCGGCGGCGGTGTGGGAGACGGCGGCGATCGGCATGGCCGCAGGCGCGGGGCTCGAGGTCCTCGCCGTCGCGGTCACGGCGCTCCACTTCGTGGCGGTCCTCGGCTTCACCCCGCTGGGGAGGACGGTCGCCGCGCGGGGTACCGCCGAACGCGGCGTCACGCTCACCTACCGCGACGGGGCCGGTGTGCTGCGGGAGATCCTGGGAGCGTGCTCGCGCCGCGGCTGGACTGTGGCGTCGCTCACGGTGGTGGACGGGCCCGCTGAGGAGGCGGGGCGGGACAGAACGGTCACCGTCGCATTATCGCTGGTCGGAAGGGGTGTCACCGAGGCCGGGGCCGCGCTCGGCGGCGTCGACGGCGTGCTCCGCGTCGACCGCGGCGCCGAGGACGACTGAAGGTGAACCGAACGGTTCGTGACGATCCCACAAGACACGGGGGTGAAGTTCTCACCTGAGAACAGCCGAATGCGCGTTTCGATCCTGTTTCATGGAGGTCATGGCAGACATCCGGAGTTTCAGCACGCTCGGCGGACAGTTCCCCAACGTCGTGGTCACCGCGATCGAGATGACCACCTCGATCGGCACCGACACCGAGTCCACGTGGGCGGGCCTTCTGGCCGGCAAGAGCGGCATTCGCGAGCTCAAGGGGGATTTCATCGGCGTCGACATCGCCGACCTCCCGGTCCGCTTCGGCGGCCAGCTGCTCGAGGATCCCACCTCCGAGGTGCCCGAGCGTCCCGACCGCAAGTACGCGGGCGACATCAGCAAGCAGCACGTGTCCAAGCGCCGCATGTCCTACGTGGAGCAGGCCGCGCACGTGATCACCAAGCGCCTGTGGGACAACGCGGGCCGCCCGGACGTCGATCACAACCGCCTCGCCGCGGTCGTCGGCACCGGTCTCGGCGGCGGCGAGTCGATGGTCGAGGCCGTCGACGCGCTGCGCGATCACGGCGTCCGCAAGGTCTCGCCGTTCACCGTGCAGATGGCCATGCCGAACGGCGCCTGCGCCGTCTCGGCCCTGGAGATCGGCGCCCGCGCCGGTGCCATCGCCCCCGTCTCGGCCTGCTCGACCGGCAATGAGGCCATCGCCCACGCCTGGCGCCAGATCGTCATGGGCGACGCCGACATCGCCGTGTGTGGTGGCATCGAGGGCAAGATCGACAGCCCCGTCATCGCCCCCTTCGCCATGATGCGCGCCCTCTCGACCCGCAACGACGACCCGCTGGCCGCGTCGCGCCCGTTCGACAAGGACCGCGACGGCTTCGTCTTCGGCGAGGCGCAGACGCTGATGATCATCGAGACCGAGGAGCACGCCCTCGCCCGCGGCGCGAAGCCCATCGCGCGCCTGCTCGGCGCCGGCATCACCTCCGACGGCTACCACATGGTCTCCCCCGACGTGGAGGGCGGCGGCGCCGCTCGCGCCATGAAGCGCGCCATGGAGACCGCCGGCCTCAAGCGCGAGGACATCGACTACATCAACGCGCACGCCACCGCGACCCCGATCGGCGACACCGCCGAGGCCAAGGCCATCAACGCGGTCGTCGGCACCGACGCGGCGATCTACGCCCCGAAGGGCGCGCTGGGCCACTCGATCGGCGCCGTCGGCGCCCTCGAGGCCGCCCTGACGGTGCTGTCGCTGCGCGACGGCGTCATCCCGCCGACCCTCAACCTGGACAACCAGGACCCCGAGATCGAGCTCGACGTGGTGCACGGCGAGGCGCGCAAGGGCGACTACAAGTACGCGCTGAACAACTCGTTCGGCTTCGGCGGCCACGACGTGGCGCTCGCCTTCGGCAAGTACTGATCTTCTTCACCAGGACCGGCGGTCGGGATTCTTCCGGCCGCCGGTTCTGTCGTTTCCGACGGTGCGCGGTGGGTGCGGCCTGCACGCGGCGTAGATCGCCGGTCGCGCTCTCACCGAGCCGCATTCCACGTTCTCGCCTACCGTTGAAGTTATGGCCGGAAACAAACGGAAGCCCGCAGCACCGTCGACCGAGCAGGCCAAGGATGCGCCTTCTGCCTCCACGGAGGCGCTGCGCAGGTTCGTGCGCGCCCGCGCCGCCGACTTCCTCGCCGACCCGAACGTGACCTCGGTGGGGATCGGGCACAAGGTCGTCGACGGCAAGCCCACCGATACCGTCGCGGTGCAGTTCACCGTGCGCCGGAAGGTGGCGCCCGAGGCGCTCGAGAGCCTGGGCACCGCGTTGCTGCCGGAGTCGGTCGAGGTCGACGGCGTAGCGGTGCCCACGGATGTGCTCGAGCGCAGTTACGAGCTCTCGTACCGGATCGTCGCCGAACCCGAGGCGGCACCGGCCGAGGCCAAGGCTCGCCTGGACCCGATCCGCCCCGGCATCAGCGTCGGCAACGTCAAGGTCTCCGCCGGCACCATCGGTGCGATCGTCTACGACCGCACCGACGGCACCCCGCTGATCCTGTCGAACTGGCACGTCCTCAACGGCCCGGGCGGGACGATCGGCGACACCGTCGTCCAACCCGGCGCCTACGACGACGATCGGGTCGACGAAAACCGCCTCGGGGTGCTGTACCGCTCCCACCTCGGGGTCGCCGGCGACTGCGCCGTCGCCACCATCGAGGACCGCGGCTACACCCCGGAACCGCTCGGGCTGACCGTCGCGCCGACCGAGCTCGGCGAACCCGAACTCGGCGACAAGGTGATCAAGAGCGGCCGCACCACCGGCGTCACCCACGGCCTCGTGCGCCGCATCGACGTCGTCGTCAAGATCAGCTACGGCGGCAGCGTCGGGGAGCAACAGATCGGCGGCTTCGAGATCGGCCCCGACCCCAGAAACCCCGCCCCCGACAACGAGATCAGCATGGGCGGCGACTCCGGCGCCGTCTGGCTGTTCAAGGCCGCCAACGGCCGCCCCACGGGGGTCTTCGCCGGCCTGCACTTCGGCGGTGAGGCCACCGGCAGCCCGGACGAACACGCGCTCGCCTGCCTCGGCACGTCCGTGTTCACCAAGCTCGGCATCACCCTCACGCCGCCGGCCGGCGCCCCCACCGCGCAGGCCGCCCCGGCGACGCGGATCGGCGCCGGGTACGACCCCGACTTCCTCAGCACCGCGGTGCCGGTACCCGCGGTGGATGCGAGCCTGGCCGACGACGCCGTCGAGGTCGACGGCAGCCCGGTCATCGACTACACGCACTTCTCGCTGACGCAGAGCCGATCGCGGCGCCTCACCCGCTGGGTCGCCTGGAACATCGACGGCACCACCCTCACGAGCATCGACCGCAGCGGCTCGAAGTTCGTCAAGGATCCGCGCCTGCCCGAGGACACGCAGGTCGGGAACGAGCTGTACTCCGGCAACCGGATCGATCGCGGCCACGTCGCCCGCCGAGCAGACCTCACCTGGGGCAGCCCGTCCGAGGCCGAGCAGGCCAACACCGACTCGTTCTACTACACGAACATCTCCCCGCAGGTCGAGGACTTCAACCAGAGTGCCCGCCAGGGCATCTGGGGGCTCATCGAGAACGCCGTCCTCACCGACGCCGAAGCGGAGAACCTCAAGGTCAGCGTCTTCGGCGGCCCCGTCTTCGGCGAGGACGACCGCACCTATCGCGGCGTCGCACTCCCCCGCGAGTTCTTCAAAGTCGTCACGTTCGTCGGCGACGGGAAGCTCGTCGCCCGAGGATTCCTGCTCACCCAGAACCTCGACCGGCTCGAGGCCCTCGATCTCGACGAGTTCCGCGCCTACCAGGTGAGCCTGACGACGATCGAGGAACGCACCAAGCTGCGCTTCCCGGACGAGCTCCACAGCGGCGACACCTACGCGGCGCCGGAGAGCCTCTCCGACCACCGACCGCTGGCGAGCATCGGCGACATCGCCTGGTAGTGCTTGCCGGACGATGTCCGGGTACGGCGATCACTTGCGACCGCCCGACCGTCCTACGTCACACCGGCAGCGCGATCGTCGGGAGCGGTAGAGCCACGATGCGGTCCGCGTCCTCCCGCTCGACACCGAGCTGAAGCAGGACGTGCCGGGCGTAGTCGTCGGAGGCCCGGGCGTCGTCACGATCCGGGTCGGCGTCGAGGAGCTGGATCAACCCGAGAAGCGCTCCGCCCGACATCATCAGCGCCATCTCGACGTCCGGGACGGTGAACCGCCCGGCGTCGAGACCGCGGCGAAGGTCCGCAAGCGCGCGCGGGCGTAGACCGCGGTCTGTGAGCAGTACCGACATGCCCTGGTGCAGGATCACCCGGACGAGTTCCGGCAGGTGACGCTGCAGTCGGCCGACCATGCGGAAGCTCACTGCGAACACCTCTGCGGGATCGTCGATGCCGCGGACGACCTGGTCACGCAGATCGCCCCAGTCGTCGAGCACGCTGGCCACGGCCTCGGCGAACAGCTCTTCCTTGGTATCGAAGTGGTTGTAGAAGCTGCCGAAGCCCACGCCGGCCTCCTCGGTGATCTCCTGCACGCTCACGGCGGACCGGCCGTCCGCGAGGAGCCTCCGGGCGGCGCCGATCAGGGCGTTCCGCGTGCGGGCCCGGCGCGGGTCGGGCCGCCGCGCGGACGCATCAGCGGTCTCGGTGGTCATGTCTGCCGACTCCTTCCGGGCGAAGTTCTTGGATAAATCTATCAGAAACCGCTTGACATCGCTCCGAGACTTTCTGATGATGTTGTCAGAAACTTCATCGAGCGAGAGGCCCAGGATGACTTCCACCACCGCCACGCGAACCGAGCGCACCGTCGAGGTCGGGCGCCGCCGAATCTTCGTCACCGAGGCGGGCGAGGGCACTCCCGTCGTCCTTCTGCACGGCGGCGGCCCGGGCGCGACGGGCGCCTCGAACTACTCGCGCAACATCGACGCACTCGCCGAGAAGTTCCGCGTGATCGTGCCCGATATGCCCGGGTACGGGCGGTCGAGCAAGGACATCGACCAGAGTGATCCGTTCGGCGATCTCGCGATGTTCGTCCGCGGCCTGCTCGACGCGCTCGACATCGAGCGGGCGCACCTCGTCGGCAATTCCTACGGTGGGGCGGCGGCCCTGCGGCTCGCGATGGATCGGCCCGACCGCGTCGGCAGGCTGATCCTCATGGGCCCCGGCGGGATCGGCACCACCCGCGCGCTCCCGACGAAGGGGCTCAATGCGCTCCTGGGCTACTACGGCGGCGAAGGACCGAGCAAGGAGAAGCTCAGCGAGTTCATCCGCGAGTACCTGGTTTACGACGCCTCCGCCATCGGGGACGACCTCATCGATCTTCGCTACCAGGCGAGCATCGTGCCGGACGTGGTGGCGAACCCTCCGCTGCGCCGGCCCTCCGGCCCCACCGCCCTGCGCACGCTCCTGCGCATGGATCTCACGCGCGACCGCCGCCTGGCGGACGTGCAGGCCCCGACCCTGGTGATCTGGGGTGCCGACGACAAGGTCAACCGACCGGCCGGCGGGCCCGCGCTGGCGAAGACGATGCCGAACTGCGACCTGTACGTCGCGGCGCGGACGGGTCACTGGGTGCAGTGGGAGCGCGCGGACCTGTTCAACGAACTCGCGAGCACCTTCCTCGGCGGCGACGCATGACAGCGGTCTTCGGCGCCGTCCATCTCGGATACCTCGTCGTCGAGTCCCGGAAGATGCAGCAGTGGCACCGTTTCGGCGCGGACGCCATCGGGCTGCACGTCGACGAGCTCGATGCGGACACCCTCCGCTTCCGGCTCGACGAGAACGAGTGTCGCTTCCTCATCCGCCGCGGCCCGGCCGAGGACCTGATGGCGATCGGCTGGCAGATCGACGATCACGAGACCTTCGACGAGATCCTGCGGCGCGTGAGCGATCGCGGCGTCCCGATCATCGAAGGCACCGATGAGGAGGCGGCGCTGCGCGGCGTCGAGCGGCTATGGCGCTTTCCCGGCCCGAAAGGTCTTGCGCAGGAGATCTTCACGACCGTGCGGAGCACGACGAAGCCGCTGCGCATGCTCACCTCCGGCTACGTGACCGGCGCCTCCGGCATGGGACACGTCGCGATCACCTCCCGGAACCCGGCGAGCATCCACCGCTACTACGGCACCGTCTTCGACTCGCGACTCTCCGACTACATCGACGAGAACATCAACGGATTGACGCTCAAGATCCGGTTCCTGCGGGTCAACGAGCGACACCACTCGATCGCCGTCGCGGGCCTGCACCACCTGCCCGTCGACCCCATCCGCACCCGGGCGCAGCACGTCAACATCGAGGTCGCCGACCTCGACGACATGCTCGCTGCGCACCAGCGGGTCCGCGACCTCGGCTTCCGGATCGCGTGGACGGTCGGGCAGCACACCAACGACCGCGAGCTGTCGTTCTACTGCGTCACGCCGTCGGGCTTCGAACTCGAGGTCGGCTGGAACCCCGTCGTCGTCACGCCCGAGCTCGAGGCGGCATGGCAACCGACCACCTACCAGGGCATCAGCATCTGGGGTCACGACACCGTGCACCTGAGCGACAACCTCGCCCAGGTCCGCGACGCGATCCGCAACCTCCGCCGCCCCGAACGAGCCGTCCCCGCCCTCAGCACACCGATCGGAACCACGAAGTGAACGACTACGACGTCGCCGTCGTGGGCCTCGGCCCCACCGGCCTGACCCTCGCCCACCTCCTCGGCCGACGGGGCCTGTCCGTCCTCGTCCTCGAACGCGAACCCCACTTCTACGGCAACGCCCGCGCCGTGTACACCGACGACGAGGCACTGCGCGTCTTCCAGACGGCAGGCGTCGCCGACGAGATCCACGAGGACATGAACGTCGATTCGGCGGTGCAGTGGGTGACCTCCGATGGCGAGGTGCTCGTCCAGTTCCGCCAGCCCCAGCGCCCGCTGTGGTGGCCGGTGACCAACTTCTTCTATCAGCCCTATCTCGAGACGAAGCTGGGCGATGCGCTCGTCCGATACCCAAACGTCGAGGTCCGACGGGGCCGCGAGGTGATCGAGCTCGATCAGGACGCCGACGGCGTCACGGTCGTCCACGCGACGTCCACCGGCAGCGGGTACGGCAAGCAGGACAACGTGATCGACGACGCCACCCGCGAGACGGTGCGCGCGTCCTACCTCGTCGGGGCCGACGGTGGCCGCAGCGTCATCCGCACCCGCCTCGGGATCGACATGAGCGGCAAGAGCTTCCCCGAGCGGTGGCTCGTCGTCGACCTCGCCGCCAAGGACGGCGCCGACCCGTTCCGGCACCTGCCGTACTTCGACTTCGTCTGCGACCCCGACATGCCGACGGTGAGCTGCCCGCAGCCCGGCGGGCATCACCGGTTCGAGTTCAACCTCTCCGAGGACGACGAGAAGGACGACTTCGAGTCCGATACGACGGTGCGCCGCCTCATCGGACGGTACGTCGACGTGGACGAGGTCACCGTCGCGCGACGCTTGGTCTACACCTTCAACGCGGTCGTCGCCGACCGCTGGCGCGAGGGCCGGATCCTGCTCGCCGGCGACGCCGCGCACATGACCCCGCAGTTCATCGGTCAGGGCATGAACGCCGGCGTCCGCGACGCTGACAACCTCTCCTGGAAGCTCCAGGCCATCCTGCAGCACGGGGCGGATCCCGCGATCCTCGACACCTACGAGTCGGAACGCCGCCACCACGCGAAGGCGATGATCGACCTCTCGGTCTTCAACAAGTCGCTCGTCTCCGTGCAGAGCCCGGCCCTCGCCCGATCCCGTGACCTCGCACTGCGTACGGCGATCCATGTACCCGCGCTCGGCGCGTGGGTGCGCCGAGCCGGCATGAAGCCCAAGCCGCGCTTCCGCCGTGGTGAGTACCTGGGCCTTGAGCGCCGACCGGTCCGGGGCATCGAGGGCACGCTGCCGCCGCAGCCCGTGGTGCGGCGCTACGACGGGCATCGGGTCCGGCTCGACGACGCCCTCGGCATCGGTTGGGCCGTCATCGGATTCGAGACCGATCCGCGCGAGTGCCTCGGCGACGGCGCCACCGCGTGGGAGCGCCTCGGCGCGAGCTTCGCGACGATCTACCGCTCCGGCGCACGGCCGCAGGGGCGAATCGGCGACGGCCGCCGGCAGGCGGGCCTCATCGATCTCGAGGACACCGACGGCCTGCTGACCTCGTGGCTACGGCGCGCAGGTCACCGCCCGGGCACGGTTCTCGTCCTGCGCCCGGACAAGTACGTCTTCGGTGCGAGCCACGACGCCGCGCACCTCACCCGCGAGGTGCAGCGTCGCCTCCGACTCACACCCGCCGACTCCCCCACCCGCATCGCCACCGGAAGGCCCGCATGAGCACCGACACCATCACCACCGCCGCGCGGCGACTGCTGACCGCAACCGACCGTCGCAACCCCTGCGCGCCGGTGCGCGACCTCATCGGTCCCACCGATGTCACGGCGGCGTACGCCGTGCAGCAGCTGCTGACCCAGGACCGGATCGAGCGCGGCGGCGTCGTCGTCGGGCACAAGATCGGCCTGACCAACCGCCTCGTCCAGCAACAGCTCGGCGTCGACCGGCCCGACTTCGGGGTGCTGTTCGCCGACATGGACTACTCCGGCAGGCCGATCCCACGGGCGGCGCTGCTGCAGCCGAAGGTCGAGGCGGAGATCGCGTTCGTCCTGGGCGAGGACCTGGTCGGCGACTTCACGGTCGAGACGGTCCGACGGGCCGTCGCTCGCAGCCACGCCGCCATCGAGGTGGTCGACAGCCGGGTGGAACAGTGGGACATCAGCTACGCCGACACCGTCGCCGATAACGCCAGTGCCGGCGTCTACGTGCTCGGCGACCGCCTCCCCGCCGGGGTCGATCCCTCGTCGGTGCGGATGACGATGACCGTCAACGGCGAGACCGCGTCCTCCGGCTACGGGACGGACTGCCTGGGCGGCCCGCTCAACGCGGTGCTGTGGCTCGCGGAGACGGCTCGCGATCTCGGTGAGCCGCTGCGCGCCGGCCACGTCATCCTCTCCGGAGCACTCGGCCCCATGGTCGCCGTCGGCCCGGGCGACCATGTCGAGGCACGGATCGTCCTCGGCGACGAGACGATCGGCGCCGCGGTCGTCGACTTCGCACCCGAACCGCCACTGCCTGCCACCTCCCCGCTGACGAACGGATCGACCCGATGATCAACCGCCGCAACCTCCTCGCCGGCGTTGCGACCGCCGCCGGCGCAGCGACTCTCGGTGCCGGCGCCCTCGGCGCTTCCTCGGCCAACGCCGAACCCGCGAAGCAGTTCACCGCGCCCAAGGGGCAGTACCGGATCGACCTGCACGCGCACTTCCTTCCCCCGGAGTACCGGTCGGCGCTGCTCTCGCACGGCCACTTCACCATCGGCGGCTATCCCACGCCCACCTGGTCACCCGAGGCCGACATCGCCTTCCAGGACTACTACGGCATCTCCGCCCGCGTACTCGCCGTCTCGGATCCGGGCGTCTCGTTCCTCCCGGGCAAGGAGGCCGCGGACCTCGCGCGGTACTGCAACACCTACGCCGCGGACCTGATCAAGCGCCATCCCAAGCGGTTCGGGAGCTTCGCCGTCCTGCCGATGCCCAACATCGTCGCGTCGATCGCGGAGCTCGCCCACGCGCTCGACGTACTGCACCTCGACGGTGTCACCCTGCTCAGCGCGTACGACGGCGTCTACCTCGGCGACCCGCGTTTCGAGCCGCTGATGATGGAACTCAACCGACGCTCGGCCTACGTGTTCGTCCATCCCGCCGCGATCCCCGACGACGCCAAACCGCACCTGCCGCTGCCGGATTTCCTCGCCGAGTTCACTTTCGACACCACCCGCGCAGCGATGCTGATGATGACGACCGGTGTCACCAAGCGCTACCCGAACATCCGGTTCCAGCTCTCCCACGCCGGCGGCACCCTCCCGTTCCTGACCCACCGCATCGGCGTCGCCTCGCAAACCGGCCTCGGTCGACTACCTCTACCGAAGATCTCTCTGCTCGACGTCCAGTCGCAAGTCGCCGGCATGTACTACGACACCGCGCTGAGTGCGGCCCCCACCGCGATGAACAGCGTGCTCGCCGCGACGAGCCGTGACCACGTCGTCTTCGGCAGCGACTGGCCGTTCTCCGCGTTGGTGCTGGACCAGCACGGCGACCGCGACCCCGCGCCAGGATTGAGCGAGACCTTCACCACCGAGCAGCGTCTGGAGATCGAACGGCACAACCCGCTCAAGCAGCTTCCACGGCTGAAGAACGCGATCGGGAGATGACGGACTGGAGCGACCGGATCGCGCGCGCCCTTGAGACGGCCGTCGCGCTCTACAACCGGCACGAGACCACCATCGCGGCGCCGATCCCCGACGAGCCGGTGCCGTTCGTGGCCAATCACGGCTTCGGCGGCGTCTTCGACCTCAACGTCGTGGCGTTCGGCATCGCCCACCGCGCCAGCGGCGACGACCGGCCGGTGATCGCGCTGACGCACCAGGTGGCCTGGCAACTCGGCGTCGGAAAGCTCCTCGAACCCTTCGGCGCCCGGTCCGCTGGCCGCGCGACCGCCGACGAGGCCCTCACTGACGGCAAGCACGTCCTCGTCTTCCCCGGCGGCGACATCGACGCCTTCAAGTCCTGGAAGGACCGCAACACGGTGATGTTCGCGGGCCGGGCGGGCTTCGCCCGCCTCGCACGGGAGGCCGGCGTCCCGATCGTGCCGGTGGTCACCAGCGGTGGCGGGGAATCCGTCATCGTCCTCGACGACGGTGCCGCCCTCGCCGAGGCGACCGGCGCGCGCGAGCGATTCCGCCTGCACCGCCTGCCGATCACCGTCTCCATCCCCTGGGGGATCAACATCGGCACCGTCGGCCTGCTCCCGTACGTGCCGCTGCCCACCAAGCTCCGCACCACCTTCCTGCCCGCCATGCACCCCGTCCCGGCCGAAACCGACGACGACTACGCCGACCGGGTTCGCACCGCGATGCAGACCGAACTCGACCGCCAGACCCGTCACCGACGCCCGATCATCGGGTGAGAGGAGGAGACTCCGGTCAAGCCGGGAACCGGGTGGCGATGGCTGCGGCGAACTCCTCCGGCGCGAACTCCTGCACCAAGTGCCCAGCCCCTGCGACCTCCACGAACTCGACATCTGTGAAGTCGCGGGCGATCCCCGGAAAGTAGTCGCTCGGCCTGAAAACCCTGTCGCGCATACCCCAAATCACGAGCGCGGGCTTGCTCCCCAGGTTCCCAGGAACCGATGTCGCCAGATCCGCGAGAAACGGCTCCGCTTCACGGATCTCGCGCGGCATTACCGCGAGAGCTCGGCGCGCCTCGGGTGTGGGCTGCACCGCGCGATAGTGCTCGATCTCCGCAGGCGTCAGTACCCGCCCCGCCTTAGATACGAGAATCCGATCGACCATCAGGTTCCTGTCGACGATGCGACGCTGCATCGAGCCTGAGCTCATGACCGCACTGAAGAGTCGCTTCGCCAGAGCCGTGTTCGGCCAATAGGTCGTGTTCGCCAGCACGCTCCCGCGGACCCGGTCGGAGCGCTCCACAGCTGCACCGAGCGCTATCGGACCGCCCCAATCGTGTCCGACCACAATGAAATCAACCAATCCCAGATGATCGACCAGTTCTCCGAGGGCCGCCGAGAGCTCGGGGACGGTGTAGCCGAATCCTTCAGGCCGCTCCGACAACCCGAACCCGAGGTGGTCAACCGCGATACAGCGATAGCTGCCCCGCAACGCGCCGATGATCCGGCGATAGACGAAACTCCACGTCGGGGTTCCGTGGCAGAAGAGGAGGACGGGGCCGCGCCCTTCGTCGACGTAGTGCATCATGCCCATACTTGTCGTGAACCACCGTGCCTCGAACGGGAAGAGATCGTGATCAGGTGTGAACTCGACATGCATGACGGAGCCTCCCTCGACGACGTGCTACAGGTGTAGCCTACGCCTGAGGCTACACCTGTAGCATGAATGCTGTGGCCGACGAAGTCAGAGATTCGCCAGCGATCGCGAGCCGGCGGGACGTGATCAGCGCTAGCGCTATCCGAATCCTCGCCAGAGAGGGAGTCCGAGCGCTGACCCATCGCGCGGTCGACGCTGCCGCAGGGTTGCCGCCAGGGTCCACGTCCCGTGTGGCCCGGACCCGCGAAGCGCTCTTGACGCTGGTCGTGAACACGCTCGCCGAACGGACTCTTACCGATTCCGATGACACCGCAGCGTCGTTGGCACGCCTTGCCGATCGCGGCAACCTCACGATCGACGAGCTTGCCGAGCTGTTGACGACACTCGTCGAATCGCTCGCTTCCCGGCGCGACGACATGCGCGCGCGGTACGCATTGATCCTCGAACTTCACAACTCGCCCACACTGCACGCGAAACTGACGACCGGGTCTGAGGTCCACCGGACTGGGTATGCCGTCATCTCGTCCGCACTGGACCTCGCCGGGCTCCCCACGTCGAGCAGTGACGTCGACACATTGATTCGTCTTGCGGACTCACTGACCTTCTATCGCACAGCTGTCGACACTGGTGCGCCGATCCGCCCCGTACTCGCCGCATTCCTCAGAGGACTCCGCGAAAGCTGACACGTCGCGACTCGAACAACTCGACCCGATCCACACGCTCGTGAGCTGGCGGGGGGCCGAGATCCGATTCGGCGCCCCATCGATATGACTCGACCGATCAATGAGCGCGGGATCCGTGGCGCGACCTATTAGACGATGCAGCGCTTACGTGAGTTGCCCCACCAGGAGTACGTCGAATCGTATGCCCCCCGCCTCCACCGTCCCACCCACTCGCCCCGCCTGCTTCGGCGATTTCGCCTGCCGTTGAAGCTATGTCCGAAACAAACGGAAGCCCGCCGCACCGTCGACCGAGAAGGCCAAGGATGCCCCTTCCCTCCCGTCTCCACGGACGCGCTCCTCTCCGATGCCGAAGCGGATAACCTCAGGGTCAGCGCCGTCGGCGGACCCGTCTTCGGCGACGACGACCGCACGTACCGGGGCGTCGCGCTCCCCCGCGAGTTCTTCAAGGTCGTCGCGTTCGCCGACGAGGGAAGCTCGTGGCCCGAGGGTTCCTGCTCACCCGGAACCTCGACCGGCTCGAGGCCCTCGAACTCGATGAGTTCCGCGCCTATCAGATGAGCCTGCCGACGATTGAGGACCGGACCAAGCTGCGCTTCCCGGACGAATTCCACAGCGGTGAAACCTACAACGCGCGGGAGAGTCTCGCCGAGCACACGCCGCTGTGGAGCGTTAGCGACATCGCCTGGTAGAGCTTCGCTGTGCCCCCGGGCAACACTCGGATTCTGCCCGCTCTCGGCCGGGACTCCGCACCCCCGCTCCACTGCGGACTTCCATCACGAACGCGCGCGTCACGAAGGAATCCCTGAGGCAAAGACCACCAATATCGGAAACGGCCCAGCGATTTACGCCCCCAACGGGGACTGGGTTACTCGATCGACGCGGTCAGCGCCCCCGGCGCTGCGCTGGCGGGCTGTCACAGCGCCACGGCGTCATCCCGCCGACGCTGAACTTCAATCCCAAGATGGACCTCGACGCTTTGCACGACAAGGCACGCAAGGGTAGTCACAAGCGCGCCCTTAACAACTCATTCGGCTTCGACGCTGACGACGTCGCGCTGACCTTCGGCAAGTGCGACCTGAATACTAGAACGTCAGTTGGGATTGTTCCCAGTCGCCGGTTCTGTCGTATCCAGCTCGTTCACTCCGCCGGTTCGAGGGACGTCGGAATGCGCCGCCCGATCGAACTAGGGTGCTCGCTCTCGATTCGCGCGCCTACGCGTGGTACCCATATCGATCTTCACCCACGAATTCTGCGGCACCCACCAAATCTCGCGAACCACATTCATCGCTCACTAGCGGATATCATTAGTACTCAATCTCGAACTGTGCCGATCGGCCATCCGCCGTCTACCAATATATCGCAATAACATCAACTTCCAAGAGTTGAGCCGCTTCGCCAGCATGATTATTCGGCGTGTCAGCATCATTGTCATCACGCTCGGGAACGCCAAAGACCGAAATCTTTGCAAAATCAATAGCGGCCTGCCGAACCTCAACGTCCTGCTCAGGAACGATTGTCACCCCTGCGTCCGACAAACACGCCGCTAGAGCGCCGAATGCTTCGCGCCTTGAATCGGCGATCCGCCACTCGCCGGCAAGAGCGAGAGTCGTGAGATCGATCAGAGCCCTGTCTTCTTCCGAGATTGAAACATCAGAAGCGGCACTCCATAGCTCCACATATTTCTCTAAAGCGACGACGAAAGCGTTGGCGCCACGATCTTCCTCACTCCGTCCTCCCGTCATGTCGCCGAAACGCAGCTGCGAGAACGCCGAAACTACTTGATCACCGCCAGGAACCGTGTCGGCAAACAGATCCAACAGCTTGACCGGCGTCCAAGAATCTCGAACACCCCCAACTACAACCCGACCGAGAACAGTTACCTTGACACTCGAGAACAGCACCCTTCGAATATCTTTCCAAAAGCATTCTTTGTCGAGCACTGCCACCAGTTCCACCTCGGAGGTTTCAAGTTCAAATCTGTCAGCGCAGCCGGATTCGACGAGATACTTTTCACCTTCACGATCGAGCAGTCGAACATTTATTACTTTACACCGTATAGGAACCAGGCCGGCCATGAAGTGGTCGACCAGCTTAGTGTACGACTTCAGCTCAGATATCATCGGGTCACTCGAGTCCAAGCCAGGAATCTGTATGTCCTCACTCAGCGAGGCGATCTCCCTCATTACCGAATTTGTCGCATAGGATTCATCGGCTTCAAGACGGACGTCTAGCTCTAAGAGATCTCCACGGCTCAAGGAAGATACCGGTCGTGAAACTGCGCCGTCCTTCAAAAGATCATCGACTTTCCGCAGCTTTCGAGACTGTTTCGCAGGATACACAAGACCAGTTTCAGCAACCTGCCCTTTTAGCCGTCTGAACTGCGACTGAATATTTGCTTTGCGAGTCGCCTGCACCGTTTGGCTACTTTTTGATTGGAAACTAGACTTCGCGCTGATTGAAGGTGAGTCCTTCAATGCAATACCACCGCCAAGTTCCGACCCCGCAGACTCCTCATATGCCCTACCCTCTTGGATTTGCTCAGTGAGCTCACCCTCACGAGATACAAGCAAGCTGACAACGCTAATCTCGTCGAGGTAGATAAACTCGGTGAACAGGGAGTGCTTTGCCTCCCGCGACCTGGACCTCGTTAACCATCTCCAAGATCGAACGAAATAGTTTCGCCTCATCGCCCCATACCCTCTTCCCTCTAACGACAACTCATGCGTTCGTATGCCGCTACGACATCTTCGACATGAAGCGCACCTCGCTGATCATTGGCTGCTATGATAGCGGCTTCTGTCCAAATCGACGTCAGTTTAGCTGCCGACCATCCATCAGTTCTACGTGCCAATTCGGCGACCGGAATCGCACCAGGATCCACGAAACTAACTCGTTCCATGGAGACACGAAGAATGTCCCTCCGATCGGACTCAGTCGGGATACCGAACTCTATACTCCAATCGAATCGACCTGGCCGGCGAAGCGCTTGGTCTATTTCATCGGGACGATTCGTCGCAGCGATTACCAGAATCTTGCTTCGATGCTCTCTGAATCCGTCAATGAGCGTCAGCAACTGTGCCACCACTCGCTTCGATGACTCATGCGAGCTATCAGTACGTTCTTCGGCAATACTATCGATTTCGTCGAAGAATATTATTGCGCGATCCTTGGAGGCGGCATCATCGAATATCTTCCGGAGGTTGCCTTCGCTATCGCCAACCCACTTGCTGACAATCTCTGGGCCACTGATGGAATAGAAAGCCGCGTCTGATCTATCTGCGATTATCCGGGCCAAGTAGGTCTTCCCCGTGCCCGGTGGCCCTGTGAACAAGACTCCACGAATCGGCCGGGCGTTAATACTGTCTAGTTTGTCCGCATGGAGCAACGGCACCTCAATGAGCTCTCTCGCCCTCGCAACAACTTCGGGATATCCACCGAAATCCTCGAACCGCAACCGCTGATCCGGGTCAACCTTCCAGCAATACCGCTCGATGTCAAATTCGTCAACACTATTCCGGGGAAATACGGGAAACTCTTCGAGTTCAGATCGAATCCCAACAGCGGAACTGAACGCAACCGTATGCCCAACATTTGCCGGGTTTGATTCTCGACTCGGTATCAGGTGAAAATTGAATCCGTCATCGACTAGCACCTTGTCTTGATACACACCGCGCACGACACCAACCTTAATCGATTCAGGCCAAGGAATTTCATCTTCTTTCGAGATTCCACCATGTTCATCGAGCATGATGACATCTCCTGGCTGCAAGTCGAAGTCAAGCCCTTCAGTCGTCGTATAGCCCGACTTGCCATCGGCGAAAACCACATCTATCCTGCGCCTCTCGTACGAGACCGTGACGACAACGGCCAAGTTCCCAGATTTCTGATTTCGGGGATCGCGAGTTTCAGTTTCACCACCGTCGCCTGGTTCAAGGTGAACCTCCGCTGTCGGATCAACCTCTACCGTCGACTCATTTGCGTCGACGTCGTCAAACATCCACGACTCGCCCAAGATGAATCCGGTGTCGTTGGCTAAGATGATACATCCCACGAAATATTCGTCAGGGACCGCCGATGTGCATTTGAGGATACTAAAGAACCCATTTTTAGCGCGGACAGTTAACGTCTTTCGATCTTCTGAAAAAGAAGCCACTTTCATCGGAAAGCCGCCTGAAATGCTGTCAATTGCTTGCGGATCGCTCACCAATCGGATCCTAGCGTAGCTACGTCCAAATGACGCATATTGCGTCTACGTCACGCACTTCCGTGGCGTGCCGGAGCATCACGGTGCGAAGACTCGAGCCACAGAAGCCGCCCGGCAAGCCGCCTACCTGCGGCGATGTGGTGCCCCCGGTGAGACTCGAACTCTTTCGTACCCCCACGTGAAGGCGGCAATACCAACCCCGGCCTGGTGATTCTGTTGACGCCGTGTGACGGTTGATGACCTGCGTTGACGCGAATGTGTGCTCATTTCGTGCTCATTCCCGCTCTACGCGAGAGCAGGAGGACGAACCACTACGCAAGGCGCGCGCAGCATGGAGGTCTCCGTACTCATGCCCACGGCAATGATCGCGGCCGCTGCAAGGTTGAAGACCTCTCCGCCTTCGAGATCGGATTCGACGCGGCCGGTCGCGACGCGCGTTGCGAACTCCTCCGCGGCCACGCGTGCGTCTGCGATGTGTGGCTCCGGCGCGAGCCGGTCCTTCGCCCCAGCGGTGACGAGCGCCTCCCAGACCAGCAGGTCGAGCGCACCCGCCAGGAACCCGTCGACATCGATTCCCCCTCGCACCGGTCGACCAGAGTGCCGTGCTATCGCCCGCAGCACGTAATTGGTCTCCTGCACCCCGAACCCAAGCGCGCTGGTCCCAGCGCTCGCACACCAAGCACGGTTCCCCTCCCCCACACGAGCGCGTCCCAAGCCCGAAGTAGCAACAGGAGCAGGGACATAAACCGGAGCTTCGATTCCGAGCGCCACCTGACGGCCGGCGTTGAGGTCTGCCACTAGCAGATCAACGAGCTCGTCCAGGTCACGCCCGCCACCAGCATTCGAGCCAGTGATTCGCCACCAGCCGATGTTCCGGACGCTACCAACGTCGATTGCAGCAACAACAAGGTTCTCAGTCACGCAGCCTCCCGCAACGCGCGACGGACGGTGGACTCACTGACACCGAGAGTCTCGGCTACCTCTGCTGGACGTTCTCCTCCACGGCACAGCATCACGACGTGACGTCGCTGATCAGCAGTCAGCTTCGCGGGGCGCCCACCGAACCTGCCCTTCGCCCGTGCAGCCTCAAGTCCCGCACGGGTGCGTTCTTGGAGAAGGTCGCGTTCCATGGCAGCGAGTGCCGCGAGCATCGCGTACATGAATCTTCCCATCGCGGTGCTCGTGTCAATCGACTCAGTGAGTGATACGAGGCCGATGTCCTCCGCGGCGAACCTCTCCCCGAGCTCGACGAGGTGCTTCATCCCGCGACCGAGACGTGAGAGCGAGTAGACGATGACGGTGTCGCCAGGCCGAAGATCGGCGAGCATCGCGTCGAACCGCGGCCGGGACGTTGCGGCCCCGCTCACCCCATGGTCGACGTAGAGCGCGTCAACTCCCGCTCGGTCGAGCGCGGCGATCTGCAGCGCCTCGTCCTGACCATCGGTCGACACTCGCGCGTACCCGAGCCGACGCCCTGCCTCGGCAGCTCTGTCTGTGTCCACGCATCGATTGTGTCAGAACATGTCCACAACACGAGTTCTGAACGCGCTTGGGATGCGGACGTTTTGACACAGGTTTGTGACTGAGCTCGACCCGCGGACGGGCCGTCGCACTGGCGACGGTCACAATCGACCGTTTGTGACCACCGCCCACACCGGCCAGTGCGTCCATCGCGGCGGAACGCCGCTACAACAGCTCGAAGTCCAGCGCGACTCCAACACGGCGGTCGGTTCCGGGCGACGTGGAGGGAACTCCTTCCCTTGTGGCAATAGGCCGGAACACTCCGTCGTCTCCGATGCCGTAAGGAACAACGTCATTCAGAGCACCTGCGTCATCCTCATCCGGCCTGACCGAAGATATACGCTCGTCGGTTCCCTGATTCGGCTCAACGACTGTCGGCGAAACGGCGTCCCAGATCAACGGCATCACTTCGCTGTAGGGGATTCCATCCCCGGGTCCGATGCCACGGGCTGAATCTTCGCGTGGCGGTTCCGGAAGCCAGACCACCTGCGGCCATGACGAAGTTCCGCACGTCTCAAGCTTCGACCAAAAGTCGCGCCAGCCAAGATACGTCGGACTCGATCCATCTCGCCACGAGGTGCGCACTAGTCCCCGGCGGTGGTGGACCTCGTAGCGGACCAATTCAACCCGGTGGCCACGGGCAAACGAACCGCGAGGCGGAGGATTCGAAAGCTGAGCTCGAACCTCGGCATCGAGGACCGCCGCCACATCTCGCGCTGTCATGACTACGAGCCAGTGAGCGAACCACCATTCCTCGCTTCGCCTGTACGCGTGATCCGTCACGGCGGGCCCGCCGTGACGGTGTGTGTACTCCTCAAGGTCGCCAACCCAAGCGGCCCGCGGGAACGCGTAGAACGGCTGTTCCCACAGTGGGCGCCTCAGGTAGTCACACAGCTGCCCAAGGTCGATTTGCACGATTTGGTAGTTGGTCGTCTTCGTACGGTGGTGCTTGCATGTCTTGAGCTCGATCTGGATCGCCTTACCCAACCGATTGGGATAGCGTCCAACCTCAATATCTTGCCCAGCAGTCGGCCACCATAGCGCTGCACGGGTTCGGTAGCGATGCGTCACGTACTGCGACGCCCAGTGCTCCAAGGTCTTCTCCGGCAACGACACCTTCATGGCGATCTGTCACTGCTCCCGCAAGCTGTCGACGATCTTCATCGTCTCGACCGCGACCGTGGTGACCTTCGCGATCAGGTCAACGATGTACCGCGCGTCATCGTGCTCGTCGCACCAGTCGTTCGGGTCGTTGACGATCCCAGACGCCTTGTCGGTCCTGACCTGGTATCGGTCGATGATCCAGGCCAGTGCCGAACGGGACCCGAGCATGTACCGCTCAGCTTCCTCCGGAATGCCGGTGATGGTGACCTTCGGGCTGTACATCAGCGTGGTCACGTCGTTGACGCTCTTTCCGGTCTCGGGATCCTTCCGCTTGGCCCACTTCATCTTCGAGACCCGCCACGTCTCGCGGTCGTCCGGATTCGCGCCTGGCTTGAGCTGCACATCGACCGGGTACGGCTCCACTTCCTCGTACCCGACGTGGAGGTCTGAAAGCGCCCGGCCGGCGACTGCGAGTTGCTCGAACCGCTCGACGCTCTCCGGAGTGGGGATGTGCGGCAGCATCTTCTTCAGATCCGCGGCGTAGGTCCGGCGGTAGACAGGATCGTGAAGCAGGCCATAGACATAGAAGAAGATGTCGTCCTTGGTGACCTGATCGCCGACCGCGGCCTGGTACGTGTCGAGGAGACCGTCGGCGATGTTGTCGATGCGGCGGTAGCCGTAGTCGTCGATCTCCCCAGAACCGCCTGCGAGATCAAGAGTGCCGTCCTCTGGCTCAGCCAGCTCGTACGTCCAGCGGGGAAAGAACTGTCCGGTATCGAGGAGGTGGAGGTTCGGAAGGAGGTTCGTCATCAGCGGTGTGAAGTCGAAATGGGATGCCGGGCCCGTAAGCAGGATGCCGACGTTCTCGTGACGATCAGACGGGAACATTAGCGGGAGCTGGTAGCGACGCTCGTTGAGCCTCGCATCGAAGTAGGTCCATTGCCGCTGAAAAGGACGGTATCCGGCCTCAACGACGGCACCGGTCTGCAGTGACAGCCGCACACCGCGAGCGAGTTGGGCTTTCAGGCTTCCTGACCACGAGATCCTAAGGGGATCGGAGTTGATAAATCGGTCGACGGCAGCCTTACGATTCGCGACCTGATTCTTGTCACACCACAGATCGAAGTCACCGACCTGCGAGTTGTAGAAGGAGATCATGCGTTCGATGTTGTTTGTGACCGCGTCGCGACTGAAGTTGCAGCACCACGCATCACGGTTCGTCTTGAGGCCGCCCGAGTAGGTGGAGAAGACTCGCACCCCGTTACCCTTCTCGCCGATCGCAGGCCACGATGTGAACTCGCCGCTGCGCTGGTTGACCCAGTCGCCGTGCTCGTTGGGACTGATTGCCTGCCAAGGCACAGAGTCCAGGTCACCGCCTGCAACGACGTCGAGCTTCTGCTCGCGGGTGAGGTAGTCGCCGATGTCGCGATACTGCACGTCACAGGGCCCGGCATGCGAAGGGTCCTTGACGCCTATGAGGATGGCGACGGTGTTGCGGCTACCGGAGCCGAACACCTTGCCGCCCTCGCGGCGGGACAGTTCTCCAGACGTCCGCTGATTCCCGCGCAGGTTGTAGACGTAGATGCGGCTGTATTCGTCCGCGAACGACAGGCGCACCCCGTCGTGGGTGTTCCCGTCGATCCATCCACCATTGGAGACGAACGCGACGACTCCCTGGTCTCCAATGCGGTCGGTGGCCCAACGGAAAGCGCGTAGGTATGAGTCGTACAGGCTGTTCTTGTTCGTCGCGGTCGATCGCTTGGCGTAGGTGTCGGCGATCCTTGCATCGAGCGTCGGATAGGCCATGTTAGCGTTCAGATCGTTCGCCGAGTCTTGACCTACGGAGTAAGGCGGGTTGCCGACGATGATGTGGATCGGCGCGGCAAGCTGTTTGACAATGCGGGAGTTGTTCTGCGGGAACATCTCCGTGTCCATGGAGTCGTCGACTTCGGTGATCTGGAACGTGTCAGTCAACACGATCCCTTCGAACGGGCTGTACTCCGTAACGGTCAGAGCGTGGAACGTACTCTCGATGTTCACTGCGGCGATGTAGTACGCGAGGAGCATGATCTCGTTAGCGTGCAGCTCGCTGGCGTACTTCCTCGCCAGGTCCTCTGGCTTGACCAGCCCCGACTGCAGCAACCGGGTCATGAAGGTGCCGGTCCCGGTAAACGGGTCCAGGATGTGCACACCCTCGTCGGTGAGCCCGCGGCCGAACGACTCTCGGGAGGCATGGTCCGCGGCGCGGAGGATGAAGTCGACGATCTGGACCGGGGTGTACACGATGCCGAGGGCGTCCGCCTGCTTGGCGAAGCCGATCTTGAAGAACTTCTCGTATAGGTCGGCGATGACCTGCTGCTTACCGTCGGCGTTGGCGACCTCCGTGGCGCGCACGCGCACGGAGTCGTAGAAGCCCTGGAGGTGCTCGGTCTCAGCCTCGAGGCCGGCGCCCCCGAGCTGGTCCACCATCGCCTGCATCGTGCGGGAGACCGGGTTGTGTGCCGCGAACTCATGGCCCGCAAACAGGGCATCGAAGACCGGCGCGGTGATCAGGTGCTGCGCGAGCATCGAGATCGCGTCGTCGCGCGTGATCGAGTCGTTGAGGTTGTCCTGCAGGCCCTTGTGGAATTTCGCGAATGCGGCCGTGATCGCTGGATCTGCACTGTCGAGTAGGGACGTGATGCGGGTGATCAGGGCGGAGGCTATGTCGGCGACGTCGTGCGCCCAGTCCTCCCAGTAGGTTCGGGTTCCGACCTTGTCGACGATCCGAGTGTAGATCGCCTCCTGCCACTCGGACAGCGAGAACAGGGCCATCTGCTCGGCGAGGTTCCCGCCGCCACTGCCGTCCTCATCAGCGACACCTGTGGCCGCGTCCGGGTCGCTGCCACCGCCACCGCCGCTGGTGCCGCTGGGCTCGCCATTGCCGACGCTCTCTGGGTTCTCCTTGGTGGGACCGATGTGCCCGCCCAGGAGCTGGTCCGATCCCTTCCCAGTGTCGGCGCCGGGGTTCGCGGCGTTCAAGGCGATGGAGTTGACCATCGCGTTGAACCGGTCGTCGTGCGCGCGGAGGGCGTTGAGGACCTGCCAGACGACCTTGAAGCGGCGGTTGTCTGCGAGAGCCTGGTCGGGCGCGAGGCCTGCCGGTACTGCGACGGGGAGGATGATGTAGCCGTAGTCCTTGCCCGGCGCCTTGCGCATTACCCGACCTACGGACTGCACCACGTCGACGACGCTGTTACGGGGGTGCAGGAACATCACCGCGTCGAGCGCGGGGACGTCGACGCCCTCGGAGAGACAGCGGGCGTTGGTGAGGATGCGGCACTCGTTCTCGGGCAGCGGCGCCTTAAGCCACTGCAGCTCCCGGTTCCGTTCGAGCGCGTTGTACGTGCCGTCAACGTGCCGGACCTGCACACCGAGATCGAGGTTCGTGGTGTTGATGTCTTGGCCATCGTCGATGGACTCGGTGAGCATCTCCCGGTAGGTGTCGACTACGAGCGGGAACATCGTCGCGACCTGCTGCGAGGCCTTGATGTCCTTGGCGAAGGCGACCGCGCGCCGCATGGGCGGTTCGCCCGGCGTGAATCCGGTGCCGTCGGGTGTGCGCCCAGCGCGCTTGGCAAGACCGTTCCAGGCACCAACGATCTTGGTGGCGTCGTCGAGCCGCAGGTCGCCGTCGGGGCCGGCGAACTGCTTCTGGATGGCGGGCGCGACCAGCTCCTGGTCGACGGTGAGCACCAGGACCTTGTAGTCGGTGAGCAGGCCGCGGTCAACGGCGTTGCCAAAGGAGAGACGGTGGAACTCGGGCCCGTACTTGGCCTCGTCGTCCATCGACGTGATCTCGGCAGAGTGCTCGTCGGCCTTGGTTTTGACCGTCTCGTCGAAGATCCGCGGTGTCGCGGTCATGTACAGACGGCGCGCGGAGTGGATGTAGTCAGCGTCATGGACGCGGACGAAGTTCGATTCATCGGCACCTTCGAGCGTCACGCCGGTGGTGCGGTGCGCCTCGTCGCAGATCACCAGATCGAACGGGTCGACCCCGGTTTCCTGTGCCTGCGCAACTACGGGCAGCGACTGGTAAGTCGTGAAGACGACGGTGAGGCCCTTCGCTCGCTTGCGGTGCGCCATCTCCGCGGCCAGTTTCGGAGCGTTCGTCGTCACCGGAACAGCGACGTCGTAGCTGCTGATGTCCTCTGCCGCACGAGACACCTTGGTGTCCGAGCAGACCGCGAACGCTCGCAGGTCCAGCTGCGTCTGTGCGGTCCACTCCCTCAAGGTCTGACTGAGCAGAGAGATCGACGGGACCGCGAACAGGATCCGGGCGCTGCCCCCGTTCTCCGCTGCGGTGCGCTCCGCAATCTTGAGCGCCGTGAACGTCTTGCCGGTGCCGCAGGCCATGATCAGCTTGCCGCGATCGTGCCCCTCACCGAAGCCAGCGAAGACCTTCTCGATCGCCTCGGCCTGGTGCGGGCGCGGCTCGTGTCGGACAGCCTCGGTGAGATCCACCTCGACCTCACCGTCAATGAGCGAGACGTCCCAGTCGATCGGCGAGTCCGCGATCTCTGCGAGGCCGATCCGCTGCACCGGGATCGTCTGGTCCTCAAGCGCGTCCTCGGCGTTCTTTCCCCATCGGTCCGTCGTCGAGATGATGATCCGGTTCGTGAACGGGTTCTTACCCGACGCGGTGAAGAAGGAGTCGATGTCCTCCTTACGAAGCGTGTGCGTCGGCTCGTAGAACTTGCACTGGATCGCCGTGTGCTCGCCGGTGTCGCGTTCGCGGGCGACCAAGTCGATGCCAGTGTCTGGCTTGCCTTGCCGGCCCGGCCAGTCGATCCACCTCCACACCGCGTCGTACTGCTGGCTCAACAGCGGGTCGAGTTCGAAGTACCGGACCATCAACTTCTCGAACCTTGTGCCCCGCTCCGAGTTCGACGGTGCCTGTCGGAACGCCTCCATCACCTCGTGGATCGACCCCATACCCGTGCTGCCTCCCGCGCCGACGGACGATTTGTCTCGCTGAGCGTACAAGGGGACCGTCACCGGGGAGCCAGGACCGATGCCGTGCCGGCGCCCACACTCTGTAGGATCGCTCGCCGCTGCGTATCGCCAGCTGTGGCCCTACTTGTAGCTGCCACTGGAGCGCTTCCTGTGCCCCGTCCTGTGGGATGGGGTGTGGGATCGTGGGGCATCTCGTAGCGATCGCCGTAGCGGCACGTGTAGCGCGAGTTGTGGGATTCTGACTCACCTACCGATCTGCCCCGTACGCACGCGCGTTGGGGGACCATAGAGGGGCAATCGCCCCCGGCTGAGCAGAGGCTCGGTGTGGGATACGTGTCCCCGGCTGACCCGGGGCGCGGGCCGAGCAGCTGTATGCGCTGAATTCGGCCCAGTGCCCGCCGCTCGGGACTAGCGATCAGCCGGGACGCACAGACCCCCCTCCACTGACTTGGGGGTGGTCGCCAGAGGACGACAGACGAGACGTCCGGATCGGGCGACGCGGAGCGCACGCGGCAAGGTCGGCAACACCTACAGCAACGCCTCGCCGCATGCGGCGATCAAATCAGTTGACCAATCTCGAAGGTGACCACAAGCCGCGCCAACGATCCACAACGCCGCGCCGAAAAGAATAACGAAGCGACCCACGCGGTGACATTCCCGCCGGTCCACGTAGATCAGGCATTGAATCTTACACAATTCTATCTACGCGACCCCACTTCAACATCATCTTCCATGACTTACATTGTCCCTGAACTCCACTCTGACCTGCATAGACGGTCCCCCAATGCCGCTTGCAACCACCTTCCAATGTGTGTATTGATTGATTCACAACGTTTCATTCACGCATTTCAGATGGAGGAATGATGGGAGTACCCAGAAGGGTTCCTGAACCGCGCGTCAGCGACCAGGATGCGGCGGTCAAATATCGAGGGGTCCCCGAGGCGGGCGCCGAGTTCTTTTCCGTCGGCGCCCGCCGCGCGTATCAGCTCGCCGAGGCCGGCGATCTCCCCACAGTGCGGATCGGCGGACGTCTCCGCGTGCCGGTCGGCGCGGACGGCGGCCTGATCAGGGAGGTGACCCGATGATCCGGATCCCGCTCGCGCAACCGGTCGCCGCCGTCGACCTCGGAGATGCACGGCCCGCCGAACTGCACTCCCCCGAGCCGGGGACCGTCTCTCTGATCCGTCGTGGCGTGACGGTGACGGAGGACGGCGCGACGACGGTGGTCGACCGTGTGCGAGTCGACACGGATGTCGCTGATGAGATCCGGCACGCGCGACTTTTGGAGGCCGCCGGCTATCCGGCCGAGCGGATCGCCGCCATGCGCGCGGCCTGTCTCGCCGCCCTCCCGCGTCCCCTGATGCGGCTGATGCGGACGGAAGGTGGCGGTGCGCGAATCGTGCTGCTCGATAGCGACGGCGACGACGGCGCGTCGGTTCTGATGACGCTCGATGCGCTCCGTGCGCAGGCCGACACGGCGTTGGCGATGGCCGATCGAGATCCAGAGCGCGGCCCCGAGCTACTCGCTACCGCCGTGGCCCTCGATCACGCAGTGGCGGCTCTCCGATGACGCGCATAGCGCTCGAGCTTGCGAGCGCAGAGATCCAGCTCGCGCGTCAGGCGGAGGCGGGCGGATACCCGCCCGAGCAGATCGCCGCAATGCGCGCGGCCTGTCTCGCAGCACTGCCTCGGCCACTGATGCGGCTGAGCGCGGACGCTCGATCGGTCTCGGACGGCGCGGCGTGGGTCGAGCTTCGCGATTCGGACGGCGATTGGGGAGCGAGTCGCCTGATGTCCACGAGCGAGATCCGATCGCTGGCCGACAGGATGCTGTCGGGTGCCGACGACTCCGCCGATCAGGGCGAGCGACTGGCGACCGCGTGCGCACTGGACCTCGCTGCGGGAGTTCTCTCCGCGGCGACGTGACGAGGGGGTGGCCGGTGCAGGCCACCCCCTCCGTGAAATCCCCTCTAGGAAAGGCTTCACCACGATGAGCATACTTACTGTGCGATGGCAGGTTCGTTTCGACGACGGCGATCCGCTCGTAGAGCTCGCATACCTACCGGTCCCGTTTCTCAGTGATCGCGAGTTCCTGCGGCTGACGCCGGCCGAGCGGCGACGCTTCTTCGACCTCGCACTCCGCGTCGTCGACACGATGCCGACGACGACGGTTTTCGACGAGCTCTGTCGCGACCGGCTGCTCGCGACGGCGGCCGCCGCCGGACTCTGAAACGGACGAAGGGGCGGACCGTCGCGGGTCCGCCCCTTCAAGATTCGTTCCCCCCATCCTCTCCAAGACGAAGGAACACCACCATGACTGTAGCGCATACCGTCAACCGACTGCTCGAGCTCGATTTCCACCTGCTGCCGCTCCGTCCGGATTCGAAGGCACCATTTGAGGCAGGGTGGCCCGACGCGCCGCGGATGACTGCCGAAGCGGCCACCGAGTGGGTTGCGCGCGGCGGCGGCCTGGGTGTGAATCTCGGCGCCAGTCGCTTGGTGGTACTCGACGCGGAGGACGCTGCCGCAACGGACTACCTCGTCAAGCTCGGATTCGCGCCGACGGTGGCGACGGCCAATTCGCAGGACCGCCAGTCCGAGAAGTTCGGTGGCCGCCACGTGTACCTCCGCGTACCGACAGGTATCGACCGCGAGTTGCATACCGCTCCGGGCTTTCCGGTCGGGGATGGAGGGACGCTGGAGGTGCTTGCGGGTCGACGGTTCGCCGTCCTCCCCCCGACCAACTTGAACAGTCGCTCGTACGCGCCGATCGCGGGTAGTCCGCTCGATCCCGGTGGCGCGCCGATGATCCAGGATGCGCCCGATTGGCTGCTCGAGGCGAGTGTTCCCGCTCCTGCCGGGGCTGGTCCGATGGTCGGGAAGCTGGCGGAGCGTCCTGCCCGTGAGACGGCCGGGGACTCTGACGAGTTCGATGTCGTCGTCGACAGCATTCCGTGGGACGCCGTCGTCGACGGCGATGCCCGGTTGAGCCCAAGCGGAGCCGATGCGTGCGGCTGCCCGACCTATAGCTGGGCCGGATCGGCAAACGCGCGCTCCGCGGTCCTGCATGACTGCGCCTCCGTGGGATCGGCCGCCGCCGTGTGGAGTTCGACGATGAAGGCGGACCTCGGACTCGATACCGACCATTGCTCTCGGCTCCGGCTGGCCGCGGCCCTGCGGGGTCATTCGATCCGCGAGTCGATGGACGAGCTCGCCGAGCAGATTGGTGTCGAGTGGCCGAAGCGCTGGTCCGAACCCGAGCCGATGATCTTGCCGGACGGCGTGGTCCCGGCTGGCGGCGTGCGTGTGGAATCCACCCCGAACCGCGCTCCGCTCGCTGCAGCGGTCGGCGGCGTCGATGTTCCCGCTGCCGCGGCGCGACCTGCTCTCGCCTCCGTCACTCCGCTCCCGGCCATCTTTACTACCCAGCCGACGCCTTCAGCGGCTCTGGATCTGCTCGCCAGTATCCGCAGCGCGGAATGGCTCGATCAGCAGACGTTTGCTCCCCTCGTCGAGCTGGTGCCCGGAGTCGTTACCGAAGGGTGCGGGCTTATAGTCGGGCCCCCCAAGGCTGGCAAGTCGTGGTTCGTACTCGCCGTAGCGCTCGCCGTCGCCGCCGGTGGACGAGCACTCGGCTGCCTTTCCTGCGAGAAGCGTCCGGTGTTCTACTTGGCGCTTGAGGACGGAGACCGTCGCCTCCAGACCCGGATGAGACAGCTGCACGGCAAGGCTCCGTTGCCCAGCGGGTTCGACTATATGACCGCGATCCAGCCGGGCATGGCTGCTGCGACGATCTCCGCCTGGCTGGATCGCCACCGCGACGCGCAGCCACTGATCATCGTGGACACGCTCGGCAAGACTCGTGGGACTGGCCCCGGTCCGGGGGCGAGCGCGTATCAGCACGACTACCACGCTATGAGTGAGCTCAAGGCACTGGTGGACGGGCTGCCCGGCAGTTCGATGCTGATCGTGCACCACACACGGAAATCCGGATCTGGGACCGGGGGCGACTTCGTCGACGCGGTGAGCGGCACGCACGGACTGGCTGGTGCGGCCGACTTCGTCCTGGTGCTCAGCCGGAAGCGCGGAACGTCTGCCGGGCAGCTTTCGATCACGGGGCGAGACGTCACCGAGCGCGAGGTCGCACTGACAACGGCGGACGGACTCTGGACGCTCGACGGCGGATCGCTTGACGCCGCTCAGCGGGCTCTTTCTACGCGGGAGGCTAGTGGTCAGCTCGGCGGCCGTTCCCTGGGCATTCTCGACATCGTCAATTCGAGCGATGGCGCGATCACACCAGGCGAAGTCGCCGCTCAGACCGGACTCGACGCGAAGTCGGTCAGCAACGTGCTGAACGCGGCTGTCGCCGCTGGGCGGTTGGAGAAGGTCGCGCGTGGCCAGTATCGCCGCCTGGAGAGGACATAGGGCAGTGATGAAAGTAGTGAAAGTGGTGAAACTGGGTCGCATCGAGGCGAGTCGATTCACCACTTTCACTACTTTCATCACCTTCTAGCGGAGGCATGAGCCTGCGGTACCTGAACTGAGTCACTCTTGTGGCACGCGCGGTTTCACTGCTGTCACTGCCAACGTGGATGCCTCGATGCATGAACCGAGTCAGCCGGCGCCGCTCGAACGCGGACCAGATCCGGAAGAATCACCTCATGGATGATGAGCGCTCGATTGTTGCCTACCTGCCGTGGCTCGCCCGGAAGGACGACACCGACGAGCAGGTCGAGCTCATGTTCGTTGAGCGGGAGGGTGACACCGTGTACGTCCGCGAGACTGATCCCTGCGACCCACCGCCGACACTGTCGCCGGTCTATGACGGCGAGACGATCGTCGTGATGACACCGATCTCGCACTCGGCTGTCTACTCAGGTGAGACCGGCGACAACCTGATGTTCTCCTCACGCCTGGTCCCCGACGACGGGCCGGGATCGAACAACGCTCGCGTCTTACGTTTCGGCGAGCACGACGACGGCCGCAGGGTCCATGTACGTCCGGGCGGACAGGTGACATTCGAGCCGGTAGCTGAGTTGCTCGCGATCAACGAGTTGGAGTCGCGAGGTAACGAGGGGTACGTGCCGATCACCCCAGTTCTCTTCACCTGGTTTGCGACGGTCCCCGACGTGCCAGAGGAACGGTCGCGCTACCTGCTTGCCGCCGCGCGCAGACTTGACCGAGCACAGTCACTCTTCACTCAGGCCGCGAGCGCGCTCGACTTCGAACCCACGCACTGGCCCGCCACCCGGAGGGCGCTCTTTGAGATGATCGGGATCGTCGAGCTCGCCGTAGTGTCCCTGAGCCGCGCGATGGACATGTGCATTCGGATGAGCAAGCTGATCGGCGTGGCTACGCCCGTTCCGGACGCTGTCAGCACCCGAATAGCTGCGGTAACCGAGATCCGCAATGCGTACGAGCACATCGAAGACCGCGCGCTAGGCAGGGTGCGGAACGAACCAAATGAAGACGCGGCGACCATCTTCGAGCACACGTCGCTGATCACGGACAACGTCGTCACGTACGGCAAGTACACACTCGACCTTGATTCCGACGTCACCGAGATCACCGACGCGCTGCGAGCCTTTCTCCTGAGGGCCACCGCTGACGCATCGTGACCGCTATTGGTGTAAGACCGATCTCTTGGAGCCGGCCAGGTTAGATTCGAGCGATGGCTGACCAGTTTCCCACCACCGACAGCGAGTCGATCGGCCAGTTCGTAGTCGTTCCGAAGCTGCCTGACGGCACGGACCCCGACAAGAGCCAGGTCGTTCGGACCGGAGTCTTGCGCTACCGCCCCGGTCGGGTCGAACTCGAAGTCAGTCCGTCCTTCAACCCCATGACCAAGTGGACGGAGTCGACCCCAGGGCGCTTCACAGGAACGTCGAACGACGAACTCATCACCGACGAGGCCGTGATCTTGGGAACCGTTGTCAGCAGTCCACAGGGAGTCTCTCTGTGGCAGATCGACTCCCTGCGGCGCAATATGATTGGTTTCTCTTCTCCGGGCCGGGAGGAGGCAGGACGAGAAGTCCTCTCCGCTGAGTGGTGCCTCATGGGCACCCAGTTCCCGGATGAAGACGTCGGCTTCACCTCGGTGACCCTCGACGTGACGGGGCTGCATCGCTTCGCGGATCTGCCGAGCGTCCACCCTGAGCTGCCGGAGCAAGGCCTGTTTCCGATGCGGTGGGTCCTCGATCCCCCGGATGCCGTAGTCGGAAGCACCGAGATTCCCCACAAGGGGTCCGTCACTCTGGCTCCCGCGGTGAGGTCGTCACCACCCGGCCGACGGGACGTTCAGATCACCACTGACACGGTGGTCCGGTTCGGCCTGGATCAGGGCGCACGACTACCCGAGGTCGTTTCCGACCTCGCGATTCCGATGGCTAGCCTGCTGACGATCCTCACGGGCGAGGAGTGTTCGGTACGGGGCCTGAGGGTTGAAGACGGTGAGGACAGGTCAGCGGCCGTCTATGGGTACGTCGTCGATCCTTCTGCTCCACGCGACACGAAGGATCTTCTCCTAGCCGTCACGTCCGCGGGTGGCCCCGACTTCATCGGTCGTTGGCTGGCCATCGTCAAGCAGACGTCACCTGTGCCGCAGATCCTCGCCGCCGCATACGCCGGTGAGTTCATGACAGTCGAGACGGAGGCTCTGAGTCTCTGTACAGCGGCGGAGACGTTGCACCGTTGCCTGTTCCCGGACGCCCGCAGATTGTCTAGCGCGACAGTCGAACAAGGATTGGCTGGACTCGTTGATGCGACGCTCCCGAGCGATGTGCACGATATCCTGTCCGATGCCCTGGGGACGTATCTCTTCGAGCCCTCATTCCCGTCGCGCATGGCCGACCTGGCAGAACCAGTATTCGCCGCAGTTCCATCGTGCATCGGCCGTTTGAATCGGTGGAAGCAGGTCGTCACTGCGCAACGAGTCGGCCTCGCTCACGGGCTTCGCAACGACGACACGGACATGGCGACTATGCACGCAGTGAACCGTTCACTCCGTTGGATGCTTACGGTGCGCCTACTCCTCGCTGCTGGCGTGGAACCGGCCGTGCTGCGCGAGGCCACAGAGGCAAATCGCAGATACGAGCGGGACCTCAGGAACTGGAAGAGAGTGCTTCCCAAGGTATTCCAGTAGTAGCCGCCCGCTCAGTCCACCGGCGAGACTCGGATGAGGTTGCCGTCGGGGTCCGTGATCACGAACGTTCGGCCGAAGACGGCGTCGAACGGTTCCTCCACCACATGGACTCCCTTCGAGACCCAGCTCGTGAAGATCTTGTCAATCGCGGGCCGTCCTCCCGGCACCATCAGCCCGACTTCGCTCGTGCGAGGGGTGGTCGGGACCGCGTGTTCGCCGCCGCCTGTCCACAACGCGAACAGGACGCCGGGGGCTACCTCGAAAGCCACGTAGTGGGGACTGGTGAAGGTCGGCTCGATCTCGAACAGGTCGCTGTAGAACCCGGTAGCGTCTTGCGCATCGCGGACGTAGATCAGGAACAAGTTGGGTGCGGGCATGAAGCGGGTCTCCTCAGGTTGATTTCGCGGTACCGCCCCAGTTGACAATCAGATCAGGTCAGATCCTGTCCTCTGCCAACAAGATTCCATCAGTTGAATCGTACACAGCTTGAATCATCCTGCTGAAGAACAGCTTTCCGCGTCACACACGGCGATTGCGTAGATCATCAGGTTGACTCGTATGCATGACGCCCGATGAAGCACGCGAGCAGCTGAATACTGCTTTGTACAAGTACAACCGGGCGAGCGGGACGCCCGGCCCCGAAGCGGCAACGCAGCTCAGACACAACCGTGACAAGATCCTCGAATCGGTTGTCGCTCTTGGCGGTGACCGCGGTGCAGCCGAGCGCTACATCGAAGCCCTGGGGAAGACGTCGATTGATCCCGACCGACTCGCGCGCGAAGCGGGTTACCCCGTGGAGAAGCCCGTCAAGCCCGCCACTTCGAAGGACAAGCCGGCTTCCCCGCCCGCACCGCCTGATACACCAGCGAGGGCCACGGACGACGGTCCCCTCGGCGGGCGCGGCGATCTCCCTCCTGGCAGCGGCAGGATCTGGCTGCAGGGCGATCTCGCCGCCGAGGTCACGCCGATCGAGTCCGACCTACTCACGGGGATGGACAAGGCCATCGAGCAGGTGAATCAGGCCCACTTTGCGGTGCCCGCGGCATACGCATGGAAGCCTGCCGGCGCTCAGCTGCCAACGGGTAGGTCCATCCCCCGCTTGTGGGACACCGCGATGTCGCTCGTCGAGTCGCAGCAGCGGATCCAGGTCGCAGTGGACGCACTCCGTGAAGCGTGCAGGTCCGACGAACCGATCATTCAGCGCGAGATGGAGAAGCCCCTAAAGACGCTGGATTCGGCCACCGAAGCGATCGCGCTGGCATCACAGGTGTCGCCGAGGATCACGGAAATAGGCAGAGGCGGAGCCGCGTTGTTCGCGACCTTCCGCGCCAAGCTCCGTGAGCAGCGACGGCTGATTGCACAAGCTGCTGACGAGCGGTACACCAAGGGGAAGGATGCCACTTCGAGCGTCTTCGCGGAGGTACCTCCGGTGCAGATCGCACTGGATGGCAAGGACATCGGCGCGGCGGTCCTCGCGATCGACGCGGTAACCAATGCTCTGCGCCCCGTGCCATCGATGCGACCGCAGTTCAAGGCCGGCGGGCTCCCACTGGTACGCGGCGGCGGAACGCCGACCGGCAGAGCCGAGCGTTACCGTGGCGCGCCGCCCGGAGACCCTGCCAAGGGTCCCAAACCAATTGGCACCCCGTCCCCCGGCGGCAAGGAGGCTCCCGGCGGATCGCCGTCGAAGGAGAAGCCGGGCAGCAAGATCGACCCGAACACGCTCCTGCAGGCTCTGCAGGGTGCGGGCAGCCAGCCGCAGCAGGCGACTCCGCAGCAGTCGCAGACTCCGCAGATGCCGACGATGCCGCAGACGGGGCAGGGCCAGCAGAACCCGCTCGCGCAGACCACTCCGCAGCAGCAGAAGCAGCTGCAGGATCTGCTCAACGGGGTCAAGCCGGAGGCGGAGAAGAAGCCGGACGTCGACAAGCCGCAGTTCGACAAGACCCCGGCGGGCAAGGCCGCGGAGAAGGACGCTCCCGCTCCCGGCTCGCCCATCGGCACGGCCACTCCGGCATCGCCGAACGGGGACCCGAAGACCGGCGAGCAGCCGCGTAAGCACCAGCTGGACTCGACGGGTACGCCGGTCGACCGGAACAAGGACGGCAAGGTCGACAAGGGCGCGATCCCGATGTCCGAGCTGACGCGCCGACCGTTCGAGATGAAGCTCGACGTCTCGCCGGACCTGCCCATCAAGCTCGACGATGCCCGCCTCGGCGAGGTCATGCTGAACCTGGAGGACGGCACACCCGACGATCCGAAGTCGGTGATCGAGGCGCTGCGTGAGGCCGGGATCAACGTCGACGAGCTCGGCGACGAGGTCGACAAGAAGGACATCCGGATCGGCGACACCGTGGTCTCCGAGAAGGGCTCGGGCATGTACATCGGCGACGACAAGGTGCTCATGGGTACCGGCGAGGTCAAGCCGCTGCAGGAGCTGCTCGACGCGAACGGGAAGATCTACGAGACCCCGCTGCCGGATCTGCCGAAGGAGGTCGACCTCACGCAGGATCAGCGGGACTCGCTCACCGCACACGACAACGGGCAGGCCCGGCCCAACGATCAGCACCAGGTGCCCGCGGTCGACCCGGCCACCGGCAAGCCGATCGGCGAACAGGGTGCGGTCGGTGGCGACCAGCCCGCCAAGCCCGCGGGCGACGGCGGTCAGGGCCAGAGCGGCGGACAGCAGCCGCCGCAGGGCCAGCAGGATCTGGGCGACGACGGCAAGCCGAAGCCTCCGCCCGGTGCTCCCGCTCCTGGTGAGCCCGGCGGTCCGCAGGCGGGTGAGCAGCCGAGCACTCCCCCGGCGCAGCAGACGCAGGCCGACACCGCGGCCAAGCCGGACAGCGGCGGTAGCCAGGCCGGGTCGGGGCAGCACGCACAGCAGCCGAACGCTCCGGTCGCGGGCCCGCCCCCGAGCTCCGCGTACGTGCCGCAAGGTGACGACGCGAAGGTCCAGCCGCAGCAGCCCGCCACGGAACAGCCGAAGGAGGGCGACGGTCCCCAGCAGCGTCCGTTCCGCGGATACGCCGTCGGGTGATGCGTGAACTGAGTCAGTAGACGATGAAGCCCCTGATCAGACTGGTCAGGGGCTTCATCGTTGATGGGGAGGCGCATGTGTGCGAAAATCACACACATGGACGCGAAGGGACTGGGCAAGCGGATCCAGGAAGCCCGGGTTTCAGCAGGCGTGTCGCAGGAGGATGTGCGGAAGTACCTGGATCTCGGTGACCGCACGGCGGTAAGCCGGATCGAGTCGGGCGATCGTCGAGTGACCGCCGTCGAAATGTTCGCACTGGCGGAACTGCTGAACCGACCGCTCCAGTGGTTCGTTGCAGAGCCAGTCCCTGCCTTGATCAGCCGCCGGACCGACGCAGGGTACGACCCTGAGATCACGAAACACCTGGATGAAGACGTCAGTCTATTGGCCGATGACGTTCGATTCCTGCAGCGTAAGAAGCTGCTCAACTTCATGGTGCACTTCCACCGATGGAGCCCCCCGCTCACGCACGCTGACGCCGAGCGAATCGCCCGGGAAGCCCGCCGATCCGTGGGGATGGGTGACGAGCCGATCAGCAACGTCGGCGCGACGTGCGAGAAGTTCGGGATGTACATCTACTTTGCGCAGTACGGGAAGGACAACGGCGACGGTGCATGCGTCGACATCGAATCCGATGACCGCGCGGAGACTGGATCAGTCGCGTCCGCAGCTGCCGCCGTGGTTAACGGCAGTCAGCCGATCGCCAGGGTCCGGATGACCGCGATTCACGAGCTCGCGCATCGTCTTGTCGGAGACGTGTACGACCGTCACAGCTCCGATTCGGAGACAATGGTGAAATCTCTTGCAGTCCATATCCTTGCTCCTCGAACAGGCGTGAGCAGACTCTGGTATGCCCACCCCGGCGACTCCGAGCGCACCCGCGCGATTCGCGTCGCGGGAACGTATCAGATCTCGTGGACGGCCCTCGTCAGCCAGCTGCGTAATCTCGATCTGATCAGCTTCGAGGCGCGAGATCAGCTGGCACGGGAGTATCCGAAGCCGAGTGAGTTCGCCGCCCTGCAGATCGAGCTGCCTGGCGACCTCACGTCCCCACAGCTCTCCCCTGCCCTCGCCGCCGCCGCTGTCCGCGGCTACGACGACGCGAAGATCACGCGTAATCGAGCGTTGAGGATCCTGCGCGGATCGATCTCCGACACCGATCTGCGACCACGGGAGGACCGTCCGTTCACGGTTGTGGGCGGAACCTCGTCGTGACAGCGCAGTGGGTGATGGACACCAGCACTTTCACTCACTTCCACCGAGCGGGAGTCGAGGACCTCCTTCTACAGGTAGCTCCACACGGGTCCGTAGTACTCATCCCAGCCCAGGTCGAGACGGAGATCGAAAGGGGGCGGGACAGATACCCGAGCATCCCTGGAATCGACAACGCGCAGGGCTACGATCGGGTATTTCTCACCAACGACGAGTACGCCGACATGCTGACCCTGCAGATCGAGATGGACCCGGAAACACCTGAACAGCACATCGGCGAGTGCGCGGTCATCGCGTGCGCCACCGCACGTAAATTTGTCGCGGTACTGGACGAACGGGTGGCGTTCAACGAGGCTCTCGACCGTGGACTGATCGTGCACGACACCATCTGGATCCTCATCGCTTGTCACGTCCTTGCTGGAGTGGATCGCGCGGTGGCCGAAGCCGCAGTCGACTCCCTGCTGGAGACCGTGATGGATCTTCCGATCAACGACGGAACGAGCCTCTTCCCGTACGCCTACGAGATCGGTTATCTGCCGTGGGAACACGGAGCCGCCGAGTGATCAGCGAACGGGAGATCCTCCGTCGGATCCGCACCGTCGAATCGGTTCGGCGGAGCACGGAGCTGGAAGGCGGGCGGAGTACCGACGCGCTGCGCGCGGATCAGGCCGACTACATCCTCGGGCGCATCACCGCCGCGGAACTCGGTGCACGCACACGCCGCCGGTACGGGATCGATCCTCGTTGAGGGGGACCGTTGATGCGATGGGCGCAGCCCCGAGACTCTGGACATCGCCCGCGATACGATGAAGCCCCGCTGCCTGCTGGAACAGGTCGGCGGGGCTTCATCGTCCTTTGTGTTGGGGTGGTGGAGTCAGAGCGTGAACAGCTCGATCGCGAGCCGGGTGGCGTTGACAGCGAACGTCGCAATCGCCCAACGTTCGCCCGGCTTCCGCTTCCTCTTGCGGGGCTTACGCGTAGGTGTCGACATAGCACCTCCCTTCTGTCGCGCAGGCGCGGTCACGGCGACCGCGCGGCCTCAACCATGCCCGCCAGAGCGGCGCAGCGGAATGGACACGCCGCAAATTGGCAAGAGGCCGCTTAGCGTGGGGGGGACCGACAGTAGATCCGCCGATTCACCTGAGAAACCACCAATTTCAGCGTGTCGCTTGCGCGCCAACCGCACCGCCTGCTAGCCGCGATCCGCGTAACGGAGATCACCGAGCGGACCCACGAGCGTTGCTGAGCGGACCGTCGATCACCCTGAAGGTCAGGTCCCACCGCGCCGCGTGAGCCCTTCGGGCAAGAGGTACCCGTCTCGGCCGGCGCTCCTCGGTTCAATGACATGACACGCTGCGTCGAGAGGAACCGGTGACCATCATGAATGAGCAAGAGCACAGGATCAGCGACGAGCTGGATCGCCGACTAGCAGAGACCGACGGTCCCCTAGGTGTGCGTGACGACGAGGGAGGCATCTCGTTCGGGCCGCTCTGGGTTGCGGACGACGATCCACGTGTCTTCACCGAAGACGCTGAATTCACCGTCGCCCAGGCCCGGCTGTACGCACTGTGGTGGTGGGCTGCCGCCGCTGCGGCAGATCGGAACCGCTCCGAGCAGACGTACCGCGACCGGTAGTCGACACTGAGCCGGGGTCCTGCGTCCTCCTTGCCTGCCAGCCAGCAAGCTGGCCTGCTGGCGGTCAGTTGGGCGGGCCTGGCTTCCAAGCGATGCGCATACTGGAGGCACGCGACTCGTCCACAATCCGGCGAACCTCAGAATCGCGATATGCGACCTCAAAGTCGTTGAGCAGCAGGATCAATGGATGAGCGCGCACGTCTTCGGTGAAGGCGTCGGGGAGGTTCGACTCCCACATCTGCGTGCTGACCCGGTAGGTGTTGACGTCCTGGCCCAGTCTGCGGGTCAGCTCGGCCGAGACAGCGCTCGCGGCGCGGCGCTCTACGGTGCCGATCAGCAGTACGTCGATGTCGCTCGGAGGGGGACCGTCTATCCCGCTGTACCGCGCCGCCCAGGATCCGAAGATGTACGCGGCGTCCACGCCGTCGATCTGGTTCACCGCAGAGCGGATCGCCTCGATGATCTCGCCTGGTGCCATGCACTGATTGTCACATTTGAATCATCGTGTCAGTGCTGCTCGATAGGCGAAACATGCTGAGCCAGTGATTGTAAATCTTCGTGCCGAGTCAGGAGTTGCCCCGCCACCGTAGGTCCCCTCACGACCACAGCTCCCGCATCACGTCCACGAAGTCCCGACGAGCCTGATCGAGCCGCTCCTCCCACGCGGCTTCACGAGCTCGCCAATCCTCGTGCGCCTCGCGCTCCGCCGGGGTGGACGGGCGCATCGTGACAGGTCCACCTACCCGAGAGTGTCGGAATCGTGGACCGGCTGCGTCGAACACAGCCATCTCGGCCTCCGTGTAGGTCGGCGCGGGCTCCTGGAGTCGCACGATGAGCTGCCGGAACTTGGTACGGCGTTCGTCTCCGATGTCGCAGATGGACCAGTCGCAGTGGTACTTCAGCGAGGCGATGGCCAGCGCGTTGAAGCTGCTATCCAGCTCGTCGATCACCCAGTCGAACGCGGGATCCCGCAGGTACGGCGGTGCGCCCACAGCCTCGCCGTAGGTCAGGGTCCGCCACGCCCCGTGCAGCGCGAGGGGACCGACACACGCGGTGGCACCGGTGTACATCCCACGCCGGTCGTCGGAGCGCTCGAGAACCTTCGGATCCCAGTCCGCGCGCAGCCGCATCTCCAGGTGCAGTCGGTCCCCCAGATCCAGCGCGACGCCGTGCGTGACGTGAGAGCTGGCGGACCGATCTTCACGGTGCACGCCGATGCCGAGCTTGAGCTTGAACGTGATCACGGCGGGCCTCCTGGGCTGACGGGAGCAAAGCCGACCAGCCTATCGCCGCGGGGACCGGCCGCGCGAGCGAGTTTGGAACCGATCAGGGAGCTGGTGCGTCCAATTGATGTGGAGGAAGAACACGAAGGCGTACCCGCCCTGCCCTACTGGGTCGAGGACTACTTTGCTGACCAGCGCGAATACTGGAGGGCGCTGCGGGATGGAGGTGTCATCGACCTCGCGGACACCGGCAAGCTGATCCAGCGATGGGGCGAAGGCCAAGCCGGAGACAACCCGCCAACAAGCGGCAGTCGAGAATGTGCACCAGACAGCGGTGCGACAGGTGAGGAGCGGGGATGAAGCGACAAGGGCTCATCGGGATCGGGCTGATAGCACTGCTCGCCGTCACTGGGTGCCAGATTGTCGCTGGTGAAGCGACTGCACCGTCCAGCCTATCTGCACCAGCTTCGTCGACCTCTCGGCTGCCTGCTGGCCTGGATGTTGGGGACAACCCGACCATGCTCTACTCGCCAGGGCAGGGAGGCACAGACTCGACCTGGGTTGCCGAGGGCAACAGGATGCTGGAGATGCTGGTACAGCCATCGGACGCAGACCCGACCTTGATCGAAGCCGTCAAGGACCATGACGCAACACCGAGCGTCCAATCCGTGACCGACGACTCGATGCCAAAGGACGCACACTTCGTCGCGTACAAGGCCAAGGTCAGCGTCGCACTCACACGCGCTGACCGCACGGATTCGCCCAGTACGGAGGTGCGAGTCGGTGCGGCCCGGTACGCATCCGACGAGCACACCACTGAGGCGATCACAGCAGCTCAAAACGACTTCCGGGCAGCGAACAGGGCCGCAATCCCAAACCTGACGAACGGGATTGCCGTCGAGACCGAACCAGGGGTCATCGACGTGCTGTTCCGACGCGGCGAGATCATCCTCACCGTCCACGTGAAGTCGCCGACGACCCAGAAGTCGACGCAGTTGGCCGCCGACCTATACGCGCGGCAGTCCGTGGCCGCATCGCGGTTCAAGCCGACCCCCAGCGAATCCGTCCCGAAGATCCCCCTTGACCGCGACGGGGTCCTCGCCCGCGCGCTCTGGTCCAGAGGGGAACTATCAGACCGCGACCAGCGCATCATCGGAATACTCACGCTGCCGGCATTCGAGCGTCGTGTGGGGAACAACCCCCTGGTCCCCCTGCTACGGGAGGCCGGGGCTGACCTCGTCGGCTGGAATCTCGGGATCGTCATCCGGATGAGGGACGACGCCGCTGCCCTTCGGTTCATCGAGCAAGGTCGCGCCTCCTCGAAGCGCAAACGCGTGGAGGGCGTGCTGCACACGAACGACAGCGTGGTGTGTACCCAAGGCGACCGGGCCGACGACATCTCGTGCGCAATGGTCGTCGGCCGCTACTACGCGAACGTGTCCGCATCCGACGCTGTCGTAGTGCGGCAGATGGCCGCCGCGCAATGGGCGATTCTCACCCAGAACCCGTAGGAGACTTTGTGCACCTGACCCGAACGATCGTCAGCCTCGCCGCGGCCGGGACACTGCTTACCGGTTGCAGCACCGTCGTCCCCGGCACCGCGGTGCCCGACCCCGACGCGGCCGCGATCAAGCTCGACACAGGCGGACTATCGACGAAGCCCCGGACACCCACGGCGCCAGGCTCGCAACGCAAAGTCCTCGCCGCGAACATGCTCTCCGAGCGCACGGTCATCCCCTCCGACATCGAGGCCGCCTACACCGACGGAGGCGCCCAGACAGCGGTGACTGCCCGCAACTTCATCTCTCTCGAGTCCGAGGACACTGACCGGATCGCCAAACGAGGCATGCTCTACGGATTCATGGACACAAGGAGCATCGCCTGGCTATGTCAAGTTGATCTGGCCCCGGTAGGGCGGTTTCATTCGGCCCCACCTGAGTGGGGCCCTGAGCCGCTAGAGTCCGGGGTGTGGATGGGCGGCCGCGGGTGCGCAGTGTGGTTGCGCCGACTGGTTGGGATCGCGAGTCGGTGCGTGCGTATGCCGAGTTCGTGATCGCGCGTGATGATCAGCTCGGTGATCAGGTATCGGTCCGGGTGAAGATTAAAGACGGGGAGCCACTGCCGAACCTGACGACCCGGTGGACCGTGGTTTATGTCACTCACCAGAACCGGGCCTTGCGCCGGCATCTGTCGGTAGTCAAGGACGAACGCCGCGCTTAGCCCGCGGTAGCTGCTGCTTCGGTGTGAGCCAGGCGGTAGCTGTGAGTGCCGGTTTCGATGATGGTGCCGCGGTAGGTGAGCCGGTCGACGATCGCGGCGCAGAGTCGTGGGTCGGTGAAGGTGTCTGTCCAGCCGGAGAAGGACTGGTTGGAAGCGATCGCGACGCTGTTCTTCTCTTCGCGTTCGGTGAGGACTTGGAAGAGCAGTTCGGCGCCGCGGCGATCGAGTTCCATGTAGCCGAGCTCGTCGATGATGAGCAGGTCAACGCGGCCGTAGCGGTTGATGGTCTTCGCGAGCTGCTTCTCGTCAGCGGCCTCGACCAGCTCGTTCACTAGTTTGGTGGCGAGGGTGTAGCGGACTCTAAAGCCTTGCTCGGCGGCAGCGGTTCCCAATCCGATCAGCAGATGGGATTTGCCGGTTCCGGAGTCGCCGATGAGGCAGAGCGGCAGTCCGTGGCGGATCCAGTCGCCGGTGGCGAGCTGGTGGATGGTGGCGGGTTCGATGTCGGGGTTGGCGTCGAAGTCGAAGTCCGCCAGCCACTTCTCCCGCGGGAACCCCGCGGCTTTGACGCGGCGAACAGTGGAGCGGCGGTCCCGGTCGTCGACTTCGGCGAGCAGGAGTTCGGCGAGGAACCCCTGGTAGGACAATTGCTGCTTGGCGGCGGCGGTGAGGTGCTGGTCGATCATCGACCGCACTGTCGGCAGGCGTAGGCGCCGGCAGGCCTGGTCAACGGCGGCGAGGGCGGCTTCTTCGGTGAGGCCGCCCCGGCGGCGCAACGACGGGGCCAGCGCATTCGTCTGGTTCTTATTGGCGGTTGCGGTCATAGCCGGGTGGGCCTTTCAATCGGTGGTGGGTCCAGCGACTCAATCGGTGGTGGGTCCAGCGACGCAGGTAGCGCGTCGGAGGCAGTGCGTCGCCGGTGCTGCGGGAGCAGGCGGTCGTAGGCCGTAACGCTGGGCAGCGGTCGCCGGTCGGGTGGCAGGCCGGCGATCACCGCCGCGGGGTCTGCGAGCCGTCGTTGGGTGAGGCTGACAACTCGTTGCTCGCGTCGTTCGGCATGGCGATCGAGATGACGGCCAGCGTTGGCCCCACCTGTCTGGTCGGCAGCGACCGAGGCGTGCGCGAGCAGGCGGGCTTCGGCGCGGCGAGCCTCAACGGCGACGACCTCGGCGCTCACCGCCCCGACCCGCAATGCAGCATCGATGCCGGCGATCACCGCCGCGGCGGGCAGGCTGCGGTGCAGCAGCAGGACGTCGATCAGCTCGCTGGTGCCGTCGGTGTCGCCGTTGACTCGTCGGGCGGCGGCCCAGAACGCATCATGGCTGGCGGTGAACACCCCGGCAGCGCGGGCCTGCGCCAACGCCGTTGATCCCGGCAGGGCACCGGGTTTGAACTTGAGCACCTCGAGGTAGTGGTCGAGGTCGATCTTCGCGGTGCCGCGGCCGGCGACCCGTGGATGCCGCGCGACCAGGGTCCGGCCGTCGTAGACCAGCAGCTGGGAGGCTTGTAGTGAGACGCGGACTCGGCGGCCGATCAGGTGCGCCGGCACCGAATACTTCACCATCCGAACGGTGATCATCGCCGACCGATCGACCCGTGGTGTGAGGATCAGGCCCGGGTCGAAATCCTCCACCGGCAGCGGCGCGAGCGCTGCTCGGTCGTGCTCGTAGTCCTGGCCGATGGTGCGCAGTCGTCCGTCGATCCGGCGGCCCTCGTCGCGGTCCTCCCAGGCTTTGATCTGCTCGTTGAGCTCATCGAGGGACTCGACCTGCGGCATTGGGGTCAGCCGGTTGCGGCGGAACCATCCGACCTCGCCTTCAACGCCGCCCTTCTCGTGCGCCCCGGCGATGCCGGGCTGGCAGTAGAACGGATCGAATCCGTAGTGCGAGTGAAACAACGTCCACCGCGGGTTCTCCTGTCGCCGCCGGTCTCCGCCCTGCAGGACCGCGACCACCGCCGAGGTGAGATTGTCGTAGCGGATATGCCGGGTCGGGACCCCGCCGAGCTCGCGGAACGCCTCGACGTGCCCTTCGAGGAACGCTTCCTGCCCGCCGGTCGGATAGACCCGGTGAATGGCCTTGCCCGAGTGCGAGAGCCGGTAGACGAACATGTGGCACTTGGTCTTCACCCCGCCCAGGATCACCCAGACCTCGCCGAAGTCGACCTCCGCCTCCGCGCCCGGGGCGTGGTCCTGGGCGATGAACACCTCCGTCCGGCGGCCGGCCTCCACCTCGATCTGCGCCCGCCGGACCCGCACGTAGTCCCGCACCGTCGAATACGACAACTCGACCGCATCGTGCTCGATCGCCAGGCGTTCCCGGATCCGCGTCGCGGTGTGCCGCTGCTTACGCGGAGCATCCAGATCCGACCGCAACATCTCATCAATCGCCGCCTTGAACCGGTCCAACCGCGGCGACGACCGCTCCGGCGTCTTCCGCGGCGGCGGCTCCGCCGATGACAACGCCTGCCGCACCGTCCTCCGGTGCACGCCATGCTTGCGAGCCAACGCCCGGATACTCATGCCCTCGACCCGGGCGTCCCGCCGGATCTGCGCGAACAGCTCCACCTTCGATCCCATCATTGGCCACCACCTGCTTCGGCTCGGAAACGATGTTCACGAGCAACCATCAGGTGGGGCCAGATCAAACCGTCGCAACACCACCGGCGAGTCGCAAACGGGGCCAGGTCTAGCCGTCGAGCCGGGGCCTCTTCAAGCTGTCATAGCCAATCGCCTCCAAGACCACCGATGAAGGCCTGGCGATCTACGTGATCCGCATGACCGACGAGGCGGCTGCCAAGGTCGCAGTCTCCGACTTCCGAACGGAAGGAAAGGCAACCGAGGCTATACCCGACCGGGCAGACCTCGCAGTACGGAAGATGCCGCCGAACGACACGTTCAAGTACACCCGGTTCACGGCACTCACGTCCGTCGGTCCCCACTTGATCATCGCGTCACCCTGGGGGACGGACGAGAACAAGGCCCGCAGCCTCATCGCCAAGACCGTCGACGCTCAGCGTGACCTACTCGCAGGGTTCACTTCCCCAGGGTCCAGTGACCTGGCAGGCCTGCCTCTCGACAAGGACGGGATCGTCAGCCTCACGGTCGTCCCAGACCAAGGGGAGGCCGGATTCTTCGACGCCGTCTACGGGTTCCACGAGCAACGCACGAGCCGGCACAGGGACGACAACCCGATCACCGCTGGCAAGATCTTCGCCGACACCGGGATGGATCTCGTCGGACACGGAAAGAACACCGTGTACCGCACGCGAGACTATGCAGCAGCGCAGCAGTTCATCGACCGTGTCGCGAGCGAATGGCTGGACAAGCTGCCCTCAGCACGCTCATTCGCAGTCGAGGGACTGCCTACCGCCAAATGCCGCAGCCACACGCTATGGGTCGGCTCCGACACCCCTCGCTACACCTGCTATATCGCAGTCGGCCGATACATTTCGGCGTTCACCGACAACCAAGCCGCACGAGTCCGCCAGGTGACCTCCGCGGCATACCTCATCTTGAAGGACGCGAAGTAGCCCACTGCGGGGCCCGGATAACGCTGGACACGAACGAGATTGACCGCCTCTCCACGCGCTTCTCGGCAGTCCCCACGCCCCGCGGACAAGACCCACCCGCCATTGGCGCGGCCAAGCCAGAGACAACCGTCCTTCAAGCGACAGTCGAGAATGTGCACCAACGGCGACAACGAGGAGCAAAGATGACACGGCGGGTACTCATCGCGATCGGCCTGGCGCTGTCGGTGGCGCTTGCAGGCTGCTCGGCCGGCGTCCCTGGTACGCCAGTCGCTGACCCTAGCGCGGGGGTGAGACTCGATACCGGCAACTTCCCGACGACGCCGCGCGTTGTTGGCCCCAGACGTGCCGACGACGCGCGTGTGCAAGGAAGCAACGCGCTCTTGGACTACCTGGTGTCCCCTGCCGAGTTAGACGCTCGGTTCGATGAAGGTGCGTACGTTCCGATCCCGGTGTTGCCGGACGCCGCGATGATGCCGCTGTCACTCGGGACCCGGATGATGAGCGCCTTCTGGGGGCACGTCGGTGCCGTCAACACCGCCCAGAAGATCAAGGGTGAGAGCGCGACGACGCTTGAGCAGCAGATGAACACAGTCGTCGTACGGTTCGCGAATCCGGCGGCAGCTGCGGCGGCGCTGGACACTCTGCGCTCACGATTCGCTTCGGCCACCGGTGCGGGGGCACCGCTGGTGAAGTATCCGGCGGCGTTCGAGGGTGGCACGCCGGAGAAGATCGGTGGATCGCCGATGTTCTGGGTGCAGCACAAGGAGTACCTGGCGGGAGCCGGGTTCGTCAACGTTCAGAATCGCGAGACCGTTGAGCGCCTTGCGACCGCGTACTTCGACCAACAACTCCCCCGACTTGACCAGGTCCCGTTCTCCGCGAACGCGACCGCCAACTACCCCGATGCGGATCGTGACGGGATCATGCGACGGACGCGGTTGGCGAACGCCAACCCGAACGGGGTGTACTACTCCACCGGCTGGATGACATCCCATGCCTGGGCGATGGCGACATCGGGAAGCTGGAAGCAGAAGACCGACCTGTACCGACGAGCCGGGATCGACCTGGTCGGGCACAGCGCGAACACGATCTTTCGCGCCACTGAGCCCGAAGGGGCGCAACTGTTCAAGCGCCTCGACCAAGAGGCACCCAAGTTGGCGGGTGAGCGCGAGGAGGCGGCAGCGCCTGGGGTGCCCGGCTCGTGGTGCATTTCGGCACTCACCGACGCGAACGGTGCGGAGCGCCGCTACTACGCGTGCTCGGTAGTCGACGGGCGATACATCGCGGTCGATGACGCCTCGACGTTGGCTGCCGCACAGCAGGGCGTCGCTGCCTCCTACCTCGTCCTCAAAGCCACCAAGTGATCCGGCGACGGGGACTGATACTTGATCAGCCTGGCGTTCGCGGCAGTGCTGACCGGTTCGTCGCGGGCATACTCGTCATATGACCGCGGAGCAGGAGCAGGCTCTGCGCGATGCCGGGTCGTTCGTCGAGTCGATGCCGCTCGTGATGGAGCGCGCCTCTACGAAGACGGTCCTCATCTACCTCGACATCGTCCGAACCAGCCTCACCACGAAGGAAGCAGGGGACCGTCTAGGTGTCTCGGAGGGTCGCATTCGCCAGCGAGCGGGAGATCGCACCCTGTTCTCGATCAGTCACAACCACCGCAGGCTATTCCCCGCGTTCCAGTTCACGGAGGACGGCGAACTCCCGGGGTGGGCCCACGTAGCCCCGCACATCCCCGAGGGAACCCAGGCCGTTGCCGCTGTTCGCTTCATGACGTGGAAGCACGTGGACCTGCATCTGCATGGCGATCCGATGTCTCCGGTCGAGTGGCTGAGTACCGGACGGTCGCCGTCCGAGCTGGCGGACCTTGTCGACGACACCTTCGCTCCGGTGGACATGTAGGCCTGGCGCACGGCAGAGCCGTCGCGACCTCCAGGTTCCGCGCCTACCGCCAGTGCCATCACCCGAAGCCTGATCACATCCAGCCAAGGCAGCCCGTGTGGGAGTATGGCCAGCTCGCCCCCTCTCGAGCTACCAATCAGTACGAAACTCCCTTCTGCCTCATTTGGTCATTGGTCGGCACTGCTGTCTTCCCCACGAGATCGCGTGTCGTCTCTCGATAGCCACGGATCAAGACAACGAAGCCATTGAGTCGATCCTTGTACGCCTGGTCCATTTCAGGGAACTCCTGCCGGTCCGAGTTGCGCCCCTGAAAGGACCCGAAATACTTGATGAACTCCTCGCGGTGGCCGTTGATAGACCGCTCAAGCGACTTAGCCTCGGCTTGAAGGTTCTTTGGAATAACTAGGTGGATTCTGGTTATCGCGAGCGTGGTTATGCGGCTCCGCTCGTGAAGAAGAGCCTCACACTCTTCGTAAACCCTCCTGGATTCGGCGGCGTTTCCGCGCGGCAGAATCTCCAGCTTAGCCCTGACCTGCCCCATGATTCGCAGCTCGTCGCTAATTCCCCCCACCAGTTCGACCGCAGCGTCGGTAACTTGATCTTCATGATGGTTCCGAATGTTGTCTCTAGCTATCTGCTTGGTTGCTTCCCGATTCTGTTCTGCTACCGCCTGCGAAGAGCGAATACTACGACCAGAAGTGACAAGGCTGACAACCAACGCAAAGAGCGCGACGGCGGTGGATAGAAGTTGCGTCCAGGTAAGTGTTTGCATCACAGGATTGAAGCATGCGTCGCGCGCCGAGCGCGATCGAGCCGTGTCAACGCCTGCGCTGATCCACGTTCAGCTGCTTCCTGCCTTCGCCTCCTGCGATTGTCCTCAAGTAGAAGACTGCAAGCTGCTGCTCCCACCCGTCCACGATGTCGTCGAGTCCAACGATCCGAGCCTCCTCGGGCAAGACAGCGGCAAGGTGGTGCGCGGCAGCCGCATGGGTCTCATCAACCTTCCGTGCGGCCACAGCGTCCGCTCGGATCACCCGCCAGCTTCGAGCGCCACCCGTCATACGGACACCTGCCGGTACCACTTCTCGAACTTCAGAACGAACTCCGGGAAGCTACGAAACGCGCCTGCCGCCAGATCTCGGGCCAACTTCTCGTGCTGGTACTCATCGATGCGTTCGCGAACCCAGTCTTGGTCTACCACTGCCCCGATGGCTGCTTCGCGTAGCGCGATGCGGAGCTCGGCGGCGTCACGCAGAAGCTCGGCTTCGTCATCGTCGGCGAGCACAAACCACAGATCGTTCGCGGTACGGCTTCGTGCCGAGCAGGCGGCCAGATAGCGGCGCGCGGATTCGAGGGCTTCGACCGCGTCCTGTCTTGATCGAAAGTTCACGCGGCCACCTCTTCCCGGAGCTTCTCGATGGTCCTAACGGTCCCCTGGGCGACCCCGGCGGCGAGCCCTGCGGCCTTCTGCCCCTTGCCATCGGCTCGCGCGGCGAGAACCGCGGTGATCACATTGATCGGCTGGTTGGTGCGCCCAGTCGCAGCGATCAACTCGGCCAGCGCCCAGTGATCACCGCGGGGATCAGTTCGATCATCAGGCTGATCAGCGCCGGGCTCTACCAGGCACACGGGAACTTCGGAGTGGGGCTCGATGATCACCGGGTCCAGCTCGCCGGCCCGCGGCTGATCACCCTCGTGACCTGCTCCGATCAGCGGCAGATCAACCGTCTGATCAACAATGATCGACTCGGTGATCGGGTGACCAGGCCCGGTAGTCACCTGATGATCATCGATCAGTTGGTGAGCGGCAGGCTGGATAGTCTCCGCCTCGATGCGACCCAGGACCACGAGTGCCAGCGCGGTCGTAGCCAGCCCACCATCGAGCATCAAGGGGATCAGGGCGGCGTCGAGTGGCCCGTACCCGTAGCTCTCCGCGAGGTCTCGCACCGCCGCGAACGAGACACGCGCAGCCCCGATGGCGATCAGCGCGACGGTCACGAGGATCGCCCAGTACGTGACACCGCTGGTGCGGATCCGACCCCACAAGCCGACCAGGTGGGTGAAGGCGAGGAGGGCAATCGGCGCGGCGACTGCCATGATCCGCGGCCCGATCCCCGGGTGCGCGTGGGCCACGTTCGCCGCTACCGACGCGGCGGTGCCGACGATCAGGAGCGCCCAGAGGTATCGGCGGACTGTGCTCGTGTGCGTCATACCGCCGTCGCCTTCAACCGCGATGTGTGCCGCATCGCGTCGTGGACGCTGTCTGAGACCGTTGCGAGTGCGCCGCCGACAGCGAGGAATGCCCTCTGGGCTGTCGCAATGCAGTCGGCGGCCGCAAGCTCGGACCCGAGATCGTCGACGCCTAGTTGGCCCGGATCTAGGGCTGCGTACGCGTGACGGATGTCTTTGAGCTGATGCCGCGCAGTGGCGACTGCGTCGAGGAGCTGCACGACGTGCGTATGCAACTCGGCGGGGTCGACGGTGTCAGTGATGCTTGTTCGCATCTATGTCAGGGTACTCGCGGACAGGATGAAACATGTTGAGCCAGTTGAATGTCAACTTCGGCCGACCTGCGCCACGGCGTCTCTGGTCCACCGCCACATCGATATGTCACGGCGCCCTTCAGCAGCACGTTACGGGCTTGCTTCAGGGTGTGCTTGCAGCCTGCAGGCAAGCAAGCACGCCCCAATCCAAGCGACGGTTAGCCGAAACATAAGGAGAAACCGTGTATGAACTAGTTCATGGAACGGGGAGGGCGGGGCCTGCTGTCGGTGCTGGTCGCACTTACGCTGGGCGCTGCGGCGTGCTCAAGTGAGGTTGCCGGGACGCCAGTAACGGATGAGTCGTCGAAGCTCAGCGGTCTCGATACTGGCAACTACGCGACTCAGCCGCGCACAGACGTCACAACGGCGGCCAAACCTCGTGATGCCTGGTATCAGGTCGGGCTTACCATCGGCGATCGGGTTGTGAATCCTCGTGAAGTCGCGGGCGACCTCAGCTTGGGCGTGAAGCCGGGCGGGTCGATGTCGGTGATCGTTCCCAATGACTTCTTCGCCGGTGCAACGACGGTGTTCCGCCCGCAGCAACAAGCAGCTCTGAACAGCGTGCCCCTTCAAGCGGGATTCGTCGCGGCGCTGGGCGGGCGTAGTACCGCCGGCACATCTGGATCCGGACTGGACAGAGTTGTACGGACGGCCATCGTCCGATACGCGGATGAGGCGACCGCACGAAAAGCCTTAGACGCTCTCGTCGCCGCGAGCGGATTCGGAACGTCTCCTCAACGCCCTCCTGTAGCCGATGCGCGATACGTCGTGGCAGGCAACTTTTCGACAGGGCAATCACAGGTCACCAGCGTTGCGCCCGTCGGCAACTTGCTGGCCATCGGCTCGGCGACCGTCAAAGGAGAAGATGCCGCGTTCGCGTTGGCAGACAAGGCGCTGGCACTCCAAGTTGCGAAAGCCCGAACCCTGGAGCAGCCACCCAATCCGTCGACCACCGACGGCATACCGTCCGTGAGGATGGACGTCGCTGGAGTGATGCGGCGGACGATCAAGGCACAGGGGCCCGCGTTGTATCCGTTGCACGACACGACACCCGGGTTCGGTCTATACACCGGGTACAGGACTCCCTACGTCCAAGGGCTGCTGGACGGAAACGCCGAGGCGATCGAGAACAGATTCGGAATCGACTGGATCGGCGCCACACCGGTCGGGGCGGTCTCGCGTTTCCCGGACTCTGCGCGCGCCGAGCAGTGGTTCCAGTTCCAATCCGGTCAAGGTGGCGCGATCGAAGATGTGCCTGGTGTCCCCGCCACATCGGCGGCGTGCTGGAAGGCTCAGCGGTACACCGACCAAGGCAGCGGAGGCCAAGCAGAGCTCGCGGACTACACGCGATGCGCGGTCAAGGTCGGTAAGTACGGGAGTTCGGTCACTGCGGCGACCGCCGCTCAAGCGAAGCAGGCTGCGGCCGCCTCGTACTCGATCATGGTGCGCGCCGGCGACTGACTGGTGAAGCTGTTCGCGAAAGAATGTCCTGGTCAGGCTGCATGTTTGCTGGCAAGCAAGCATGCTGGCCTGCTGTCATGCCAGCCTGACAGCAGCCATACAAGCAAGCCGATAGTCCGCCTCTAATCTGTTGATCACTTTGCGCGCCACAGTCGTTCGATGTCAGGGACTCGACGTAGCGTGCACTCAAAGTCGTCAATGATGGAGGTGCAGAATGACTGCAGCGATCGGCAAGGTGGCCACCAAGCTCGGCCCCAAGGTCGCGCCCGCCCTGAAGGGGTTCATGAAGAGTGGGAAGCTCGCGCGGGTCGCGCGGATCGCTCCGTTCGTCGGTGCGGGGTTCGCCGTCCAGGATATCGCTGAAGGTCATTACACCAAGGGGGCCCTCGGCCTTGTCGGACTCGTCCCTGGTCCGATCGGCTGGGCCGCCACCGCCGCGTACACAGTCTGGAGCCTCACCGACGACGGCGACGCAACGGGAGGCAACCGGGTCGATGAGTGGGCACCGCCTGACGGCACCACCACGTTCATCCTGCCGGGGGCAGCGAAGGACATCAACCATGTTGCGGATCTCGACCGGGTATTGACCGACCTGAACAAGAACAAGATCTTCGGCATGACCGACGGTCCCCAGGGACAGATTTGGACTCAGAACCCGCTTCCCGCGACTCGTATCGACCCTGACGAGGTCAAGACCGCGATCGCCAACTACTGCAAGACGATCGCTGCGGCATCGGCGGAGATCCGAGACGTCCTCCAGAACTCTGATGAACCGAAGATTCGCGAATCCGCACCCCCGCTGCTGAGACATCTTGCGGTGCTCGATCGCGTTCCCAACGAAGCCGGCGAGGTAATGGTCAAAGAGTTGGCCACGTGCTCGGACGCCGCGGATAAAGCATACAAGCAGATCATTGAGATGAATCGGGCCGCGCGCATCCAACTGTCCAAAGACGGCTCGTTGACCGACAATTCGTCTCAGATCATCACGGTCATGAAGGGTGTCGAGGCCACACTCGACCGGGCCGAGCAGCGGATGGCCGACGTGATGAATGAGGCCCCGCTGTCGGCTGCCGCCTTCAAGGACGGTACGACGACGCAGGTCCGGGCACACGACCGGCCTGGCATGCACAAGCCGCAGCCTGTGAACGGGGCCATGCCGGCTATGCCCACGATGCAGCAGACCGAGACGCCGGAGAAGAAGAGCACCGACGATCTCGCGAACGCGCTCAAGGGTCTGCAGAACACGGCGAAGCAGGCGACTCCGAACACGCCGTCCATGCCCAACCTGTCGACTCCGCAGATGCCGAACCTCGGCGGATCGAACCCGCTCGGCAACCAGGGCCAGAACCCGCTGGCGAACCTCGGCGACAAGCTGAACGAGAAGAAGCCCGAGGAGAAGAAGGACGAGCCGATCAAGAAGCGGGAGGAGCCGAAGAAGCCGGACCTGTCGGGCCTGAACAACAAGGTCAAGCCCGTCGAGCAGAAGCCCGAGGAGAAGAAGCCGGAGGCTGCTCCGGCCGCGGTCGCTCCCGCAGCGACGGTCCCTGGCGAGAACAAGAAGCCCGAGGAGGAGAACAAGACCCCCAAGCCCGGCGCTCCCAAGCCGAACACCACGGTCGACATGAAGGGCACGAAGGTCGAGTTCCCGAACGAGCGCGTCGCCCGCATGGCGGACCTGCTCGGCAAGGCCGACGCCGAGCACCCGCTCACGCTGACCGACGCGGCAGCCGAGGCCGGACTCAAGCCGCCGGTCGCGGGCCAGGATCCGGGCGAGCAGATCGCGCCGACCAAGGCCAAGCCCGGCGACCTGCTGGTGGCCGGGGACCGTCAGTTCCTGTTCCTCGGCGACGACAAGTTCTACACCGACGACTACAAGGTCGTCTCCGGATCCGAGGTTCCCGAGCTCGGCGACAAGGGCGGCTGGTTCCACCTGCCCGATGACCCGAACGCCGCGGCCACCGACAAGGGCGGCGACCAGGGCGGTCAGGGAGGCCAGAACGGCGGCGGTCAGCACGATGGTGCGGTCTCCGGCCCCGCTGAGGGTGGCACGAAGGTCGAGAACCCCGCTGCGGGTACCGACCCCAAGCCGACCCCGGGAACGGGCGATCACGGCGGCTCCGGCCAGGGCGGTAGCGGGAGCGGTTCGGGAACACCGATGCCCGGTTCGCCCTCCGGCGGTTCGAAGCCCGGCGTGACCTCCAGCGGCGAGCCGAACGCGCCCGTGCAGGGAGGTAGCGGGCCCGGCGGCACCAGCGGGACCAACACCGGCAACGGACAGGGAGGGACGTCCTCCGGCTCGAAGCCGCTCGACTCCGCGGGGATTCTGTAGGTGGACCGTAAGCCGATCGATCAGGAGGCTTCTGCATACGCTCAGTTCCATGACTCTGTTTCCCATGGGAGCCTTCGCTGTCGTCCTCATCGTCTCGGTTATCCTCGCCGGCCTCGCGTGGAGGAAGTTTCGGGATGATCGTGGATCCCTGATCTCCTCGCTCGCCGCCACACTGGCAGGCGGTGTCATCGCGAGTCTGGTCGGCTACTACGGAGCGTCCGCCTCGGTCACCCAGTCCAAGGAGAACTACACCCGGCAACAGACCGTCGACGCTCATCTTGCGTTCATCGATGCTGCACAGTCCCTGCAGCTACTGCTCAACAACAACGTCCCCGTTCAACTCGGCCCGAACCCTCTCTGGAATCCGGACTCTGCTCTACCGGGCGAGAAGTTCGTGCCAGGTACGCTGCGCCTCGACGACCAGGCTGTGCGCGACCTCTCGACGCGCGGTAGGGATCTAAGCGTTGCGTACCAAAAAGTCACCGTCTTCCCTGCTCGTGACGGAGAAACGCAGCAACTGGCATTCGAGCTGAAGTCCTACCTGGAGAGAACGTCGACTCTCCTGTTCCAGCTGGATTCAACCGCCCGGGTGGCGCTCACGACCAAGTCGGTGCTGTACGAAGAAGAGTTCCGGCGTTTGTGGGGGATGCTCAGCTCCCGATATGGGTTCGTTGGAAGGTGCCACGTCGACGATAACGCTGCGTGCCGTGCCGACCTGCTGGAAAAGCAGCCCGCGATGAGTCGAAAGTTCATGGACCGGCTACCGATGACCTACCTCCGCTGGACATTCGATGCGACATCGCAGACGCCAGCAGAGAAGTCGCTGGTCGAAAGCCGCTCGCCCAGTACTTTGATCGACGATCTGGCGAAGCGGATCCGCGAAGAAGCGTCTCGTTAGACCCGGGACGAGGCGTCGCGTCACGTTCCTGCATCGTCAGCATCTCTCGGTATGGTCGGGTGACCGAATTCAGAAGGGCGCGCACATGGCCGAAGACATCGAGATCCGGGACGTACCGGGATTCCCAGGCAAGACTGCCTCGATCATCGCCGCAGCCGAGAACCTGAAAGCCGTTGCTGCCGCGGAACGTGCCCGCCTGGAGAAGACGTACGCGGACGAAGCTAGCAACGGCAGCACCAAGCGGCCGATGCCGATCTACGACGCGGGTGGAAAGTCGCTGTCCGCATTCCTCGAGAGGCAGGTGGCCGGACTGACGACCGCAGCTGACAATGTCATCCTCGGGTCGAAGGTAGCGAAGTTCACGTACGACCGGATCCAGGCTGCTGATCGAGACGGCGCGGATAGCGTGAGCAAGATCTAGGGGAAGAAGAATGAGGCGGGGCATCATCGCGGCGCTCGCCGCGGCAGTAGCACTGTCTTCAGCGTGTGGCGTCGACCGCACTCAGACGGCGAGTGATGGCAGCTCCGCCCCGACCACCAACGAGAACGGCCTACTCCCGCTTCCGCCTGGCTACTCCCCCACTACCGGCACCGCCACACCGGACTATTCGGTGACGCCGGTGCCGACTGACGGACCGGGCTACACGCCGCCGTCGATCGCAGCGCCACCGACGGTCCCTGGTGGCGTCACCGTCCAGCTACCGCCAGGGCCCTACGTCGCGCTTCCGGACAGCTACGGCGGCATACCGGCTGATGGGAGCAGCGGAACCATTCCGGGAATGGGTGTCACCGTCAGCCAACCGTCTGGGCCAGATACCGCCGCGACCTGCACGATTGGGTGGCCGGTCCGGAGTAACGCCGGCCGCACTGGGTTTCTCACGGCTGGGCACTGTGACAAGTCAGACGGTCCTGTCAGTTTCGTGTCCCCAACCGGGGACATCCAACTGGCTGCTGACTACATCGGCGCGGAACAGGGCACAGGACCATCAGGGGCGCGATTGGACGCAGCGTTCATCGGCCTACCCTCTGACGCGGTCGCCAGTAACCGCTATCGGACGAACGTGACCGCCGGGGTACGCATCGCAGGCGGCCTCAACCGCGACGCCGTACGCTCTCTACCCGCCGGTACGCCGCTCTGCATGATGGGCGGACGCGCAGGAGTCACCTGCGGGCCGATGGTCTCGGCGGGGCCCGACGTTGTGAAATGGGGCGGCTACGCGGTGAAGGGCGACAGCGGCAGCGGTGTGTTCCTCACAGTGAGGACCGCGAACGGGTACGACGCGTACGCAGTCGGCCTCCTGAGTAGCGGCGACACAGATCGCTCTAACGAGGTCACATACCTGGACGACACGCTATCTCGCTGGGGACTCAACCTCCTTCTGACGTGATCGACCAGCATTCGGTTTGCCAGCTGGCCAGGTTGCTTGCTCGCCCTCAAACGTTCGTTCCGATTTGCTGCTTCCTGCAGCGGCCACCATGAGCCGGCCTTCGCAACCGGTGAATTCAGCGTGCTCTCAATGGCCCCCGCGGATCGACGTTTGCCTTCCACAGGGGGTGTAGCTCGTCGACTTTCAGCCTGAACAGTGGCACATCTGTGTCCGGATCCGCGCCGAGGCGGTCCTGTGAGTGGCACCCTTCCGCTATGGGAGCCATCATCGCCGCGGTCATCGGCCTGTGCGGGGTCAGTATCGGAGCATTCATTGCGCGTCAGACAGCGATGTCCATCGCTGAGCTGAACGCCGAGCAGAAGCGGCGGGACGTTCTGCTCGCGGCGTCGAAAGAATACGCCGACGCTGTCATCGCGACGGCGGGAGCAATGGAGGCCTACGTGTGGTACGCCGACGACGCCATCCTCGAATCAAGAACGATCACCCCGGAGCAATGGCACGAAGCGCGTCCGCTCGTCGGCCCGCTCCGCGAATCGGCAAGCAAGCTCGACCACCTTGTCCTGCTCATCGACGACGAGGAGGTGAAACATCTGAACCAAGGATTCAGCGACCTCGCGCGGAGGATCCTGGCTGCACCCGATGAGGAAGATGGCGGACTGACTGCGAAGCAGCTCTGGAACGAAGCGGTCTCAAAGGAACAACCTGACCGAATTGCAGCTCTCGTAGAAGCGGCCCACACGCTGCGTGCGCGCCAGCTCACGGCCTATCCAACACACGCGCCCGGGTTGGTCACCGGATGGTGGACCCGGCGGAAGACGGCTCGATCGGGATCCTGATGCGAGCTCCGCAACAGGACTGAGCCATGTTTGTGCGAGGAAAACTCTTGGGGGCGGCCGCCGCGGCCCCACATCGCCGACCACACCGCATGCCGCCGATCAGAACTCCGCCCAAAGGAGGCCACGCACCGACGCAGAGGAAGCGATTGCTACTCGAATGCCTACTCACCAAGCCCGCCTTGCTAGTTTTCGACCTGCCTCAGCAGGAATTCGGCCTCCTCCTCGATCCGAGCGTGCGCCTCTCCTGGATCGGCGCAGGGCCCAAGGTCGAGCACGCTGGATACGGCGTCACCCGCATGGTCGACACGCACCTCCGCCATGTCGTCGGTAACGTGCACTGTTACCACATGCCCCTCGGGCGACGACCACTCGGCGGTGTTCGGGCTCAAGGCTCGCCAATCGGCATCGGTGCTGAACAAGCTGACAATCACCGCCCGCGTCATCGTGCACTCGGCTCTTGGATACCTGCATCAATCCATGCGAGGAGGTCTCGCCCGCGGTACAGAACTCGCCCACGGGGGCAGTGCTGACTGTAGCTCGGTCCCGTCCTTCGACGGCGCATCTGAGCGAGTGAAGCTGTACTCGTGTTAGGAACAAGCTCCGCAACGCCCGCAGGGCTGTAAAGCCTCTCCGGATCGATGCTTTCGACAGCGACCGCTCCCATTTGCTCACCTCTCAGAGTTGCTGTCATCAGTAATACTGTTGACCATATGCGGCAGAATCACGACTTGTCAACAGGGTTACGTTCTGCATATAGTCTGTGGCATGGGCGGGGCATTCGGGAGAGAGGTTGGCGCTGAGATTCGACGACGGCGCGAAGCGGCTGGCGCAACGCAGGATCAGCTGGCAAGGGCTGTAAACCGCGCCGGGCCTGAGCTTCGGTGGACGAACGTCCGGGTGGCGCAGGTCGAGGTTGGCCATCTGGCACCGGATCTCCTTACTCTGCACGCGATCGCGATCGCGATCGCAGAGCTCTCAGGCAACCCGGTCGCTCTCGCAGATCTACTTCCGGCTGACGGTGAGCACCGAGCATTGTCGGCTGCCCTTCGCGGTGTCCCGGTCGCCCCGACCGCAGCATCGCTGCCCGCCTTGCCCGATCCAACCCTTGCACGCGGTTGGGGACAGGTAGACGATCGCCTATGCAAGGAACTCGATCTATTCCCGATTCAGGTTCAGGTTGCCACCTCCAACCTCTTCGGGCGCACTGCGACCGAAGAACGAGACAGCAGGGCCGGTTCGGATGCAACTCCCCAGAAAAAGGGAAGAGTTACCCGCGACCTGCTGCACGAAGTCGCGACTGAAGTCAATCGGGTTGCTGCTGCGGAATCGTTCGAAGAAGCCGAAAGACATCGGCGTGGCAACGATTGAGCGATACGAACTCAAACGCGGCCCCGCACGAGACCGTGGCCGGTACATGGTGAGGTACCGCCGTCCGAGCGGCGTCCAGACGACGAAACGTGGGTTTCGAACACGAAGGGAAGCGGAATCCTACCTCGCCACCGTCCAGGTCAGCGCACTTCGCGGCGAGTACATCGATGTCAACGCCGGCAGGGTCACAATCGGCACGCTCGGCGCGGAGTGGCTCACGGGTCGCGCCCACACCAAACCGTCTGGCGAGCGCTCAGTCGAATCGGCTTGGCGGGTCCACGTCGAACCACGTTGGGGCCAGGTTCAAGTCGTAAAGGTCCGTACCACCGACATTCGAGTGTGGATCGCCGAACTGTCCGACAGGGTGGGCCCTGACTCAGTCGCACGGATCCACGGCATACTGTCCGGCATCTTGGAAGGGGCAGTGGCAGATAGGCGAATCGGGTCGAATCCCGCCCGCGGCGTGAAGCTGCCCCGCCGAGGTACCGCGAAGAGCAACGAATTTCTCACTCACGCGCAAGTCGCACTGTTCGCCAACGAGGCCAAGCAGCATGCGATTGAGGTCTATATCCTCGCTTACACGGGGTTGCGCTGGTCCGAGCTCGCGGGCCTCTTGCGTCGCCATATAGACCTCCGACGCGGCAGAGTGTCGGTTGAGAGGATCGCCGTGTTCGTGGGTAAGACCGTGCACATCGGCGATCCAAAGGACTACGAGCGTCGAACGGTTCCCCTACCCGCGTTCGTCGTCACGATGCTCGCCGAGCACTGCCGAGGGATGCAGCCCGACGACATCGTATTTCCCGCAGGTCAGGGCGGCTATGCCAAGCCGCCAGGGCATAACACCTGGTGGGACGGCGCTGTGCAGCGGTGCATCAAGAGGACCACGAAGGCCCGGGCGGAGGAAGCTGCGCAGAGCGAACACGGAGAGGCGACGACGCCACCTTTCCCTCGTGTGACACCGCACGACCTGCGACACACTGCAGCCTCGTTGGCCATCTCCGCGGGCGCGCATGTCAAGGCTGTTCAGAGAATGCTGGGCCACAGCTCTGCCACGCTCACTCTCGACACCTACGCGGATCTCTTCCCCGACGACCTCGACAGCGTCGCTGTCGCACTGGATCGCGCAGCCACCTTCTCCGCGTAAGCATCGACCGAACTGTGCTCAAAACGTGCTCATGACCAGCTCGGAACCCGAAGACGAAAGAACCCGCAGGCGATCTACCTGCAGGTTCGCAGCAAGTGCGGTAGTGCCCCCGGTGAGACTCGAACTCACACTGGACGGGTTTTGAATCCGCCCTATCTGGGGATTCGTAATCCGAGCAACGATGGGGTGCACGAATAAGCGCAGGTCAAAGCGTGGGCGTGAATGGGTAGCGATGGGTGTTGATTGAGCTACTGCGGACTGGCTGCGGACTGGCGGACGGGAAACGCCCCCTCTCGCGTCCGAAACGCGGAAGGGGGCGCAGGTGCCGCGGCATCGTTCGCGGCTCCTTACCGACGCCTGGAAAGGGCACTGAACGTCGGCCCGTCTAAGGGTTGGGCCCGGGGTTAGCCGGTGCCTCGTTTCAGCAGTAGCTCGAGGTGCCGGACCCGGCCGTTGACCTTGTTCACCATCGGCGGGCCCAGCACGTCGTACTCCAGGCCGTCCCACTGGATCTTCGTGGCGGTGGTGACCTTGTGGCCGGCGCGCAACGGCGGCATCACCACGCGGTACGCGGCGACCGCGGTGGTCTGCCCGAACGCCTGCCGGTCCTCCGCCGAGATGGGCCACACGTCGGCGCGGTACGGCACCGCCACCGTCGGCAGCGGGTTCCCGTCGTCGTCCTCACCGCCGCCGAGCATGAGGTCGATGGTGTCGTGGAAGATCATGCCGCCCGCTTCCGGTACCGGTTGAGGACGGTGAGCTCGGCGAGGGTGAATCCGGCGAAGCCCTCGTTGAAGGCGACCGATCCGACGGTGTGCCGTAGCTGCTCGGGGTTGGCGAGCATCCGGGCGGCGACCATGAGGACCACCGCGGCGACCCCCGGGCGGGTCTCGCCGTTGGCGGTGAGGTGCCGACCGCGGGTGTAGGCGTCGATCATGCCGCCGGCGACGGTGATCGCCTGCCCTGCCTGCGCGGTCAGGGCAGCGTCGTCGGTGGGCTGCCCCAACCACTTGAGCAGGTCGACCGCGGTGGTCGCCACGGTTACGCCTTGGTGATGACGACGACGGCCTTGGGCTGCAGCAGGCCGATGTCGAAGCGGGCGACGACACGGATCGCGGACTCGTCGGTGTCGAAGTACCGCGAGGTGTCCAGGGACACCGATGGGGCGAGGTCGCGGGCGACGGCGACGTACTGGATGTCGAGGGCGACGGCCTTGCCGGTGGCGAGGCGGCTGGTGATGACCAGCGGCACGCCGAACAGGCGCTCGAAGCCGTCGGCGGTGGCGTCGGTGGTGATCAAGTACCTGTTGTCGGCGTCCTTGAGGGCACGGATAGCGAAGTAGTCGGCCGGGCTGATGAAGATGTGGCTGGGCTTGACCTCCTGGGCGCGCAGCAGCGACAGGGCCGTGAGGAACGTGTCCGGCACGGCGGGGTCGGCGGCGAGGGCCTGCACACCGCTCTGGTTGACCAGGCCCTTGATGGTGTTCGCGGTGCCGGCGCCGGTGAGCAGTGCGATGTCGAGGCTGTTGGCGAGGTCGGTGGTGATCCGCTGCCGCACGATGGAGTCGAGGCCGACGACGGTCTGCCGGATCGCCTCGTTCGTCAGGCGCGTGAGCGTCTTGAGGGACTTGAGGGCGGGCGGCAGGAGGGTGATCTCGTCGAAGCCGGGGGCGGCGTCGGGGATGGTGCCGCCGGGGGCGACGAAGCCGGGGCTGGTGGTGGTCGCGATGCGGGGCACGCGGAGCTGGCTGCTGGTGTCGAAGATCTTCGGGCCGGCGGCGAGCACGACGGACGCGGCTTCGAGCGGCTGGACGACGATCTGCGAGACCGTGTCGTTGAGCAGAGTGGGGACGGTGGCGGGGGTCTGGGGAGCCATGAGCAATTCCTAACGGGGAGAGGGTGTTTCGCGTCTCTCGCCGCCTGGGCCCTGGATGCGTGATGGGGATCGAACCGCCTGGGTTCGATCCCCACCATACCTCAACTTACGGTCAGGTTAGAGCTGGCTTCGGAGTGCCGCGAGCAGATCGACGGGTGCTTCGGTGCCGGATTTCGGTCCCTGGGCTGCGGCGCCGGCCTCGAATCGGCGGGCCTTGAGGTGCGGTTTCGCCTCCAACAGGGCGTCGATCGCGGCCTGCAGAGCCTCCGGAGACTCCAAATGCGCCGGGTCGAAGGGCAGATCCGAGGGGTCTGCGAGCGCTCCGGTGCCCTCCACCTGCATCCGGTGGAGCTGCTGTTCGAGCTCGCGCACCCGCGTGCGGTATCCGGCGCTCTCGGTGCGCAGCTTCTCCACCACCGAGCGCGGGAACGTGTCGCCCTCGGTAGTCCCGGAATCGGGATTACCTTCGGAGGGGTCAGATTCGAGATCGGACCCTTCTGCGGGTTGCTCCTGAGAACTCTCAGGAGTGTCAGCAGCACTGACATCAGGCTTTTTGCCGGTGCCGTCAACTTCTTCGGTGGTCGCCGAAGAAGCCTGATCAGCGTCCGTCTGGCGGATGTCAGCTTCGGGGGGGTCCGTCAAGGACTCCTGTAGTCCTTGAGCGCGAGACTTGTCGTCGGTCATGGTGTGTCCTTCCTAGAATGCTGCGGTCATTGGGTTGAAGTCGCCGCCCTGTTTCGGGGCGGCGGGGGTCGCGGGCGAAACGCGACCCTTGGGAGGGGTCGCATCCGGGGTGCGACCCTTGCTCGCGTCTGAAACGCGGGCATCTGCGGGTGGTGGTGCGGGGGTGTCGTCGGGGTTGTCGATGTCGAGGCGTTCGCGTGCCTCGGCGGTGGAGATGATCGAGGCGCCGTGGAGCTTGACCGTGGCGTCGGCTTCCTGCGCGACGGAGCGGGTCGCGGGGTCGGACCACACGATCTGCGGGGCGTAGTCGTCGACCTCCCCACCGTCCTCGATCGCGTGGATGAGACGGCCGACGGCCTCCCACGCGCGGCCGAACTTGGCCTGCGCTGCCTCCGCCTTGGCGGTCAGACCGGCCTCGGCGGCGCGGATCGCCTCCGCAGAGGACGGCACGGAGGTGGTGACACCGACGTAGTGCGCCGGCAGACCCGATACCGCCATCGCCTGCTGCAGCATCACGGACACCGCGTTCTCGTATCCATCGAGTGCAGCGCCGTCGAGCTGCCCGAACTTGCCCGCGGAGTCCTCATTGATCATCAGCTTGTCGGTCTCACCGATCGGGTTCACGGCCTCCATGACCGGTTCCCCGTCGTCGTCGAGGACCGGGTTCCCCTCGTCGTCGACGACGGGCTTCTCCTCGAGCTCGAGGCCGGTCGCCCACCTGCGGGGCCGCGCGCCGTACTCCGAGGCGGTCAGCAGGTCCGTGGAGAGCTTGTTGATGCCGTCGGTGATGGGGATGAGGTCCTCGAACTCGCTCACTCCGAAGGTGTCCATCGGGCGGTCCGCGTTGGTCAGCGCGACCACGTTCACCGCCAACAACGGATTGTCCACGGTCTTGAGGGTCTTCGCGGCGGTGATCGAGGCGCCGTCGCCCTGCAGGTGCACGATCCGGTCCGGATAGTACACCACCCAACGGGTTTGCCGGTCGGTGCCGTCGGGCGCCTTGTCGACCCACCGCTTGATCGCGGCGATGGTCTCGCGGCTGCCGGCGTCGCGGTAGACGGCGACCTGCTCGGCGGATTCGACGGACACGCGGGCCTTGCCGCGCTCGTCGGCCCACACGATGACGGCAGCCTCACCGACGGCGAGGGCTTCCCGGTGCGCGACGGGGGCGAGCTGGTCGAGGTCGTTGCGCCGCCACGCCGCGATGAGGGCGGTATCGCGGGCGCCGTCGGCGGTGCGGAAGCTCTGCACCCGCAGGCGTTCGGCGATCGCGGTCACGGCGAGGCGGGGCAGGTTCACCGAGTACCGGTCGAACCGCTGCCCGAGGGCCTTGCGTGCCTCCGGTGCGATGAACGACAAGGGCTGTTGTCCCGCATAGTATTTGCCGAGCCGGTTGAGCTGCGGCAGTCGCACATTCAGTGCGTTGTCGAGTTCGGCGAGTGTGGGTTCGGTCATTGGAAGCTCCTTACGCGATGCTTCTTCTTGGGGCGTGATGCACGCCAGGTGGCGCGACTGTGGGCCATGACCGCGCACGCGGCCAGGTCGATCTTTCGAGCGGTGCGGGAACGCGAGCGCTTAGCCAGGCGCATTCCCCGCGGGTCCTCCGCGACGACCGCGGCGGCGATGTGAGCGGCCAGGCGCTCATCTCCGGTGTGGGTGAGCTTGCCGTTCACACACGCCGTGTACAGGGCGGACGTGGCAGCGGTCAGACGTGACGGCGAGTGCGGGAACTCCGCGATCGGCAGCCGCTCGGATTCGAGTACCTGCAGGGTCCGAGCCCACCGGAACGGGTCCGCGATGATCTCCTGCACCCGGTAGTCCTTGCACGCCTGGCGGATGGTGTCCTCCACCTCCGTGATCGGCACCCGGTACTCGTCATCACCCGCCGGCCGCTCCCACACACCGAGGACATCGAGGTGTGGTTCCTCCGCGACGGTGGCGAGCAGCAACGCCGTGGTGTCGTCGCTGAATGAGCCGTCCAGCGCGACGACGACCTGTGCGCCCTTGTCGATGGGGTGCGCCTGGCACAGGGCATCCCACACGCCCGGCGGGAGGAAACCGCCCTCGGTGTCGGTGGCGAGCTGGCACAGACGCGCACGCCGGAACGTGGCCTCGCGGGTCTTCGGCGGCGCCAGCGCGGCCACCGCATCCGCGTGCAGAAACCCCGCCTCGATCGCAGGGTTCGCCAGAGCGATGCAATGCGGGCACGTGGGCTCGTGATGCTCGAAGCCCGCGGCCGAATGCTCGATCCACGCCTGCGAGACATCCTCCGGATGGTCCCGGTGATACTCGCGCAGGCTCAGTAGCACCTGGTCGTCGAGGTTCGGGCCCGGCGTGCCGATCGCCACCACCACCGACCGCGCGCGCTTGCCCTGCGCGAGCTGCACCACCTCGAACAGATCCCGCGAGACCACACCAGCCTCATCGACGATCGCCAGCACGAAGTCCAGACCCTCCGCAGCGGCAGCCGAGGCCGGCATCACCTGGAACGTGGAATCCGTGGCGGGCAGCACCAGCTTGTCGCGGTACACCTGCACCCGCTCGGACAGCTCATCGTTGAGCTCCACCATCCGCCGGGCCGCGTTGAAAGCCAGTCCGGCCTGCCGCTCGTCGACGGCGAAGACCACCACATGCGCGCCCTCACCCCACGTGTAGAACACGTACAGCGCGATCGCCGCATTCAGCGTGGTCTTCCCCGATCCGCGGGGCAGCATGATCCCGACCGTCCGCGCCCCCGAGTCCAGCACCGCGACCACGATGTCGCGCTGGAAGTCCGCCACCTGCAACGGCTCCAACGCGCCCGTGCCCTTCGGTACGCGGATGAACTGCGCGATGAATTCGAGGCAGCGTTCCGACTCGAGCGAGCCGATCGGGGCGAACGGCAGCGGCTCGTCCGTCGTCGGTGCCTTCGGTCCACGTCTCATCGGATTTCCCTATCGAAATGATAACCATTACCAAATAGTTCGTGATTGCGGCTACCGAGGCAGGTGTTCGGGCTGCTGGAAGGGGGTATCCCCCCACCCTGTGCGGCCCGCTGAGCGATCGGGATGAGCCGGGCGTACCGAACCTTGCGTGCGTGCTTCTGTGCCCGCAGGAGACGACTGAGGACTTCCTCGGCGTCGGCGGTGGTCCACGTGGTGCCCCGGATGCTGTTGCAGGAGCGGCACCGGACGGTCAGGTTCTCGATCTCGTACGCCAGTTCGGGGAACTCCGAGACGGGCAGCAGGTGGTCGGCGGTCAGGTTGCGGGTGGTGCGGCAGTCGATGCAGAACGGCTGCAGCTTGCGGGCCTTGAGCGACAGGCGCCGCCACCGGGAATCTGTGCCGGCGTGCGCGACCGCACGGGTGGGCACCTTCGGGGTGCACGGGCCGCAGCGGTTTCCCCGGGCGATGAGCTCCCCGCACCCGAGGCATGGGCGCCTCATGGGGCCTCCAAGACGTCTGCGAGGGCCAGGGCGAGGTCTCGGGCCGCAGCGGGTGCGAGGCACAGGCCGGTGCCGATCCAGATGCGCTCACCGTCGCGGGTGACGGGCGGCGACGGGCGATGCTCGACACACAAGGTGGTGACGGACGCGGTGCTCTGGGTGCAACCGGGCACCGAGCACGGGTGACTGCCGCTCACTGCGCACCGCCGAGGTCGCGGTGAGCGTCGTCCCGTGCAGCCCTCAGCCCATCACGCAGGTGGATGCCCGCGAGCTCGCAGGTGTCGAGCGTCGGGCCGAGGATGTGCCGCACGAGCATGGACAGTGCGCCCGCCGCGACGTATCCGAAACTCTGCGGCCCGACCTTGCCCACCCACTCGGCAGATACCCGGTCGGTCTCGGCGTCGTTGCCGGCGGTCGACGCGATGTCGTACATGAACAGCACGGCGTCGGACTGGATCTTGTCGATGTCCATGTGGCCGATGGGCATGCCCTGCTCGTCGACGATGAACGCCTCAGCGGGCGGATTGTGGGGGTCGAACTCAGTCATGGGGTTCCTTTCGGGAAGCACTTGGTAGCGACTTGGTAGCGAGCCGCTATGCGGTCTTGCCCGTCACACGGGCGATGAGGGCGTCAGCAGCGCGTGCTGCTGCATCGGGATCAGCGGGGAGCTCTGAGATGTCAAGCACCGGCGACAGTGAGCGATCGGGCGCGCTGGAAGTAGTCGCTCTAGTAAATGCCTGTCCTGTCCTAGCCTGTCCTGTGTTGTAGGTCGGGACGCCCTCGGGGATGTCCCCCGGGACAACAGGATCGGTGCTGGTCAACACTTGGCCTGCAGCATCCGCTTGGCGCTTGGCCTCACGCTGCCGTCGCTTCTTCTCCCTCTCGTGGACCCGCGCCCGGTCGGCTGCCTCGAGCTGGGCGCGGGTCGTCTGGGTGTTCTCGAAGTCGGTGATGAGCCAGCCGTTGGACTGCGCCGTCCACAAGCCAGCGGCCACCAGCTCGGACGGGGTGCCGCGCCGGAACCCCGGGATCAGGTTCAGGTCGTCGGGCAGCAGCACCCCGTCCGTGCGGTTGGACACCGACCACATGAGCGCGAGGCAGTACGAGCGGAACGCCTCGTCGGACGCGCGGGCGATCCGCAGGTCCATGAGCCACCGCTCAGGTAGTCGTGCGTCGGTCACTACTTGCTCTCCCTCCTCGGGCAGTCCCAGACGCGCTGGGGGCGTCCGGGGCGGCGGCGCGAGTCGGTCCAGCCGACGAACCGAATGCGGCCGTCATGCACGACGCCTTGCACGTACCCGCCCAACACCTGCGGGTGCTCGTCCAGCCATTCCCGCGTGGCCTTCGGCAGAGCGGCGTGGATCGCGTCGGCGTCGAACGGCTGGCCGGCGGCGATGACCTTCTCGATCGCCTTCTTGATCCGATCGTGGTGCGGCAGGGTGACCACGTTGGTGGATGCGGCGACCGCGGCCGCGGGCCCGGTCACTTCGGGACCTCCGGATGCTCATGGGCGAGCCAGTTGGCGTGAGCGGCAAGATCGCGGATCGCGGCAGTTCCCGCAACAAGCAGGTGTCGGCCAAGCACCACCGCGGCCTCGGGGGTCATCTCGAGTGGGTTCTCCCGCTCGTAGCTGCGTTCTATCCGAACGACGTGCTCGATGACCGGCTCCCCGAAGCCGGGGTCATTGCTCGCGAACCGGGACACGGCGACGATGGTGTTGCTGTTCTGCCGGTAGTGGTCGGAGTCGGCGTAGATACCGTCGATCCACACGGATTTCGCGTCCGCCCAGTACTCACCCGGCTCGCTGGGCAACGCGCCTAGCTTGTCGTAGAGCTGAGTGTCGAAGTCCCGCTGGTTGTCGAGGGCGCTCATCGGCTCATCACCTCGATCGCGGTTCCGATGGCCTCGAGCTGGTTCGACGCATCGCCGATCGTGCAGGTCGTGATCTCCGCGATGAGGCGCGCGGTGGCGACGAATTCGGTGGTGCTGATGCCCATGTTCTCCAGGAACAGGTTGATCGGCATCCACTCGAGAGGCGCGTCGACGATCTGTACTTCGGGGCCGTAGTGCTCGGCCAGGATTTCGGTCAGCGTGTCCCTTCGGTCGGTGCGGGGGAACGCGGGTCGTGCGATACTGGTCATGATCTTCTCTTTCTGCTGGCTGGCGATTGCGTTGATCTGGGCCTCGGCGGCGGCATCCGCCGGGGCTCGTCTCATATCCGGGGTGCGGTCGGCATCGGGGTCGAGGCCGAGGTCGCAGTGCTGTTCCTGCGGGCGGTTCACGAGGTTGCCTCCCTGGCCGGCATGACGATCTGCCGGTTGCATGAGTCGCAGCACTCGCCGTCCGCCGCGATCGGGTCGGGCATGTTCGCGCCGATCGGCCAGTTCGGGATCTGGTCACGGCAGATGCAGCAGGCGTGGGGGGGCCTCGAGGAAGTCGGAGACGTTCACGCCGTCTCCTGCTCGCTGCGAGCGGCGATCCAGCGTTCGACGACATCGACGTCGTACAGGATCTTGCGCTTGCCGAGTACGACGGCGGCGGGTCCGGTGCCGCACTGTCGCCAGTAGCGCCAGGTGTTCACGCTGATCCCGTAGCGCTGCTCGAGCTGCTTGGCGGACAGGAGCACCCTGGGGGCTCCGAGGCTAGAAGTGGTCATTCAGGTTCTCCCTCAAAGGATTCACGAGGTGTGCGTGGCAACGCACAGGATGAGAGTAGCACGGGGATTCACGTCTGGTGCCCCCGAACCCCGTGTTTTGTGAATTGGCGTGTCATGATGGTGGCTATGGGTGAAGAGGATGCGATCGACAAGAACTTCGGGACCAACATGAAGCGCACCCGCGAAGCTCTCGGGTTGTCGAAGGCCGACCTACTTCGGTGGCTAGAGGGGCTCGGTTGGGAGAACGCTCACCAAACGACCATCACCCGAATCGAGGACGGAGACAGGGCACCACGTCTGGGCGAGGCGAAACTCATCGCTAAGGCCCTCATGCAGCCGTTGGACTCCCTGATGGCGAAACCCGAGGCGGCGTCGTTGGCTGCAGCGATTGTCCAGCAATATCAGGCCACGTACGCAGCGGCGACTCGCACGGTTGAGGCAAGCGAATCGTTCGACTCAGCGCTCGCACGCCTCAGCGATCTGATGAAGGAGCTTGACGCCGAGGCTCAGGAGTTGATCGACGATGAGACCATCGAGACATTGCGCTACGTCACTGACGGATATTGCGACGCAAGCGCGTTCGTAGAGCAGGGCGACATTTTGTGATGCAGAAGCGCAACCGTCGCTCCGGTGTCGAGGACCGGTGGACGCGGGCCGACGGCCAGCCGAGCGCGCGCCATGGCAAGGGCCTTCGATGGATGGGCCGCTACGTAGCGGGCGACGGCCGGGAGCGCACGAAGTCGTTCGGGCTCAAGAAGGACGCTCAACGGTGGCTAGAGCAGCAGGTTTCCGACCAGGTGACCGGGACGTGGACGGACCCGGAGCTGGCCGCGCAGACGTTCGGCGCGGTCGCCGAGAAGTGGATCGCGACGAAGGCGAGCCGCAAGCCGAAGACGGTAGCCGGTTACCGGTCCATTCTGGACACCGTGGCGCTCCCCCGCTGGCGGGACGTGCCGCTGGGCGACATCCGGTTCGACGACATGCAGGTGTGGATCTCCGGGCTGAGCGCGGACGGGTCGACCAGGTTCGCCGGCCGCGGGCTGTCCGCATCCCGCGTGATTCAGACCCACCAGGTCGTCGGTTCCGTGCTGCGGTTCTCGGTCAAGGCCCGGTACATCGCTACGAACCCGGCCGAGGACGTGGAGTTGCCAGGCAAGGTCGAGGTGGAGCAGCGATACCTGTCACATGAGCAGGCGCACCGTCTGGCGGTCGCGTGCGGCGAGTACCGGACGTTCGTTCTAGTGCTGACGTACTGCGGCCTCCGCTTCGGCGAGGCGATCGCACTGACGGTCGGGCGTGTCGACCTCGATGCCCGGCGGATCACGGTCGCCAAGTCCGTGACGTACGTGACCGGGCAGGGACAGGTCGAGGGCGCCCCGAAGAACAGCTCGACGCGGCGAGTGCCGGTACCGAAGTTCCTGGTGCCGCTACTCAGGACCGAGCTCGACGGACGCGAGGATGACGAGCTGGTGTTCCCGGGCCGCGAGGGCGGGTGGCTCACCGAGGGGCAGGTGCGATGGGTGTTCGACAAGGCAGCGACGACGGTCGGCGAGAAGGGGCTCACACCGCACCAGCTGCGGCACACCTGCGCGTCGTTGGCGATCCGCGGCGGCGCGAACGTGAAGGTGCTGCAAACCCTCCTGGGCCACAAGACGGCGACGCTGACGCTGGATCGGTACGGGCACCTGTTCCCGGACGATCTGGACCGGGTGAGCGACTCGTTCGATGCTGCTGCGGACCAGCTGCGGACTGGCGGGAAGCTGAGCCTGGTCAAACAGTGGCGAATACCGCTCTGAGCTGCGGCGATGTGGTGCCCCCGGTGAGACTCGAACTCACACTGGACGGGTTTTGAATCCGTTGCCTCTGCCAATTGGGCTACGGGGGCGTCCGGCGGACCGTCGGAGACGGCCAGCCGAGCCAGCTTACCGGGCGGGGTCGGCGGCCTCGGACTCGGCGTCCACGGACGCGAGGAAGGCGTCGATCACGGGCCAGGTCTCGCGGACGGCGTCGGGGCCGGCGACGAGGCCGAGGTGGCTGGACTCGACGGTCGCGAACTCGACGCGGGGCGAACCGGTGAACAGGTCGACGCCGTGACGCGCGGTCTCCCACGCGCACAGGGCGTCCCGGTGCGAGCCGAACAGCTGCACGGGCACGTCGATGGAATGCAGATCCACGACGGTCTCGCCCAGGGTCACGTGACCGTCCGCCAGCTCGCCGCGGAAGATCAGCCGCTCCCACAGCTGCGTCGCCAGCTTGCCGGGGTACCCGGGGAAGGTGCGCTGGAACCGGTCGATGACCTCCATGCGGGCCAACTTCTCGGGCTCGCCGAGATTCTGGAGCACGAACTTGGGCTTCTTCAGCTCCCGGTCCCACGAGGTGGCGCGGTAGGCCACCTGCACGATCGGCGCGGGAATGCCGCCCATGAGCGCGATCAGCGCGCCGGGGCCGAGGCCGCGCACGGGCTTCATCACAGAGGTCACCAGCGGGTACGGCGGCTGCGCGGCGTACTTCAGTGGAGTCGCGATGGAGACGATCGAGCGGATGGAGTCCGTCGACGCGCCGGCGGTGAGGAACGACAGCGTGCCGCCCAGGCTCCAGCCGTACAGGTCGACGCCGGCACCGTCGGGCACGTCCCCACCCCAGAAGTCATCCAGGGCGCGCGCGATGGCCTGCGGGATGATGTCGAGGGCGAAGTCCTCGAAGCCGAGACCGCGGTCGCCGTAGCCCATCTCGCCGAAGTCGATGACGTAGGGGACGCGCCCCGTCGCGGCGAGGTGCGCGACGACGGACGTCTCGGGCGAGAGGTCGTAGCAGGTGGCGGGCGCGGCGATCGGCGGCACCAGCAGCACCGGTGCGGCGCCGGGCACGGCGGCCGCGGCGCGGTCGGGATCCGTGGCGAACCGGCGGAGGGTGCGGTGGTCACCGTCGGCGACGACGACGTGCGGGGTGCGCTCGACGGGGCGGATTCCCTCCCCCAGAGTCAACGCCCAGAGGTTGCCGGCGCGCTCGCGCAATTGAGTCAGGCTCAATACGTTCATGGGCCTACGGTACCGCGCGCGGCGGGCCCGATTTCCGCCGCCCGGTAACGTACCCCCTGATGAAGGACACCGAGCCCACCCCGCACCGCGTGCTCGTCGCCGAGGACGAGGCGATCATCCGCATGGACCTCTCCGAGATGCTCCGCGAGGAGGGCTACGACGTGGTCGGCGAGGCCGAGAACGGCCAGGTCGCCCTCGAGAAGGCTCGCGAGCTCCAGCCCGACCTGGTGATCATGGACGTGAAGATGCCGGTCCGCAACGGCCTGGAGGCCGCCCAGGACATCGCCCGCGAGCGGATCGCCCCCGTCGTGATGCTGACGGCGTTCGGCCAGCGCGAGTTCGTCGAGAAGGCCCGCGAGGCGGGCGCGATGGCCTACCTGGTCAAGCCGTTCACGAAGGCCGACCTGGTGCCCGCGATCGAGATCGCCATCAGCCGGTTCGCCGAGCTCAAGGCGCTCGAGAAGGAGGTGACGACGCTCTCCGGCCAGCTCGAGACCCGCAAGCTGGTGGACCGGGCGAAGAGCATCCTCATGCAGGCGCACGGGGTGTCGGAACCGGAGGCGTTCCGATGGATCCAGCGGACCGCGATGGACCGCCGTACCGACATGCGCACCGTCGCGCACCTCGTGATCGACACGCTGGGCACACCCACCGATACGGCGGGCGCGCCCTGACGGTCGGTCAGACCGCGCGCACCGACCGCGACGGCGGAAGCTGCTGGCCCCGGTAGTACCCGGTGCGCGGCATGTTCTGGAACGCGGGCGCGTCACCGGCGGCCTTGTCGTTCTGACGGTCGATGACCTTCTTCACGGCCTGCGGCGAGGTGCCCGTGTAGCGGGCGATGTGCACGATGGGGATCCGCGCGGCGTAGGCGGCGAGGATCGTCTTGCGGTACTGCTCCTCCGCATTGGCCTTGAGGTGGGACCAGTGCGAGATCGGGCTGAGGAAGTCGCGGACCTCTTGAGGCGTGGGCTCGGGGACCTTCGGCATCTCTACTCCGTGCGTTCGAGCCCGGGGCGGGTACCCAGGCGTTCTGACAGGGACGTTCGTCCCTTCATCGATCATCCTCCGCGCTTTGTTACACGTCGGTTGGATTAGTTTCCCAGGGGTGGTACAACGGGCAGCGATGTATCCCTCAGCAGTGGCGACCGAGTCGCCGGACGTGCTCCACACGTGGGTCTTCACCCCCGTGGTGACGGGCCTCATGGTCGTCGCTTCCATTCTCTACGTGTACGGCACGGTGCGGGCGCGGCGCGCCGGAGTCGCGTGGCCGATCGTCCGCGTTCTGTCGTGGTTCGTCGCGATGGCGCTGTTGGTGTTCTCCGTCAACAGCGTCATGGCCGAGCTCGCCAAGCACCTGTTCTGGGCCCACATGGTGGTGCACCTCGTGCTCATCACGGTGGTGCCGATGTTCCTCGTGCTCGCGGAGCCGATCCGCCTGCTCGCGACGGCGACGGGCGAGGCCGGCGATCGCCGCGTCCGCGCCTTCCTGGGCAACCGGATCGTCCGCCTGGTCACGAGCCCGATCGTCGGCCTGCCGCTGTACGCGTTCGCCCTGATCAGCACGCACCTCACCGGCTTCCAGGACCTCGCCCTGGACAATCCGTGGCTCAAGCAGCTCGAGTACACCGGCTACTTCGTCGTCGGCTGGATCTTCATGCTGCCGCTCATCGGCAACGAGCTGTGCGGCCCCACCAAGCTGTCGCACCCGCTGCGCTTCGCCTCGTTCCTGCTGGCCATGGGCCCGGACACCCTCGTCGGTGTCACGCTCATGATGACCACCACCGAGCTGGCGCCCGGCTACGCCGCGTCGCGCCTGGGCTGGGGCCCGACGGGGCTCGAGGACCAGTCGGCGGCCGGCGCCATCATGTGGTTCGGCGGCGACGGGCTCATGATGATCCTGCTGCTCGTCGTGGCCTTCCAGTGGATCACCGCGGAGGCCACCGGGAAGCGCGGCGGCGGGATGGGCTCCTGGCTCGATTCCGCGCGCCGCGGCCAGCTCATGGGCGAGGGCGATGAGGACGTCGACATCGACGACGACGAGGCCGCCCTGGCCGCCTACAACGCCCGGCTGCGGGAGATGAACCGGGGCCACTGACAGCCCGGCCGCCGCCGTACCGCGCCGGCAGATCCCGGGTCACCGCAGGGAGTACACCTGCGCGCCCGGGAACGTGCCGAACCGGACCGCGATCGCCGCGACCACGACGGCCGCGATGACGCCCGCGCACGCCCAGCCGAGTGCCTCGACCTGCTGCCGCGTGCGCCGGTCCTTCGGGAGCAACTCGGGCGCGTAGACGAAGCCCGCCGTCACGAGGACGCCGGTGACGAAGCCGCCGAGGTGGCCCAGCCACGAGATGCCGGACAGGGTCAACGACGCGACGACGTTGACGCCGATGATCACCAGCAGCGACGTCGGATTCAGCTTCAGCTTCAGGTAGAGCACCAACTCCGCGCCGATGAGGCCGAAGATCGCGCCCGAGGCGCCCACGGTGATCGTGTTCTCCAGCCCGAACCACAGCACGGCCGCGCTGCCGCCGAGCAGCGAGACGGCGTAGATAGTGCCGAACCGTGCCCGGCCCAGCGCCTGCTCGACGTTACGCCCGAAGACGTACAGCGTGAACATGTTGACCAGCAGGTGGATCGGCCCGAAGTGGAGGAACCCCGAGGTCACCGCCGTCCACCACCAGCCGTTGAGCGTGGCCTGCTCGGACAGCGCGAACCGCGCGACCTCGTAGGAGGCCATGTTGTTCTCGATGCTGCCGGTCTGCTTCGCGCTGAACGCGAAGACGATCACGTTGACCGCGATCAGCGAGTACGTGACGACGGGCTGCCAGTCGCGGCGGACCGTCGTGCCGAGAGCGGTCACCGGCCGCTAGCCCGCGAGGGACACCATGAGGGTGCCCGACGTGGAGGCGAGCTCACTACCCGCGACGGGAGTGGCCTGGGCGTCGCCGACGGTCACCGCGTAGTTCACGTCGGGGTCCGCGTGCACGGACGACAGCGTGAACGGGAAGACGCACCGGCCGGAGCGCAGCACGCCCGCGCCGAGCTCCGTGTCGAAGCTGTCGGAGCCGTTCCGGAAGACGATGCGGGATCCCTCGCGGACGCCGGCGGCGTCGCGCGCACCGGAGCAGGTCTTGCTCGTCGCGACGTACTCGGACGGCGTCAGCACGACGACGCCCTCCCGCTCGAAGGCCGTCGTCGCGAAGCCGAAGGAGACCGCGAAGATGCCCACGACCGCCATGATCACGAGCACGACCGCGGTGAGGACGCCGACCCAGGTACGGGAGCCGGGGCCGTGGCGGCGCCACGGCTGCTGCGAGCCCTGCGGCAGAGGCGCGGGCAGCTCCGCGCGCCAATCGCGGCCGGGCGTGCCCTCCGGCACGTTCGGGATCGGACGCTGCTGCGTGTCCTGGCTCGTCACTTCGCCCCCTTCGACGGGAAGTACTTGAGCACACCCTCCTGGGTGGTGCTTGCTACCAGAATGCCTTCCGAATCGAAGAATTGCCCGTTCGACATACCGCGACCGCCGTCGGCCACCGTCGAATGCGAGCTGTACAGGTTGTACTGATCGAAGCGGACGCGGCGGTGGAACCACAGCGACTGGTTGAGCGTGACCGCCATGATCCGGTCGAATCCCCAGGACAGACCGTGCCGGGTGATGATCGAGTCGAGGATCGTGGTGTCCGAGGCGTAGGCCAGGGCCGCGTCGTGGATGACCTGATCGTCCGGCAGGGGCCCGGCCGTCCGGATCCAGACGTTGTTGTCCTCCTGGATCAGGCCCTTGCCCTTGGCGATCCACGCCGGATCGTTGGTGAACCGCATGTCCATCGGCTGCGGTGCCTCGACGAACATCGTGACGACGTCCTCGTAGCCCTGAAGGGTGTCCTGGATGTTCGGCAGCCCGTCGGGGGCGGGAACCTCGGGCGCGGGGTCGCCGTGCACGAGCGGGTTCCGGCCGTCGGTCTGGTAGGCGAGCTGCATCAGGGCGAGCACGGTGCCGCCCTGCTCGACCGACACCAGCCGGTTCGCGACGTTGCGGGTGTCCCGCAGTCGCCGCACCACGAACTCCAGGTCGGCGTTCGTCTCGCCGCCGTTGATGAAGTGCGTGTGCGCGGCGTGCAGGAACAGCGAATCCCGAGCCCCCGGAACGGTGTTGCCCGAGGCCACGATCGCCTGCGAGAGGATCTGCCCGCCGAACGTGCGGGACGCGGTCTTGGCGGGGTGACGACCGAGGTAGCGGTCCTCCCCCGCCTCCGCGAGATCCAGGGTGCCGAGGAACTCGTCGAAATCGGTGAGTGTCTCCGTCATACGACGAGCGTATGTCAGTGGTCGTCCTCGCCGATCCGGTGCACCTGGATCAGGTTGGTCGAGCCGATGGTCCCGGGGGGCGCACCGGCGACGATGACGACCTGATCGCCCTTGGAGTAGCGGCCGATGCCCTCGAGCGAGTGGTCGACCTGTTTGATCATGGCGTCGGTGCTGTCGGCACCGTCGACCAGGAAGGTCTCGGTGCCCCAGGACAGGGCGAGCTGGCTGCGGACCTCGGGCAGCGGCGTGAACGCCAGCAGCGGCAGGCGGGTGTGCAGGCGGGCCAGGCGCCGCACGGTGTCACCCGACTGGGTGAACGCGACGAGCGCCTTGGCGTTGAGCCGCTCGCCGATGTCGCGGGCGGCGTAGGAGATGATGCCGCGCTTGGTGCGCGGGACGTGGTTCAGCGGCGGCACCGACGGTCCGCCGTCCTCGACGGCCTGCACGATCTTGGCCATGGTCCGCACGGTCTCGATCGGGTACTTGCCCACCGAGACCTCACCGGAGAGCATCACGGCATCCGCACCGTCGAGCACGGCGTTCGCGACGTCGGAGGCCTCGGCGCGGGTGGGGCGGCTGTTCTCGATCATCGACTCCAGCATCTGCGTGGCGACGATCACCGGCTTGGCGTTCTCCCGGGCGATCTGGATCGCCCGTTTCTGCACCAGCGGCACCTCCTCGAGCGGCAGCTCGACACCGAGATCACCACGCGCAACCATCACCGCATCGAACGCGAGAATGACGGCCTCGAGGTTCTCGATCGCCTCCGGCTTCTCCAACTTCGCGATCACCGGAATGCGGCGGCCCACCCGATCCATCACCGCATGCACCCGCTCGATATCCGCCGGCGACCGCACGAACGACAGAGCAATGAAATCCACACCCAATTCGAGCGCGAACTCCAGATCCTCGATGTCCTTCTCACTGAGCGCCGGCACCGACACGTTCATCCCCGGCAGCGACACACCCTTGTTGTTCGACACCGGGCCACCCTCAGTGACCTCACACACCACGTCATTGCCATCGACCGACGTCACCGTCAGCCCGACCTTGCCGTCGTCGACCAGCAGCCGGTCGCCGGGGCGGGCGTCCTGCGCCAACTCCTTATAGGTGGTCGAGACCCGATCATGCGTACCGACCACATCATCGACGGTGATCCGCACCGTCTCGCCCGTCTCCCACACGGTGCGGCCGTCGCCGGCGAACCGGCCCAGCCGGATCTTCGGGCCCTGCAGGTCCGCCAGGATCCCCACCGCCCGGCCGGTCTTGTCGGAGGCGGCACGCACACGCTCATAGTTCACACCGTGATCGGCGTGCTCACCGTGGCTGAAATTCAGGCGCGCAACATCCATGCCCTCCTCCACGAGAGCAAGAACCTTCTCATCGGTTCCGACAGCGGGGCCCAGGGTGCAGACGATCTTGGTTCGACGAGTCACGGCGTCCACGTTAGTCCTCCTTATTCCGCGATGTGGAGTCTCCCGGCAACCCGCCGGTATCCATCGGGCGAACATCAGCCTCCGTCCCGGCGGCGTCGTCGGCCTTCTCCAGGGCGACGGGAGCGTCGGTCTCCGTCGATCCGTCCTGCTCGGTGCCGGTTTCCGACGGTGCCGCGGCCGACTCGTCGAGGAAGACGGAGTCCTCGCGCCCCTTCGGGGCGAGGAGGAAGTAGGCGACGGCGCCGGCGAAGACGAGCGCGGCGGTGAACACGTTGATCCGGACGCCGAAGATCAGGGTCGCGTGATCGTCGCGCATGATCTCGATGAAGAACCGGCCCAGGCAGTAGCCCGCGACGTAGAGCGCGAAGAGGCGGCCGTGGCCGATGCGGAAGCGGCGGTCGACGATCACGAGGAAGGCCGCGACCAGCAGGTTCCAGACGAGTTCGTAGAGGAACGTCGGCTGCACGACGGACAGGACGACGCCGGTGCTGTGCCCGTCGAGCACGTCGGGGCCGCGCTGGCCCACGTCGTTGGCGCGTTCGTAGATCTCGAGGCCCCAGGGCAGGGTCGTGGGAGCGCCGTAGAGCTCCTGGTTGAACCAGTTGCCGAGCCGGCCGATGGCCTGGGCGACGATGATCGCGGGGGCGATCGCATCGGCGAAGGGGCCGAGTTTGATGCCCATCTTCCGGCAGCCGATGGCGGCGCCGACGCCGCCGAGGGCGACGGCGCCCCAGATGCCGAGGCCGCCGTCCCAGATGCGGAATACGGCGCCGAGGCCGCGGCCGTTCGGGCCGAAGTAGGTGCTGAAGTCGGTCATCACGTGGTAGAGCCGGCCGCCGATGAGGCCGAACGGGACGGCCCACACCGCCACGTCGAGGACCTGGCCGGGCTTGCCGCCGCGGGCCACCCAGCGGCGGTCGCCCCACCAGCAGGCGACGACGATGCCGACGATGATGCACAGCGCGTACGCACGGATCGGGACGGGCCCGAGGTGCCAGACGCCCTGCGCGGGACTCGGGATGCTCGCGAGGATCACGCCCGTCACCCTACTGACCGCCGACGCGGGGCGTCACTGCGAGCGCAGCCGCTCCCACAGCTCGGGCCAGGCGACGGTGCGTCCCGTGTAGAGCTGCACCACGGGATCGCCCGTGTCCCCCGGGGCGGGCACGGCCCGACGGTGCGCGAAGGCCCCGTCGAGCACGGGCGACGGGTCGCCGATCCAGAGCACCGCGCGGGCGTCGGCCGGCGGCCGGCCGAAGTAGTAGTACGCGCGATGCCCGCTGTACGCGCGGGGCAGGCCCTCGTCGCGGCCGAAGAAGTCGACGGCGGCGGCCAAGGGGTAGCTCTCGGCGACGATGACGGTGCCGTCGCGCTCCGCGGGCGGGAGCGTCCGGTAGGCGGCGACGACCGTCCCGGACAGCTTCTGCAGCAGGGTGTCGCCGTCGACGAGCATGGTGGCGGGCGCGCGCAGCGGCGGCGTCCCGATCCGCTCGGCCATCGCGGGCGTCCACACCGGCGAGGCCGCGATCCAGCTGGCGGCGGAGCCGAGTAGCGCGAGGACCGCGATCGCGCGGAGCACGCCGTGGGCCCGGCGTCCGCGGCGCGCGAGCCACCGTTCGGCGACGACGGCGCCCGCGGCCATCGGCAGGGCGTACACCGAGGCCAGGTAGTAGGCGCGGCCGTGGGTGAGCACGATCGCGGCGACGACCAGCACCAGCGCGACGCCGAGGAAGCGATACGGGCGCAGGTCGCGCGAGCGCAGCAGTGCGACGACCCCGGCCAGGAGCAGCGGCAGCCCGATCAGGAGGCCCGCGCCGAACAGCCCGACGAGCGCGAACCCTGCTCCGCCGGGCCACTCGGCCCGGACGACGGCGCCCATCCGCGTGTACGCCCAGTCGTGCCCCGCCTGCCACCAGAGCGTGGGCGCGACGGCGACGACGGCGAGGGCGGCGCCGGCCCACAGCGCCGGGCGGGTCACCAGCCGGCGGGGTCCGCAGGCGAGGGCACCGAGCACGATGGCGATCCACAGCGCGGGCACGAGGAACTTGGTGAGCAGCGACAGCGCCGTCACCGCGCCGGCGAGGAGCAGCAGCCGGTCGTCGCGAGTGCGCACCCAACGGACAAGCAGGTACAGGATCACCGTCCACCACAGCGGGTCGAGCGAGTACGTCGCGAGCCAGTGCCCGACGGAGCTCACCAGCGACATCGCGACGGCCGCCGCGGCGAAGGCCTGCGCCCCGGTGCGGCCGCCGAGCTCGCGGGCGAGGAGTCCCGCCAGCAGGGTGATGGCGACGACGGCGAGCGCCGCCGGCAGCCGCAGCACTACGAGGTTCCCGTGCGCCAGGTGGTCGAGCCCCGCCGCGAGGAGCGGCACGAGCGGCGGTTGGTCGAAGTAGCCGGCGGCGGGGTGCTCCCGCCCGGCGACGACGAAGTAGGCCTCGTCGAAGAAGTAGCCGTAGTTGCGGCTGCCGATCAGCATCACGGCGAGCACGACGCCGCCGATGAGGGCGAGCGGCAGTCGCGCGAGGCGCGGCAGCACGTCGCCGGTCTCGGCGGAGGGAGTGTCGGGGGCGATGACCTGGGATGTCATGGCTTCGACGCTCCCGGATCGCGTGCGGCGCCGGTAGCGCCGTTCGGCGGCGCGTCGACCGACGAAAGGAGGTATCGGCACCGTCGGGCAGCTCCCTACGATGGCTGCATGTCCTTCGAACCCGGCCCCCGCACCCGAGGCGCCCACGCGGCGCTGCTCGGGGTGTCGGCGGCCGGCACCGTCGCTCTGGTGATGGCGCTGTTCCCGACCCTGCGCGGCACCGGCCTGTGGGCGGGCGCGGCGGCGATGCTCGCCGCGTCCGCCGCGGTCGGCGTTCTGCGGCCCGTGTTCGCGGCGCCGGTGGTCGCAGCGGCGGGCTGCTACCTCGTGCTGGGTCCGTGGGCGGAGGCGACCGCGTCGGGCGCGGCGTTCTGGGTCGCGGTGGCGGCCTCGCTCGTCTCGTCGGCGGCGGCGCAGACCGCGCGGGACCGGCGCGAAGCGGCGATCGCCTTCGCGCCGTTCGTGGTCTTCGCGGCGACGGTGGCGGTGTCGTCGCACTCGGTGTGGGGCGCGCTCGGCTCCCTCGCGCCGGTGCTCGGCGGCACGACGGTGGGCCTCGGGATACGGCTGCGCGTGACCCAGCGGGAGCGGCACGCTCTCGCGGCGCGGCAGGCGCGGGCCGACGAGCGGCTCACTCTCGCGGCGCAGCTGCACGACCTCGCGACCGCACGCCTGACCCGGATCGTGCTGGCGGCCCGCGCGGCGGGCCAGCCGGGGATCGAGGAGGACGCGCAGGCCGCGCTCGCCGACCTGCGGCGCGTGGTCGTCGGGCTGCGGACGGCCGAGGCGCCCTCGGTGCCGCTGGCGACCGACGGCATCGTCGCCTCCGCCGAGGTCGACGACGCCATCGCCGAGGCGGTGGGCCGGGCCCGGGACGCGGGCCAGCACGTCGACCTGGCCGGTGCGGTCGCCGTGCCGCTCCCCCGCGCGACCGCCGACTGCCTGGCCCGCGTGCTCGAGGAGGGGCTCGCGAACGCGCGCAAGCACGCCGCGGGCGCCCCCGTCGACGTGGAGGTCACCGGCCGCGGCGTCCGCGTGCACAATCCATCGGCGGCGCCCGACCCCGCGCTCGCCGCGACCGGCAGCGGCACGGGCCTGCGTGGTCTGGCCGCCCGCACCGCGCTCGTCGGGGGGACGCTCCGCCACGGCCCCGCGCCCGACGGTGGCTGGACGCTGCAGGCCGAGTTCCCGGCGGCCGCCCGATGACGACGGTGCGCGTGCTGGTGGCCGATGACGACCCGCTCGTGCGGGAGTACCTGCGGACCGTGCTGTCGGCCGAGCCGGACCTCGACGTGGTCGCGACGGCCGCCGACGGCGCGGCCGCGGTGGAGGCGGGCATCGCGCACGCGCCGCAGGTCGCGCTACTCGACGTGCGCATGCCCGGCGTCGACGGAATCGTCGCGACCCGGGCGCTGCGGGAGCTCGATCCGCCGGTGGCGGTCGTGCTCATCACCACGCTGGACACCGATGCGGTGCTGGTCGACGGGCTGGCCGCGGGTGCGGCGGGGTTCGTGGTGAAGACGGCCGAGCCGGCGCTGCTGGCGTCGGCGGTGCGCACCGCGGCGACGGGCGGCTCGCTGCTCTCGCCCGACGCACTGGCGCGCCTCGTCCGCCTCGCCGGCGACCGGCCGCGCCGCGACCCGCGCGTCGACGCCCTGGGCGAGCGGGACCGCGACGTGCTGCGGGAACTGGCGACCGGCGCCTCGAACGCGGAGATCGCTGCGCGCCTGTTCCTCGCCGAGTCCACCGTGAAGGGCTACGTCTCGGCACTCATGACCCGGCTGGACTGCGCTAACCGCACGCAGCTCGCCCTGCTCGGGGCGGTGTTGTGAGCGCACCGGACGTGGTGGTGGTCGGCCTCGGGCCGGCGGGCCGCGCGGTCGCGCACCGGGCGGCGGCGGCGGGCCTGCGGGTGCGGGCCTTCGATCCCGCGCCGGACACTCGGTGGCGGCGCACCTTCGGACTCTGGGCCGACGAGCTGCCGTCGTGGCTCCCCGCCGACGTGGTCGCGGCCGTCTCGACGCCGCAGGTCATCGCGCGGACCCGGCACGACCTGCGCCGCGACTACGCAGTGCTCGACGTCGACGCCCTGCAGGACGCGATGCCGCTCGACGGGGTGGACGTCCGCGCCGAGCGGGCCGGCCGCGACGGTCACGGCGCGGCGTTCGTGATCGACGCGCGGGGGCCGGCACCGTCGGATCCGGTCGACGTGCCGCGGCAGACGGCGGCCGGAGTGCTGGTCCCGGCGGGCGCGCACGAGGAGCTGTGGATGGACTGGCGGCCGGCGCCGGGTGTCGCGGCCGACGCGGCGGCGTCGTTCCTCTACGCCGTGCGGGTGACGGGCGACGCGGTGCTGGTGGAGGAGACCTGCCTCGCGGGGGCGCCAGCGGTCACCGTCGACGAACTGGAGGTGCGGCTCCGGGCCCGGCTCGCGGCGCGCGGCGTCGCGGCGGGCGCGCTGCACGAGCGGGTGGACTTCGCGTTGCTCGCGCCCGGACCGCGCCGCGGGCGGGGCTGGTGCGGGGTCGGGGTGCGCGGCACCACGCTGCACCCGGCGACGGGCTATTCGGTGGCGGGATCGCTGGCTTTCGCCGAGGACGCCGTCTCGGCGCTGAGCACCGGCCGGAATCCGATGAGCACCGACGCGGTGGCTGCGCACCGGCTGCGGGCGGCGGCGCTGCGCGCGCTCCTGGGCATGTCCGCGGCGGAGCAGCGGGCCTTCTTCGAGGTCTTCTTCGGGCTCCCGGACCGGCACGTCCGGGCGTTTCTGGCGCCGGGGTCCGGGACGACCGCGAACGCCGCAGCGATGGCTGCGGCGTTCGGGGCGGCGCCGTGGGGGCTGCGCCGGCGCCTGGCGCGGGCGGTTACTCCGCCGGCTTCTCGCCGGCGCCGCTGACGTCGGCCTGCTCGATGTCGAGCGCGCGGGCCTGGCCGATGAGGTCCTCGAGCGCGGCGGGCGGGAGCGCGCCAGCCTCGTTGTACACGAGATTGCCCTTCTTGAAGACCATTAGCGTGGGGATCGAGCGGATGTTCGCGGCGGCAGCGAGGCTCTGCTCGGCCTCGGTGTCCACCTTGGCGAAAACCACATCGGGATGGGTCTCGGATGCCTTCTCAAAGGTGGGCGCGAACGCGCGGCAGGGGCCGCACCACGACGCCCAGAAGTCGACCAGCACGATATCGTTGCCGGTCACGGTCTGATCGAACTTGTCTGCGGTCAATTCAACTGTCGCCATACCCCCTCCAACGATTTTGCCGACTCCATGATTCCCATTCGCCAAAATGTCGGATGGGATCGCTATTGTCTACTCGGGCGCGCACCCGCGCGCCGCATGTACACCGAGTACATCTACTAAGGGGATACACATGACCGACGTGCTTCGCGCAGGTAACCAGCTCGGCCTCGGGGAGACCCTGGACTCCCTCAACGGCGGCTACACGCTGACCCTGCAGAGCGATGGCAACCTCGTGCTCACCGAGGGCGCCGGCACCGTGGTGTGGGCCAGCGCCACGGACGGCAAGGGCGTCGAGCGGGCGAACTTCCAGACCGACGGCAACTTCGTTCTCTACAACGGTGCGGGTGAGGGCGTCTGGTCGACCCAGACCGAGGGCACCGGTGCCGACCGCATCGTCCTGCAGGACGACCGCAACCTCGTCGTCTACGCCGGCGACGCCGACAAGTGGGCCTCCAACACGGCCACCGACCAGCCCGCCCCGGCCCGTCAGGCCGCCCCGGAGCCCGAGCCCGTCGCCGCCGAGGCGCCGGCCGCTCCCGCGCCGCGCACCCACACCGTCGTCTCCGGCGACACCCTGTGGGCCATCGCCGAGCAGTACCTGGGCGACGGCAACCGCTACACCGAGATCGCGCAGCTCAACGGCATCGCGAACCCGGATCTGATCAACGTGGGCCAGGTCATCACCATCCCCTGATCGCCGAAGATCACGCTCTGAATCACGAACCGGCCTGCTCTCGCTCAGCGAGGGCAGGCCGGTTTCGTCGTACGGGTCGGCGACGGCGAGGTCAGCGATGCCGGGGATGGCACCCGAGGGACGCCGAGACGACGGCGAGCGGTGTGCTCGCCAGCCGGAGGTTGTGGCGCTCCTGCGGCGTCATCGTCCAGCGGGCGTGCAGACGACGGGCGAATGCGTACATGATGCGGTTCCTTCTCGGCGGATCGGTGCAGCGTGATCCATCGAGTATCGAACCGAACCACCGAGCGGGGCAACGCTTGTCGCGTTAAGACCGCGTATCGGTCGCGCTAACCGTCATTCGCCGCGCAACAGCCCCTTCGCCACGTGCGTCACCTGGATCTCGTTGCTGCCGGCGTAGATCATCAGCGACTTCGCGTCGCGCGCGAGCTGCTCCACCCGGTACTCCGCCATGTAGCCGTTGCCGCCGAAGAGCTGCACGGCCTCCATCGCCACCTCGGTCGCGGCGCGCGAGCTGTACAGCTTCATGGCCGAGGCCTGCGCCAGCGTCGGCGGCTTGCCGGCCCGCGAAGCCTCGATGGCGGTGAACAGCATGTTCTGCACGTTGATCCGCGCGATCTCCATCTCGGCGAGCTTGAGCTGGATGAGCTGGAACTTCCCGATCTCCTGGCCCCAGAGGGTGCGCGAGCGCGCGTAGTCGATCGACAGGCGCTGCGCCTCGTTGATGATGCCCAGGCTCAGCGCCGCGATGCCGATCCGCTCGGCGGTGAAGCCCGCCTTCGCGGAGGCCCCGCCGCCGCCCGGCGTCTCCTCGGTCTCGCCGAGCAGCCGGTCGGGGCCGAGGCGCACGTCGTCGAAGAACAGCTCGCCGGTGGGCGAGCTCATCATGCCCATCTTCTTGAACGCCTTGCCCTGCGTGAGGCCCTCCATGCCCGTGTCCAGCACGAAGGTGAGCACCTTGCGGTCGCGCAGCGGCGTCCCGTCGCCCTCGTCGAGCTTGGCGAAGACCACGATCGTGTCGGCGTGCGGGCCGTTGGTGATGAAGGTCTTCTGCCCCTTGAGGATGTAACCGCCGGAGCCGTCACGGCGCACCGTCGTCTTCATGCCACCGAGGGCGTCGGAGCCGCTGTCGGGCTCGGTGATCGCCCACGCGCCCACCTTCTCCATGGTGACCAGCTCGGGCAGCCAGCGCTTCTTCTGCGCGAGGGTGCCGCGGGACTTGATGGTGGACACCGTCAGGCCCATCGAGACGCCCATCGAGCCGATGAGGCCGAGGCTGACGCCCGCCATCTCGACGTTGAGGATGAGGAACATCGACGAGCTGAGCGTGCTGGAGCCGCCGGCCTTGGGCTTCTCCCCTGCCTCCTCGGCGGCCAGCTCGGCCTCCAGGTTTTCGCGGTTGACCTGGTCGATGCCGAAGGTCTGGAGCATCGTGCGGGTGATGTCGTACGGCGGCAGCGCGCCGGTCTCCAGCTCGTCGACGTGGGGGCGCACCTCCTTGTCGATGAACGCCCGCAGGGCGTCGCGCACCATCAGGTCTTCGTCGGACCACTCGAACACCGCAACCTCCATCAATAGAACGTGTTCTACATATTGGGGTCCATCCTCGCACCTCGCGCCGCCCGACGGTGCGCGAACCCCCGGGAAGGCCTTGACCTCAACCGTCGTCGAGGAAATAGCGTCGGGGCATGGAGAGCTACACGGACGACCGCATCCTGGGGCAACCGATCGGCTACTGGGCCAGCATGACCGGACGGTCCGCCGTCACCTTCATCCGCGCCACGCTCGAGCGCCACGGACTGACCCAGCCGCAGTGGTGGGCCCTGAACTACATCGCCGACCGCCCCGCCAGCGTCGGCATGGACGAGGTGGTCGAGTACCACCGCGGCTTCGTCGACACCGACGACGCGCTGCGCCCCGACGTCGCCTGCCTGGTGGCGACGGGACTGCTCGACGACGCCGACGGTGCGCTCACCGTCAGTCCGGCCGGACAGCGGCGGCGCGACGAGACCTGGCCGGACATCCGCGCCACCCTCGCGCAGATCCGCGCGGGCGTCTCCGACGAGGACTTCATCACCACGATCCGGACCCTGCAGCGGATGATCGAGAACATCGGCGACCGCGCCTGGCACGCCTGAGTCAGTTCACCTTGCGCTCCAACGCGTCCCAGAACGGGGCGCGGAGCACGAACTTCTGGATCTTCCCGGTGGCGGTCCGCGGCAGCGCGTCGACGAAGTCGATGCGCTTCGGGCACTTGTAGCCGGCCAGGTGCTCGCGGGTGTGCGCGATGAGCTCCTCGGCGGTCACCCCGTCGGCGACGACGATCGCGGTGACCAGCTCGCCCCACTTCTCGTCGGGGATGCCGATCACTGCGACCTCGCGCACCGCGGGGTGCAGCGCCAGCGCGTCCTCGACCTCGATCGACGTGACGTTCTCGCCACCCGAGATGATCACGTCCTTCTTCCGGTCGGCGATCGTGAGGTAACCGTCCTCGAAGGTGCCCCGGTCCCCGGTGTGGAACCAGTCGCCCTCGAGCGCCGCGGCGGTCTCGGCCGGCTTGTTCCAGTACGCGGTGAGCGCGTGATTGGTGCGGGTGAGGATCTCGCCGTCCTCGTCGATCTTCAGGGTGACGCCCAGCGCCGGGGCGCCGGCGCGACCGAGCCGTCGGGCGACCTCCATCGGGTCGTCGCCGGCCCACTCGGCGCGCTCCCGGTTGACCGTGATCAACGGCGAGGTCTCGGTGAGCCCGTAGATCTGGATGAACTCCCAGCCCAACTCGAAGCGCACCCGGTGGATCACGCGCGTGGGCGGCGGCGCGCCCGCGCAGATGACGCGCACGGTCCCGGCGCCCGGGATCGGGCCGTCCCACTCCGCGGCGGCGTCGAGCGCCGCGGTGACCACGGCGGGCGCGGCACACATGATCGTCACGCCCTGATCCCGGACGCGGCAGAGGATCTCGGCCCCGTCGACCTTGCGGAGGACCACGTGCTTGATGCCGACCCCGGTGGCGGCGAAGGGCATGCCCCAGCCGTTGGCGTGGAACATCGGCAGGGTGTGCAGCAGGACGTCGTTGTCGGTGAGCGCGACGTGCAGCCCGAAGACCGTCGCGTTGAGCCAGAGGTTGCGGTGCGTGAGCTGCACGCCCTTGGGGCGGGCGGTGGTCCCGGAGGTGTAGTTGATGGTGGCGGTGGCGTTCTCGTCGCCGGCCCACGGCGTGGGATCCGACGGTGCGCCCGCCGGCCCGAAGATCTTCTCGTCGTCGCGGCCGAGGACGAAGACGTGCTTCGCCCGCACTGTCTCGGCGAGGTGCTCCACCTCGGGGTCGAGCAGGAGGACGTCGGCGCCCGAGTCCTCGACGATGTACTCGACCTCGGCGGGCGCGAGCCGAAAGTTCACCGGCACCAGGACGCGGCCCCACCCGGAGACGCCGTAGAACGAGGTCAGCAGGCGCGCGGCGTTCTGCGAGACGATCGCGACGCGACCGCCGACGGGCACGCCCAGCTCGTCGAGCCGCGCGGCCTGCCCGCGGGCCAGGGCCGCCATCTCGGCGTAGGTCTTCGCGCCCCACGACGGGGCCGGCTGGTCCGGCTCGTCGACCATGCCGATGCGGTCCGGATAGACGATCTCGGCCCGGTCGAGGAAGTCGCGTACGCCCAGATTCACGAACATGCCCGTCAGGCTACGTGCGGGCCGAAACCTCCGGGGTCAGAACGCGAAGGTGGTGTACCCGGTGGGGCGGGCGGAGACGATCTCGTCGATCGCGGCGAGGTCCTCGAGGGTGGGCTCCCAAGCGACGGCCGCGACGTTGGCGGCGATCTGCTCGGCGCGGCTGACGCCGGAGATCACCGACCCGACGGCGGGCTGCGCCGCGAGTCCGCCGATCGCGACCTCGAGGAGCGAGACGCCGCGGTCGTCCGCGAACGCCTGCAGGCCCTCGATGACGTCGAAGTCGGCGCCCTCGAGCCGGTGCGTCTCCTGCGCGAGGCGCGTGCCCTCGGGCGCAGCCTGGTCGCGCCGGTACTTCCCGGTGAGCAGTCCGTAAGCCAGGGGGAAGTACGGGAGCAGGCTCATGCCCACGCTCTCGAGCGCCGGCACGAGTTCCGTCTCGGCGCTGCGGTTGTAGAGCGAGTACTCGTTCTGGGCGGTGATGAAGTGCGGCGTCCCCAGGGTCTCGGCGAGCCAGTCGGCGCCTACGACCTCCCAGGCGGTGAAGTTCGAGCAGCCGATGTAGCGGACCTTGCCCGCCGTCACCAGATCGGCGAGGGTCTCGAGCGTCTCCTCCAGCGGCGTGATCCGGTCGGGCGTGTGCAGCTGATAGAGGTCGATGTAGTCGGTGCCGAGGCGGCGCAGGCTGCCCTCGACCGCCTTGTGGATGTAGGTGCGGCTCGCGCGGACGCCGTGGTCCTCGCCGTAGAGGCCCTGCGTGTCCATGCCGAACTTCGTCGCGACGACCACCTGGTCGCGGCGCGATACGAGCGCGCGCCCGAGCAGTTCCTCGCTCGCACCGGAGCCGTAGCTGTCGGCGGTGTCGAAGAGGGTGATGCCCGCGTCGATGGCCGCGTTGACCACTTCGTCGGTGGCGCGCTGGTCGATTCGGCGACCGAAGGCGTTGCAGCCCACGCCGAGTGTGGAGACGATGAGGCCGCTGGGTCCGAGTGGTTGGTAGCGCACGCCGACCACGGTACGCAGTTCTCGCTCGACCGTTGCCCCGCGGTCATATCTCTGACTAAGGTCAGAGATATGACGGAGGATGTCGCGCAGGTACGGCGGTTCAATCGGGCGGTCACACAGCGGCTGGGCGTGCTGCAGGACCGCTACCTCGCGCGGGACCGGCCGCTGGGGCAGGCCCGGCTGCTGTGGGAGATCGGCCGCACCGGCGGCGGCGCGGACGTCCGCGACCTGCGCGCCCGCCTCGACCTCGACTCGGGATACCTCAGCCGGCTCCTGCGCGCGCTCGAGGCGGACGGTCTGGTCACCGTCGAGCAGGACGACGGTGACGGCCGGGTCCGGACCGCGCGGGTCACCGCCGCGGGCGCCGCGGAGTACGCCGAGCTCGAGTCCCGGTCCGAGGACGCCGCGCACGCGCTGCTCGATCCCCTTTCTGCGGGCCAGCGGGGGCGGCTCGTCGCGGCGATGGCCGAGGTGGAGCGGCTGCTCGTCGCCTCGCTGGTGCGGGTCGAGGAGGCGGACGCGCAGTCGCCCGCCGGACGATTCGCGGCGCGCGAGTACTACGCCGAACTCGGGGCTCGGCTCCAGGACGGCTTCGATCCGGGCGTCGGCGGCGCGATCAGGGACGCGTCGATCACCCCGCCCGCGGGGCTGCTGCTCGTCGCGACGCTCCGCGAGGAGACCGTCGGCTGCGGCGCGCTCACGTTCCAGGACGACGGGTTCGCCGAGGTCAAGCGCGTCTGGGCTGCGCCCTCGGTCCGCGGTCTCGGTCTCGGCCAGCGACTCATGGCCGACCTGGAGGACCGCGCCCGCGCCGCGGGCGTGCGCGCCCTGCGGCTGGACACCAATGGCGCGCTCACCGAGGCGATAGCGCTGTACCGGAAGCTCGGCTACCGCGAGATCGAGCGGTACAACGACAACCCGTACGCGCAACACTGGTTCGCCAAGGAGCTCTGACGACCGTCCGAGCGCCCACGAGGGCCCGGACGCCGAACCAGTCGATCACCGAGATTCAAATCCGCGGCGCGCTCCGGCGGGTGGCGCAATAGCGGCCCACCGCCGGGAAGTCCCAGTTCGGAGCCCCCGCGAGCGCGGGCCGACCGGCGGAATCCCGCGCCGACGCCGGTCCTTCGCCGAGGCACCCTCCCGAGGTCGGCCGGACCCGGCCGACCTGTTCCTATCGTTGCCGCATGCCAGCGACCGACCGCCCGATCCGCGCCGACTCCGCGCGCATCGTCGCCGACGTCCTGCGCCAGGCGATCCACGACGGCACCTACCGCGGGACCCTGCCCGGCGAGGACGACCTCGGCGCCCAGTTCTCCGTCTCCCGGGGCACCGTCCGCGAGGCCCTGTCGATCCTGCGCGACGAGGGTTGGATCCGCCGCGGCCCACGTGTGGGTACCGAGGTCATCGCCCGCACCGTCGACCACGGGCTCGACAGCCTGCGCGGGCTCCGCGAGACCCTCTCGCTGCACGGCGAGGTCCGTAATCGCGTGCGGACCGCCACCCGGCTCGTGCCGCCCCCGATCGTCGCCGAGAAGCTCGGCATCCCGCGCGGCGAGGAGGCCGTGTACCTGGAGCGGCTGCGCTACCTGGACGACGAGCCCATCAGCCTGGACCTCACCTACCTGGTCTCCGATGTCGGCGACCTGCTTCTGGAGCAGGACCTCGAGAACGAGGACGTCTTCCCGCTGATCGAGGCCGTCACGGGGCATCGCCTCGGCACCAGCGACTACTGCCTGACCGCCGCGGCGGCCGATCCGCACACCGCCGCGAACCTGGAGATCGCCACCGGCTCGCCGCTCCTGCTCTACGAGCGCCTCACCCACCTCGAGGGCGGCCGCCCCGTCGACCTCGAGTACATCCGCATCCGATCCGACCGGATCACCCTGCGCGGCACCCTGCACCGCGACTGACCGCCCCCGACACGGAGGAACACACCCATGGCACAGGTCGAACAGCGCGTCGACGTCCCCGTCACCATCGACGCCTCCCTCTGCATCGAGGGCTGCAACATCTGCATCGAGGCCTGCCCCCTCGACTCGCTCGCGCTCGACCCGAGCACCAACCGCGCCCACATGTACGTCGACGAGTGCTGGTACTGCGGGCCCTGCGCCGCGCGCTGCCCGACCGGCGCCGTCACCGTCAACATGCCCTACCTCCTGCGATAGCCCCGCCCAGCCCCCGGAGAACTCCAGCCATGACACCCACCCTGCGCGCGGTCGCCGTCGTCGCCGCGACGGCCACCGCCCTCGCGTCCTGCTCGCTCGAGCCCGCGGCCGACGAGTCCACCCAGACCCTGGTGGTGGGCTACCAGTCCAAGACCATCAACACCGTCACCGCGGGAACCCTGCTGCGCGCCAAGGGCTTCCTGGAGAAGCGCCTCGCCACCGTCGGGAAGTTCCGCGTCGACTGGCAGGATTTCGACACCGGTGCCCCGATCACGAGCGGCATGCTCGCCGGCAAGATCCAGATCGGATCGATGGGCGACTACCCCCTCCTGATCAACGGATCCCGCGCGCAGTCGAGCCCCGAGACCGAGACGGCGATGCTCTCGGTCACCGGGTCGAGCGCGCGGGGCGCCCTCAACTCGGTGGTGGTCTCCCCCGGTTCCCCGCTGCGCTCCCTGGTCGACCTGCGCGGCAAGCAGGTCTCCGCGTCCGTCGGCTCCGCCGGGCACGGCACCCTCGTCGCCGCGCTGAGCCGCGCGGGCCTCAGCACCGCCGATGTCACCGTCGTGAACCAGCAGCCGCAGGTCGGGGCGAGCGCGCTCGAATCCGGCCAGGTCCAGGCGCTGGCGCAGTTCGTCGCCTGGCCCGGCCTCCTCGTCCACCAGGGCAAGGCGCGCCTGCTCTACGACGGCGGCGAGCTGAACACCCCCACGCTGCACGGGGTCGTCGCCAACACGAAGTACGCCGCGTCGCACCCGGATGTGGTGCGCGCCTTCCTCGAGGCGCAACTCGACGCGACGGACTTCCAGCGCGAGCACCCGCTCGAGGCCGCGCAGGACGTCGCGCAGGCCAGCGGCCTGCCCGCCGAGGTCGTCTACCAGTACAACGGGCCGGGCGGCACCGACCCCAACCCCACGCTCACCGCGCCACTCATCGGAGCTCTCAAGGGCGACATCGGGTACCTGCAGTCGATCGGCCAGTTCGGCACGCCGCTCGACGTCGACCGGTTCGTCGACCCGAAGCCCCTCGCCGAGGCACAGGCCGCGCGCGGCGGATTCCGATACGACGCCGCCACCCCCGCGCCGAGGCCGTCCGCGGAGATCTGGTTCGACGGCGCCGACGCCACCGAGGCCGCGCCCGACGCGACGGCGTTGATCCGCACGCTCGCCACGACCGACCGGAAGGTCCGCGCCGCCTACGTCTCGGATGCGCTCACCGGAACCCGCTGGTACGCCGACCAATCGCTGTGGCTGCGCGACGGCGCGGCGCTCGTCCCCTTCGCGGGCCCCGACGCCCGCGACCGCTACCGCGCGGAGCACCCCGGCGCCGTCCCCGTCGAGTACCGCGCCCTCCTCGAGGAGGCCCGACGGTGACCGCCCTCGACTCGCTCCCCGCCGCGGCGCTCCGGCGGCCGGCCACGGCCCCCGCCCGCCGGGCCGTTCTCCCTGCCTGGCCGGTCCGGATCGCGGTGGCCGCCGCCGCGATCGGCGTCTGGCAGCTGCTCACCACCCAGCACGTGGCGCTCGTCTGGATCCGGTTCGACACTCTGCCCTCGGCGAGCGCCGTCGCCGAGCGGTTCGCGCAGTCGGTGCGCACCGGCGAGTACTGGCTGGACCTCGCACAGTCGCTGATCCGCATCGGCACGGGCTTCGCGGTCGCCGCGGTGCTCGGCATCGCCGCCGGCGTCGCGCTGGGCCGCTCCCGCGCCGCCGAGCTGACCGTCGGGACCCTGCTCGAGATCGCCCGCCCCGTCCCCGCGATCGCGCTCGTGCCGGTCATGATCCTGCTACTCCCGTCGTCCGAGGCGGGCATGGTCGCGATCACCGCGACGGCCGCGTTCTTCCCCATCGCGGTGAGCGTGCGGCACGCCGTCCGCGCCCTCCCGACCGTGTGGGAGGACTCCGTGCGCACCCAGGGCGGCGGAGATCTCGCGGTGCTGTGGCGCGTCGTGCTCCCTGGCTCGCTGCCGGGCGTCTTCTCCGGACTGTCCGTCGGCGTGGGCGTCGCGTGGATCTGCCTCGTCTCCGCGGAGATGATCTCCGGGCGCCTCGGGGTGGGCTACCGCACGTGGCAGTCGTACACACTCGTCGACTACCCCGCGGTGTTCGTCGGCATGCTGACGATCGGCGTGCTCGGCTTCCTGACCTCGGCCGTCATCGAACTGGCCGGCCGCCGGGTCACCCGCTGGCTGCCGCGGGGCGACCGATGAGCGCGCCGGCGGTCAGCCCGCCCGTGCAGCGCGACGGGCTGCGACTGAGACTCGACGCCGTCGACCTCGGCTACCGCGGCGCGACCGCCGTGCGCGCGCTCGACCTCACCGTCGGGCCCGGCGAACGCCTGGTCCTGACGGGCCCGTCGGGCTGCGGCAAGTCGACGGTGCTGCGCGCGCTCGCCGGGCTGCTCCGCGCCGATTCCGGCGTCGTCCTCGCCGACGGTGCGCCCGTGACCGGTCCGGATCGCGACCGCGCCATGGTCTTCCAGGAGGACGCCCTGCTGCCGTGGCGCACCGTCGAGAACAACGTGCGGCTCGCGCTCGCGCTGCGGGGCGTGGCCCGGCACCGTCGCTCCGACGAGGCCCGACGGTGGCTCGCCGAGGTCGGCCTGACCGCCTACGCGAAGCACCTGCCCCGCGAGCTGTCCGGCGGCATGCGACAGCGGGTCCAGCTCGCCCGCGGCCTCGCCGGTGCGCCCCGCGCCGTGCTCATGGACGAGCCCTTCGGCGCCCTCGACGCGCAGACGCGCGGCGACATGCAGCGGCTGCTGCTGCGCACCCTCGACGCCCACCCCGCCACCGTCGTCTTCGTCACCCACGACGTGGACGAGGCGATCCTGCTCGGCGACCGCATCGTCGTCCTGGGCCGCCGCGGCGAGCCCGTCCGCGCGTCCTTCGACGTGCGCCGCGCGCCGTCGTCCTCCGCCCTGCGCGCGGGCGTCGTCGACGCCCTCACCGACCGCTGACCAGCACCAGGAGTTCCATGGACATCCCCGAGATCGCCGACCGCACCCGCCTGACCTGCGACGTGCTCGTGATCGGCGGCGGCACCGCCGGCACGATGGCGGCGCTCACCGCGGCCGAGGCGGGCGCCGACGTGCTGCTGCTCGACAAGTCGCACGTGCGGCACTCGGGCGCGCTCGCGATGGGCATGGACGGCGTGAACAACGCCGTCATCCCCGGCAAGGCCGAGCCCGAGGACTACGTCGCCGAGATCACCCGCGCCAACGACGGCATCGTCAACCAGAACACCGTCTACCAGACGGCGACCCGTGGCTTCGCGATGATCCAGCGCCTCGAGCGGTACGGCGTGAAGTTCGAGAAGGACGAGTACGGCGAGTACGCCGTGCGCCGCGTGCACCGCTCCGGCTCGTACGTGCTGCCGATGCCCGAGGGCAAGGACGTGAAGAAGGCGCTGTACCGGGTGCTGCGGCAGAAGAAGATGCGCGAGCGCATCCGGATCGAGAACCGCGTGATGCCGGTGCGGGTGCTGACCACCGGCAGCGGGACCGAGCGGCGGGCCGTGGGCGCGGTCGCCTTCAACACGCGGACGGGGGAATTCGTCGAGATCCGCGCCGGCGCCGTGGTGCTGGCGACGGGGCCGTGCGGCCGCCTCGGCCTGCCCGCGTCGGGGTACCTCTACGGCACCTACGAGAACCCGGCGAACGCCGGCGACGGCTACGCGATGGCCTATCACGCGGGCGCCGAGCTCAGCGGCATCGAGTGCTTCCAGATCAATCCGCTGATCAAGGACTACAACGGGCCCGCGTGCGCCTACGTGGCGAACCCGTTCGGCGGCTACCAGGTGAACGCGCTCGGCGAGCGGTTCGTGGACTCGGACTACTGGTCCGGGCAGATGATCGCCGAGGTGCGCTCCGAGATCCATTCCGCGCGCGGGCCGATCTACCTCAAGGTCTCGCACCTGCCGGAGGAGACGCTCGGCGAGTTGGAGTCGATCCTGCACACCACCGAGCGCCCGACGCGCGGCACCTTCCACGCGAACCGCGGCCACGACTACCGCACCCACGACATCGAGATGCACGTCTCCGAGATCGGCCTGTGCGGCGGGCATTCCGCGTCCGGCGTGTGGGTCGACGAGAACGCCCGCACTACCGTGCCCGGCCTGTACGCGGCGGGCGACCTGGCATGCGTGCCGCACAACTACATGATCGGCGCGTTCGTCTTCGGCGAGCTCGCCGGGGCGGACGCGGTGCGGCACGCGCGAACGGTGGCGGCGGGCGGCGACGGCCTGGACGAGCAGATCTCCGCGGCGCACGAGCTGATCTACGGCCCGGCGCGCAGGCCCGACGGTCCGCCGCAGCCCCAGGTCGAGTACAAGCTGCGGCGCTTCGTGAACGACTACATCGCGCCGCCGAAGACGGCGCCGAAGCTGACCATCGCGATCGAGACCTTCGAGCGGATGCGCGGCGAGGTGGGCGGCCTCGGGGCGCGGACGCCGCACGAGCTGATGCGGTGCGTGGAGGTCTCCTTCATCCGCGACTGCGCGGAGATGGCGGCGAAGGCCTCACTCGCGCGCACCGAATCCCGCTGGGGGCTCTACCACGACCGCCCGGACCTGCCGGAGCGCGACGACGAGCGGTGGGGCCGGCACCTGAACCTGAGGGTGGGCGCCGACGGCGAGATGGAGTTCCTGACCCGGCCGGTGGCCCCGTACCTGGTGGCCGTGGACGAGTTCGACCACATCCCGGGGTCCGCGACGGCGGTCGAGGTGCTGGGTCCGCTGGCGGTGGCGCCGATCGGCGCGATCCCCGCCGCGGCCGAGCGGCCCGCCGTCGTGCCTGCGGTCTCGCCGCGGTTGCGCGAGCTGCTGGCGCTGGACGGCCCCTCCGTGGCGGAGCTCTCTCGTTTTCTGTCCGATCCGGACACGACGGTGCGGCGGAACGCCGTCACCTTCCTCGTCGAGGGCGCGCCGGACGGCTTCCTGGCGCCCCTCGCCGCCGCGCTCGGCGACGGGGACGCGGCGGTCCGGCGCGCGGCCGCCGCCGGGCTGATCGAGCTGGTGGAGGTGCTGCCGTCGGCGGACGGGCTGGCCGACTACCTCGGCTCCGCGGACGCCGTGGTGCGGGCGGCCATCGGGAATCTGCTGCGCTCGCTCAAGGCGGGGACGCCGGCGCAGTTCGCCGCGCTGAGCACCGACCCGGATCACCGCGTGCGGGTCGTGGGCGTGAGCGGCCTGGTCGCGCACGACGACTGGGAGGCGCTCGCGCGGGCGATCACCGACGGGAACCGGGAAGTGCGGATCGCGGCGGCCACGGGACTCGCCACGGTGGGCCGCGGCGGCGTCGACGCGGTGCGCGCCCTGGCCGCCGACCACGACCCGCTGGTCCGAGCGGCGGCCCTGGAGGCGGTCGGCGCCCTGGGCGATGCGACCGACGTGGACCTGCTCGATGCCGGCCTCGCCGATCGCGCGTGGCAGGTGCGGCAGGGGGCGGCGCGGGGCGCGGTCGCCCTGGGGCCCGACGGTGCCGTCGCCGCGCTCGAATCCGCCCTCGCCGACCCTCATCTGGACGTGCGCAAGGCAGCCGTCGTGACGCTGCGGACGTGGCCCGGGGTACCGGCGGTCGCCGTCGCGCTCACCGCCGCGCTGGACGACTCCGACGCCGACGTCCGCGCCCACGCGCGGCTGGCGCTCGCCGCGGGGTGACGACCCGCGATCAGCCGGCCGAGGGGTGCGCGGTGACCGGGAGGCCGATCTCCAGCATGCGAACGATCGACGGCGGGGTGAGTAGGCGCAGCTCCCCCGCCGGTTCGGCCGGGGTGTAGCCCTCGAAGCTCCAGCGCAGCCAGGCGCCGTTCCAGCGGAGGAAGGCGTCCGTGCCGTCGGTGACCACGGCACCGTCGGGCGGCGTCGCGGTGACGGGTGCGTTCCCGGCCCGGCGTTCCGCGCGCAGCGTGCGGTCCATCGATTTCGGGGTGTTCTCGACGTCGGGGTTCGCGACGGCCCAGAGTCGCTTGAACGCGCGGTAGTCGGCGTTGCGGCACTCGCCGCACGGGCGATGACCGGCGGCGTAGGCGGTGGCCTCGTCGAAGAGGAAGAGCTGGGTGTACTTGCGGGGCTCGGGTTGCCGCGGGGAGCGGTAGCGGCCGTTGAAGTCGAGCCGGCACGCGATCCACATGGCGTTCGCGTGCTCGCGGACGACGGTGCCGGATTCGTCGTGCAGGATTCCGCGGTTACCCAGGAAAACACCGCGGGCCGGATCGGCGACGATCCGGCCCCACGGGTCGACCCTGTTGCGCAGCGGCATCGCCGGCGCGGTCCTAGACGGTGAAGCCCAGGGCGCGCAGCTGCTCGCGGCCGTCGTCGGTGATCTTGTCCGGGCCCCACGGCGGCATCCAGACCCAGTTGGGGGAACCTCCTTGGAACCAAAATACCGCTCTGAACATGGCTTTAGCCTATCCAAAGAGGCTCACCATGAGGCGAACTACGCACAAAACTCCGCACAAAATTCGGCCACTGAAGAGGGCAGGGACCAATCAGGGGCACGTGGGTGATCCGGGGTGATAGCGGTAACCGAATCGATGGCCGATCAGGTACAGCCCAGGCCTTTTGCGGGACCACTCTCGCCTTCGTGAGGCGGGCGGCTGCTCGCTGAGCTTGCCAATCCACGCGGGACTGGATCTCCGACTTGCACTCTGTGGACTCATTGTCCGCCCATCGAAATCGTAGATACATGACCATCCGGCGCATCGCATCGCCTTCGGCGAGCGCCTCCGCGATCTGCGCCACGAGCGCGGATGGTCATCCCAGGAAGCCTTCGCGCGCCACGTCGGGCTCGACCGTACCTACATCAGCGGCCTGGAACGATCACGCCGGAACCCCACCCTCGACGTCATCGTCAAGCTCGCCCACGCTCTCGACGTGAAGCCAGCCGACCTTCTCGCGACGATCGAGTGATAGATGCGCGGATACCCGGACGGACCACATCAAGGGACCTCGCAATCGCGCCACCCGCCAGATGATCCGTTGCCCGCGCTCGCGGAGTTGGTCAGCTCGTGCTCCTGGCCCATTTGGCCCGCGATCGCTCGATGACCTTGCGAGCTCCGCTGTGATTCATCCGCCAGCGGGCGACAGCCAGGCTGACGTCGTATTCGACTGCCGCAGCCTCATCGGTGGCGTTTGCTCGGGCGAGTCGGAAGGCTCCATCGGTGGGAATCAGCATCTCGCCGGACAGCCAGTCGGCTTCTGCTTCTTGATCGCCGCCGAGCCCACACCTCCTCTCGTCTGAGAGGGATACACCAAACTGATGCTCAAGGACGACGTGGGCGAGTTCGTGACACATGGTGGTGCGCCTGCGGGCCAGCGGTTGAGCATCGTTCTCCAGGATGATCAAGCCTGTTCCGTGCGGGATTAACGCTCCCGATAGGACACTCCCGTCAGCCCTCAGAAAGTGGGAGCGGGCTTCACCTTCGAGGTCGCTGAGCTGGACGACTGGAATTCCGTACTCCGCGGCGAACGCGTAGGGCTCGAAGGGCACGTGCGCATCGAGGCCGATTTCAGATCGTAGCTCCAGCGCGAGGCGTTTCGCCTCGGTCTTGAATCCTCGCCGCACAGGTCATCCTTGCGCTCGTGCACGTTCGACGGTTGCGCCGATCACTTGTTGCAGGTACTTGATGTCGGTCTCGCTGAGGTCCTTGCGTGCGCGCAAGAGCGGCGCAAGTTGGGCCATGAGGTCAGGTTCTCGGCCGTCATCGACGGTGCTTCGCCCCTCGTGCTCGAAAAAGTCTTCAGCGGGGAGCCGGAGCCACGCGATGATCGTGGCGAACCCGTCAGTGTCGGGTTTTAGGCCGTTACCGAGCCGCGAGAGCAGTGAAGGACTCACGCCGACCTCGCCCGCCAACGAGCGCCAAGAGAGTTGACGCTCCTGACGGGCGGCATCCAGCGCAGCGTAAAGCGCGGCCGTGTTGATCGTAGTCTTGGCCATGACCCTAGTGTCTCACATCCGCAACGCCGAATCGACCTCGACGCAGAGTGTGTTAGAATTGAAACACACGACCGGATATGCAACACGTGAGGGGGGTGAGAGGTATGGCAGGCAAGCGAGGACGCAGCGCGATCACCGGGCGATTCGTCAAGCAGTCCACGGTGAAGAGTCACCCGAAGACCACGACCAACGAGAGCACCGGCAAGCAGAGCAAGAAGAAGTAGGCCGCCTGCCGCACACCAGCTCAAGTTGTCGGTGGTGTGCGGCAGGCTCAGAGCCACTCATGTGTAACCACAACGAGATCGGAGGGCCCGATGGCTCACCTCAGACAGCAGTTCAAGGATGCGCTGAGCTCTATCGAGCCCGGCGACGACAAAGTCAATGCCCCCGAAGCGCATCGGCTAGTGCGCGACGCACTCGAAGCCGACGCGAAGCTCGCCGAGTACGGCGTGAATCCCGTGCTGATCGGCTCCTACAAGCGCAACGTATCCATCAAGCGCGTCAAGGACGTCGACGTGTTCGTGCGACTCCCGGATGTCCCTAGCGATGTCACATCGAAGGACATCCTCGACCGGTTCTTCGCCGTGCTTCATGCCGAGTTCGGCACGGACCCCGATGGGCATCGCAGGACAAAGCGCCAGGACCGAAGCCTTCAGGTGTCGTTCCCCGAGTACGACCTATATGTCGATGCCGTCCCTGCGCGTCCGCACTGGGACGGAGACACTTGGGAGATCCCGCAGAAGGGTGACATGGACACATGGGTGCGTACTAATCCCGAGACCCTGACCTCCCTGTCGAGCGAGATGAACGCAGCCCACGACGCCTACTACGTCCCGACGGTCAAGCTGTTGCGTCAGACCCGCCGCTCCCTCCTCGGCGCGAAGAAGCCAGGCGGGTTCTTCATCGAGGTGGCGACATATCAAGCGTTCGCCTCCGGTCTGGTGTCGGGCAACGATCACGTCGAGTACTACGTGTCCGCTCTCGAAGAGGTCAGCCAGACTATCGACGGCTTCGTCAGCTACGGCATCGGCGTGAATGACCCCACCTTGGCTGGGCACACGATCAGCATCCGCGCAACCAGCGAAGAGCTCGATGCGGCCCGGACCCGCTTCGCTGACGCCGCGGAGTCTGCGCGCGGTGCGCTCAAGGAGGAGGATGAGGGCAAGGCGGCGCTGATCTTTCAGGAGCTGTTGGGCGAGAACGGAGATGGCGAGAGGGTGTTCCAGATGCCGCGTGGATTCAACGATGATGGCTCGAAGCGCGTGTCGGCGATTTCGGCGGGGGCGCGGGTGGTCCCGGCAGGAACGAGGACTTTCGGGTGACTGCTGCCGCGTACGACGACTACGTCGGCTACTCGCGCCAGCACTTCGAGGAAGGCTTGATCCGCGCGGGCTTCATCGAAAGCGACGATGGCTGGCGGGGGCCCATCACCCATTCCGGGAAGACCACCGACGTGCTGATCACGCTGCGGTCTCGGTTCCCGTTCCAACCGCCCCGCGTCACCCCGGTAAGCCCTGATGCCGTCGCATGGTCCTGGCACCGAGAATTGGACGGTTCGCTCTGTCTGGTCGCAGAGGACGATCACGACGGCTTGTGGTGGGCGGAAGCGCCTGCGTTCCTAGAGCACGTCGCCGCCTGGTTCGACCAAGCGGACTCCGGATGGCCAGGCGACCGCCCCGACCTCGATCTCGACCGCTACTTCGAACCGTCTGAGGATGAACGGCTGTACCTCTACGACGACCTGACCCAGTTCCGCGGCCGGTTCGTTCAGTTCCGGCCGGCGCGGAACAACACGATGCGGATCGCTGGCGGCACCAAGCCGACGAAGTACTCGAAGCCCACCAAAGTTCGCTTGGGATATCTCGCCGACCTCGGCGACGTAGACGTACCACCAAGAACATGGGACGACATATCCGTTCGCATCAAACCCACCGTCGACCTGGACCGTAAGATTCGCAACCACTCGATCACCATCCTGGTACTGACCTACCGTCGTGGCTTGCACGACGGCGCGATCACGCTCGAAGTCTGGCCGACCGTCGGCGGCAGCATCGCCGCCAGACGCCTGCGCTCAGGAGCCGACACCGACACCGCCAGAGCTGCGCGTGCGGGCCTTCTCGCCCCCGAACTCCTCAGATGCCGCGTGGCCATCATCGGCGTCGGAGCCCTCGGCTCATTCGTCGCCGACATGCTCGTGCGTTCCGGTATCCGTCATCTCACGCTCATCGACGGCGACGTCGTCATGCCAGGGAACCTCGTCCGTCACCTCGTCGGCCGCGAATCCATAGGACTGTCGAAGGTCAACGCAGTCAAGCAGCACTTGGTTACACGCGGCGACATCGCAGCCACAGACATCACACCGATGAACGAAACGCTCACCACGGGCGGCAAAGCCGCCGATCTTCTCAATAGCCATGATCTCGTGGTCAACGCCACCGCTGACTTCGCCACCACCGCACTCCTCCACGTCACTGCGCAGACACTCTCCAAGCGGATCCTCTCGGCGACGATCCAAGGCGACGGCGCAAGCTACCGAATCGATCTGCTGCCGCCGATCGATGGGGCGGACCCACTGCCTCGGACCGCCGTTAGCGCGCATCAGTTCGTGCCAGAGGTGTTCGACGCCGGCTGTGGCAGCCCGGTCTCCCCTACCCCGCCATACGCAGTCGTCGAGGCGGCCGCAGCGACAGTCCGCCACGCGATCGGACTACTCGTCGGTCGACCAGTCCACGTCGCCGGAGAAATGCGAGAACTCTCAATCAGCGCCGTAAGGAGGCCCCAGTGACTCGGCCATCGCCGAACATCGACGTGCATGCAGAAGCCCAGCAGGCCATCGCATCCGAGACCGCGAGACGCCTCCCTCTGGAGGCTGGCGGCATCCTCCTCGGATACCGAGAAGACAGCAACGTAATAGTCACCCATGCCTTGGCCATCGGCAGTGCCAAGGCAACAACAGACAGGTATGTTCGCGACGACGCCCGCGCGAATGCGCTCCTCAAGGAATTCCTCGCACCACGAGCAGCCGATGACCCGATCGGGTACGTCGGCGAATGGCACAGTCATCCCATTCCATCCGCCCCCAGTCCGATCGACATCGCTGCCATCCGCGCCGCCGCCAAAGGCAGCGATGGCCCACTTGCAATGCTCGTCTACTCGCCTGGCGCTACCGGCGAGTTCCGCGGTCTCATTGCCCGACGCACACGATTTGGCCGTACTGCGACGCGCACAGCGTCGGTCTCAGTCCCGCCGTCGCGGTTCAAGCCACTAGGTCCACTGCCATCCGGCGCTGTGCGAGGCGACGGCCCCGTCTTCATCTCCTACCGCCAATCGGACGGGACCCCACAAGCAGAGTCCCTGGAGAATCTGCTCCGCGCCGCCGGCCTCGTAGTATGGCGCGATCGCATCGACCTCCGACCAGGGACAACCACCGATCGCCTCGAACAGGCCCTGACCGCCGGGCTCTCAGCAGCCGTTCTCCTCGTAACACCGGATATCGTCGACAGCATCATCGTCCGCGAGCGCGAATTGCCCCGGCTACTCCAGCTCGATCGTGATCCAGCTTTCGGCCTGTGCATCGCCAACGCTGTCGCTCGAGGAAACAACTCGAAATGCGACTACGACGCTCCGGACCGGCTCCTCAGGCTTGCGCCAGCCCGCACTCTGGCCGACAAGAAACAGGCCAACATGCTAGAACAGGCGGGCCAAATCGAGATTGTGCGCGATCTCCTCATGCACCGCATCGAGCGACGAAAGCCCGCAATCCACGCCGACGGCCGGGACTTCACGATTCGTGTACAGAGCCGCCCAGTCGCGTTCGCGAGCGATGCCGATGAGTCGGACCTGCACCTCCGAATCAAGCCGCCCGACACCGGCCGACTCCCCTCCCCCGAAGGACTCGAATACCTGCGACGAACACTCCCGTTGACCAGTGATGCCGTTTACGCGGCAAACTCACCGCGCGTCCGCATCTCGGGTGGCGCTCACCTATCAGTCGGACTCGCCCTGGGGGCCGCGCTACCGGAGACCAAGTTGGGCAACCTCGTGGTGGTGGATGTCCAGGGCAAAACCTGGGAAGCCACTGTCCCCGAAGACGACCCGAACATCACACGGCTCAGGACCGAGATGGTCCCCCCTGGACATGGTCGAGGTGCAGGGAAACCAGATAGGGTCGCGGTCTTTGTCACCCTGACACCGGAGCCGGATCGCACAGTGTTCGACCGGCTTGTAAGTGACGACGGCGAGGGATTCTCCGAAGTGGAGATTCTCTCACTTGAGGGGTCCGAGCGCATCGACCCACGCGAGGCAGCTCGTCTCAGCATCAACATCGCGCAACGAATCCGGCAACTGTCAGCCCGCCACGGACGTGCCGAGGTAAACCTCGCCTTCCACGGACCGTTCACGATGGCCGTACTCCTCGGTCGCCACCTGAACACCCTCCGAACCGTTGTCTACGAATTGGACGGCGACATATCGCGCGGACCGTCGTACAAGCCGATGATCGCCCTCGAACCAGGCACGACGGTCGGACCGATCACTGACGTGCTCGCGAGACGCGATTCACCGGCCGAACGGCTCTCGGCCCCGAACGAAGACGCGAGCTGATAGTTCTCGTTCATCACCGTCCGGATGGACCAAACACGATGAGGAGGTGATCATGCACGCGATCAGCGCCAGAGAGGCCGGCAGGATGCTGCCCTCGCTCATCGATCTTGTGGTCGACGACCGCGACGCTGTCGAGATCGTCTATGACGGGGCAACGTCACGCTCCTGCCCCAGGCCCCGGGACGGCTCCTCCACGCTTACAACCGCGCCCGCCCGCGACACAAAAGAATCTGAGATATGGACGACCATGTGGTCACGCCGACGAGCGCGATGACACCGGAGAACTGGGCAGCCGTCATCACAAGGAGACCGGGCATGTACCTCGGTGCGGTCTCGTTCGAGCGAGCCGTTGGCTCCATCCGCGGCCTCGAGCACCCGCTGGTCGCCCGGTGCCTGACCCAGGACGACGTCTTGGCACTGCCGACGAGCCAGCACGCCGAGCTGCTGGTCCAGGGCGACGTCGCTGACGCCGAGGCGACCAGGAGGCTCGAGCCGCTGCTCGTTGAGCTGTTCGTAGCACTCGACGAAGAACAATGACGATGCCCCTTACGCGCCCTCGCTATCACTGACGAGTTGGTCGGCCGCGCCCCTGATCCTCGCCGCGAGCGTGACCGGGTCATCACCATCGAGGATTTTGACGGTGCGCTCGCGGCCGTCGGGCAACGCAACGAGCACGGAGATCTCGGGTTTCCGATAGTCGACGTCCTGGAGGACCGTGACGCGGCACGGGTAGCTCGCAGGCATTACCAGGTGCTCGACGGCGAGGATCGCGAGGTTCTTCGGATGGCGCTGGCCCTCGGGCAGGGCGTCCCACCGCAACGATGCATCTTCGGTCACGTCGGCCCCTTCCTGCGTAGAGAGCATTCGGTGGGGTTGGCGTGCGGTCGGGCTCTCCCGCTCCACCTTCCGTCGCACGAAAGTCGCTGACACGCTGCAGGATCCGGATGCGGAGCTGCGGGGCTGGCTGCGTGACTATGCGGTCAAGAATCCGTGTCACGGGTCCCGGCGGGCGTGGGCAGCACTGCGGCACGATGCGGGCCTTGGACGGCTCGTTGTCGAGGCGTCCAAGGCCCTCAGCGATTCAACGTAGACCCCACAAACGCATCCCGTCGGGCTTCCTTAACGCTATTGGTTCACGGACAGAGCTCGGCCTGGCAGAGCTACGCCCGCGCCCTTCCGGACCTCCCGGACCTTGGTGATCTCACCGGCAGCCAGGTGCGCACCTCCAGTGCGCCAAAGAAGTGGACCTGATGTACCACTCTGCGAAGAAGACTGAGATATTCGACAGGATCGCTTTGGGTTCGAAAACCACAGGGCCACAAAGACAACGGTTGTTCGATTGGTGCCGAGAATGGCTCACTTGACTGGGCCCATGATCTTCGCATGCAACGAAGCGCTGGCACGGTTTGGCGGCAGGGCGAGACGCGTGATCGAGGGCGGTAACCCGGAAACGTGGATGCGGGTCGGCGGATGATGTTCTCAGCTGCTGCCCTCAGTCGAGACGGTTACGCATGTCACCGCAGGGGTGCGGCGCGTCCGGGCTACGGTCTCTGATCATGGAGGAGTTCACCATGGGGACCTGGCCGACGACGGCCGCACGCAGTCGCCTCGTTGTCCTTCGGCTCTGGGACGGTCGATGCGGACACTGTGGCACCCAGCTCGTTCGGAACAGATTCGCCCCCACACCGCGTCTGTTCGAGGTAGACCACTACATCCCCCGCAACCCATACGGAGGTATCGACGCTCCGACCAACTACGTCGCCTCTTGTCATGACTGCAATCACGCTCGAAGCAATGGACCGGTCCCCAACCCGGCTGTGCACGCCCGGATGGCGAGGGTCAGGTCTTTCGTCAACGGCGACAGCTTCAATGATTTCGTCCGCGACAGCATGCGCATTGAGCACAGCACCAGCGACGGAGCGCTCGTGGTGACAGTCCGCTGCCTCGAACACGGCTGGCATGTTGAGAACTCTCCCGACGCGATCGATTGCTTCGAGCGCTGCACGCGCGAACTACCCCTGCGATATCGAAATGCCGAATGGTGGAGCCGATTCGGTGAGGACTCCGCGCACGTTCTGGCCGCTGTCCAGGAGTACCTGCACATCACTGGACTCAACCGCCCGAGATATTCTCGCGAGTGGCGCGGGCTTCATCTTGATCTTCCGCGATACGCCCGTTCGCCACACACCGCGCTCTCGACACTCGACGCTATGGTCCGTGGTGGACGCGACTCCTTGAGTCCAGCAGCCGAGCGATTCACGTACGGGCGGATTCCCCTCAGCGGCACTAATGATTCGAGCGCCCGAACTCGTTCGACGAGCATCGAGGTCGCCGAGGTCTTTGAATTCTGGAAGGACCATGGCGTCACGTCGATCGAGCTGCTCAAGTTCTGGATGAGCAACCAGTGCCCCACGGATCTGCTTGGACACTACTTCGATGCGGTCGATCACATTCAGAGGACCGGGGTACGCAAACACATTCTGGCCCTGTCCGAGTACACGGATCTCCCCTACTGGGATCGAGTGTGCGCCTTCACGAACTACCTCGCGCGCCACTCAGATCGATAGTTCCGAACCAAGGCACTGTGACCGCCACGTTGGCGCGATCCCCCCTTACGTCGGGCAATCCCAGCGGTTGCTTCCTCGCTCATGGAGTGACTGACCTTGTCATACTTGGCGTGTCGCCGTCATCAGGACGAGGGTTTGGCACCGTCCTTCTCACCTTTGAGCGCCTTGGTTGCCTGGTCGATCAGGGTCGAAAGTTCAAGACCAGTCGGGTCAGCAGCGTGCTTGGCTGCGTCTCGGTGTGCGAATCGGGAGAGCACGTTCTTGACCAACACGGCATCGCCGACCTGCCTCCGGGCATCAAGTCTGATCTCCTCACCGGATCCGGCATAGAAGGGCGCGAGAGCTCGCAATGACAGTGCGACATCCTCGGCGGTGTCTGCCTCCCGGAAATGCCGGCTCGATTCACGCAGGAGCAGAGCACCAAAGGTAGCGACGACGATGGCCACTGACGATCGCAGAATGGCGTCACCGACGGTGAGGTCGAAGTTCTTGCCGATGGCCTCTTTGACGATAAAGCCACCGAGGGCGACGGCAAGGACAAAGACGAATATCCCACCCCATCGCATCCCCACAGCGGTCTTTCGCTCTCGTGTCGCTCGTTGTGTCCAATCGGTAGCGCTGAGATCGCCAGCAGCGTGCTCCGCCAAGGCCTCCCCCGCCTTGGCGATCGCTCCGAGTGTGGCGATGCGAGTGAGCGCTTCGGCGTCGTTCTTCTCATCCGTTTCCGAACGGCGCGCCTTCCATGCCGCGAGAGCATCATCCCAATCAGACGAGATCCTGCTCTCGGCTGTCGAGGAGACGTCTGCGATCGCCGCTCGTTCCTGTTCGATCCGTTCATGGAGCGCATCGAGATCGGTATCGAGCTCGTTCAGCTTCACCAGTCGCTGACGCAGACCTTCCTCGGTTTCAGCGATCCGGCTCTCCAGCTCATCGAGACGCACGGTTCTGACTGCGACCTCGTCGTCGAGCAACTGCACGTACGACTGCGCCAGCCCCTTGGGCGGCGGCAGTGGCAACTCCCGCAGTGCCGCCTCGAGCTTCCACACGTACTGAGGGTTCTGCGGTTGTCGAGTAACAGATATGTACTGCCGGAACTCGGCGTCACCGATGGGCAGTTCGTTGAGTGCCTGACCGAGTTGCTCCAGCGCCGAAAGATAAAGTGCCGGTTGCGAGGTTGTCCGTGTCTTCTCGGCTTCGGTCAGCCACTCAAGAACGTCCTGGCGTTTCTGCTCAGTACCGGCATCACCGTATCGAGCGGCCTCAAGCGCTTCACGCTTGAGGCGCAGCGTCTCCCACACACGATGCTCGCGGTACCGCTGGGCACTGGTCGTCATGAACGGTTCCTCCCTCGTCTTGAGAGCTGCAATCGCACTCAGGCCTGCCACCGGATCCCGTCGACAGCCTTGTCGATATTCGCATACCGGGCCAACCAACAGGCCGCGCTGCGATGCGTTGCCCCAGACGAGGCCGCAGACTCGCAGTCCGCAGTCTCGTTCGTCGGTGGCGAGGGCGAATTCCGCACATGCCATTCCCACATCGCCTGACATGTGCTCGCACGCCGGTTCCGATGTTTTCGGGATTGAACTCGTTGGGCAGGACCATTCGGTCTGCCAGAAGGCCCGCGACCACGACTTTCCGCTCGGCATCGGTCGGTTCGCGGGCGGGCACCTTCCGCGGCGCGGTGTTGAAGCTGTCGGTGTCGAGCTTCACCTCCTTCGTCGCATCGGGAATCGCCTCTCCGGCGATGACCGTCGAGCAGCCGGCCAGGACCATCGACATGACGACGCCGATGCCGAGCAGGGTCGGCCGCCTCAACGGATGTCCCTGCCGCCAGAAGGTCCCTTGTCGGGACACAATCTCGTCAGGCTCCTGCTGACTGGACGCCTCCGCTCGAACATGCCCAGCTGCCGGTGGATGATCTCGGCGGTGTCAGAGACATCGATCACGCCGTCGTCGCGCAGCGCCTGCCAGCTCATACGCTGCCGGTCGAAGTAGTCCTCGCCCCATCGGGCAGAGCGGGCGCGTCTTCGTGCTCACTGTGTTCATCGTCCATGTCAATGAGACGCACCTGCTCAATGATCGGTTCCGAGAATCTGTGGCGAGTCGTCGACGCCTGCATCGGGGTTGATCAGGCTTGGTCGTCTGCAGGGCTACCGATCCAATCGTCGATATGGAGAGGATGGTGGGGCCCTGCGCCGGTGAACACCAAGCAACCACAACGCCGCACACAGTCGGGCAGCCGGGCGTTGCCTTCGAGTGGAGATAATGATTCGGGTGGCGTCTGCGTTTGCCACAGCACTCGATCCATGGAAAGGGTTCATCGGAGGATGTCGAGCAAGAAGTACGCGAACCTCGATCGGTTCGTGCCCCGCGAGCACGGCAAGAGCTGGGTCATGAGAGTCGGGGTGCCCGTTGCTGGCCTGCTCGTCGCGATCATCGTCGGCACGTTCGCCTTCGTGGGCCCTCGAGCGTCTGAGTACGAGGATCGTTCCAAGGAGTGCAGCACACGACTGTCGACGGTCGACCAGAAGATCCGAGCAATCAGCCGGATCAAGATCGACGATCCAGCTCGGGCCGAGAAGACCACCACTGCCAACGACGAGTTCGAGGTTGCGGACAACGAGGCCCGCTCCGCATGCCCGATGACCGAGAAAGAGTACATCACCATTCTCGACTACACGACCTACAAGGTCTCCGCCGAGCGCGCCAAGCAGTGCGCTCGAGCGTTGCCGACCGGTGGCCCCCACTGCACCGAGGAAGATTTCGACCAGGCGCTCGGAACCGTCTCCGCCTGCGCGCAATCCATGTCGATCGACGCCTCGGTGGTGAAGGATTGGTCGACAATGAAGCGATTGGGCCAGGTCATCGCGCGGTGGGCGAACTCAGATTCTCAGATCGACTCCGAGTCCTACACGCCGACCACGATCCCTGATCCGTGCGGAATCAAGGATCGCAGTGCCCCATGGCCGCCGCCGAGGTACAGCTGAACGCTGCGAGGGCGGAGCGGTCATCCGACCGTTACGTAAGCCGGTCCTGGGCTCCCCGGCGGCTTGCTCCCCTTGGTCTGCGGAGCTCCGAATGTGACTTCACTGAGGTCAGTCAGTGGCACAGTGACCCGTTGAGGAGGCCGATCACAGTGCGAGAGCAACCACACGAACGCAGCCAATCACGCGATCGCAGGCTCAAGGGCACGGCCCTGACTGCGTATGGGATGTTGCGCGGCACTGGCAACCAGGACGACATCGTCAACGCCGTCACCGCTCATGGTGCCAAACATGCTGCCGATGAACGAGCAGAGTATTCCTCTCGATGGCACCACAATGTGTCGAACACCAAAGGGTTCTGGTCCAAGCTCCGAGCGATCATCATTGGGTAGTGTCCGGACTCGCCGTTGACGTTCGCGTACAGCGAGTCGAAGCGAGTACATGCCCAGACTCACGTCGATCCGCCGTCGCCGTCCTGCGGGAAGCACGTGGCCAGGTAGGCGCGGGGCTGGTAGACCGTGCTCGCAAGCTAGGACCGGAGTGCGTCGACCTTCGCGATCACCAGATCCCCGTCCAACATGGCCGTCCGAAAACCCTGCCTGCAATCGACGTGATTCGAACTAGGTCTGCACTCGTCGTCGCACAGTGTGCCGCAGTCACCCCGTCATCACAGCCAGCCGGAACCCCTGCAGACAATCCCCCATGGCGGCATCCAGATCGTAGTTCTGAAGTACCTGCCAGTGGCCCACAGCACCCCGATCACCCTCTGTAACCTCGACTTCTACGACGCTTTCGTGCAATCGCGCCAATCACACAGCACCCGCCATCGCCCGCCCGGTACCCACCGCACCAGCTTCGCGGGCGTGGGCGGACCAGATTCCGCACAAAACTACGCACAGCTGGAGGAAAACAGAGCATTCGACCGCTCAGGAATGCCTCGCGGACGCGGCGAGCAATCGTGTTTCACCCTCGAAGCAGTCGCGTACTTGAACCATTGCGCGACTACGCCGACCGGCACAAAACTGCCGCCTGGACTGCGGTTATGCAGTTCATGCGGCCAGGTATTCGTCAGACGGTGAAGCCGAGCGCCCTCAGTTGCTCGCGGCCGTCGTCGGTGATCTTGTCGGGGCCCCACGGGGGCATCCAGACCCAGTTGATCTTGGCGTCGGTCGCCAGGCCGGACGAGACGAGCGCGGCGCGGGTCTGGTCCTCGATCACGTCCTGCAGGGGGCATGCGGCCGAGGTGAGGGTCATGTCGATGAGGACCGCGGCGTCGTCGTCGACCTTGAGGTCGTAGACGAGGCCCAGGTCGACCACGTTGATGCCCAGCTCGGGGTCGACCACGTCGCGCATGGCCTCCTCGACGTCGAACAGGGTGGGCAGGTTCAGCGGGTTGTCGCCGGCCTGCGCCGGGTCGGCCGCGGTACCGGCGGCCTCAGCAGCGTTCTCGCTCATGCCGTCTTCTCCTCCGAGTCGATGATCTGGGACAGCGCGTCCTTGAACGCCATCCAGCCGAGCAATGCGCACTTCACGCGCGCGGGGTACTTCGAGACACCGGCGAAGGCGATGCCGTCGCCGATGAGGTCCTCGTCGCCCTCGACCTGGCCCCGGGACTGCAGCATCTCCGTGTAGGACTGCAGCATCTTCAGGGCCTCACCGACGGGCTCGCCGATCACCTGGTCGGTGAGGACCGAGGTGGAGGCCTGGGAGATCGAGCAGCCCTGGCCGTCGTACGAGACGTCGACGACGGTCTCCCGGTCGTCGGACAGGTGCACCCGCAGGGTCACCTCGTCGCCGCACGTGGGGTTGACGTGGTGGACCTCGGCCTCGAAGGGCTCGCGCAGCCCGCGGGCGTGCGGGTGCTTGTAGTGGTCCAGGATCACGTCCTGATACATCTGCTCCATGCGCATCAGATCACCCCGAAGAACTTCTGGGCCTTGACGATCGCGTCCGCGAGCACGTCCACCTCGGCGGGCGTGTTGTAGACGCCGAAGGACGCGCGGGCCGTCGCGGCCACGCCGAACCGGCGGTGCAGCGGCCACGCGCAGTGGTGGCCCACGCGGATGGCGACGCCCTCGTCGTCGAGCACCTGCCCGAGGTCGTGCGCGTGGATGCCGTCGACCACGAAGGAGACGGCGCTCCCCCGGTCCCGGTTCTCGGTCGGGCCGACGATCCGCAGGCCTTCGATGGCGTCGAGCCGGTCGAGCGCGGCGCCCACGAGCGCGTGCTCGTGCGCGGCGACGTCGGCCATACCGAGGGCGCCGAGGTACTTCACGGCGGCACCGAGGCCCACGACCTGCGAGGTCATCGGCACGCCCGCCTCGAAGCGCTGCGGCGGAGCGGCGTAGGTCGAGCCCTCCATGGTGACGGTCTCGATCATCGAGCCGCCGGTGATGAAGGGCGGCAGCTGCGCGAGCAGCTCGCGCTTGCCGTACAGCACGCCGACGCCGGACGGGCCGTACATCTTGTGGCCCGAGAAGGCCGCGAAGTCCACGTCGAGGTCGGCGAAGTCGACGGGGCTGTGCGGCACCGACTGGCACGCGTCGAGCACCACGAGGGCGCCGACCGCGCGCGCCCGCGCCACCAGCTCCGGCACCGGCGCGATCGCGCCGGTCACGTTGGACGCGTGCGTGAACGCGACGATCTTCACCGAATCATCGAGCTCCAGCGAGTCGAGGTCGATGCGACCCTCGTCGGTGACGCTGTACCACTTGAGCGTGGCGCCGGTGCGACGGCACAGCTCCTGCCAGGGCACGAGGTTCGCGTGGTGCTCCAGTTCGGTGACGACGACGGTGTCGCCCTCGCGCAGGCGATGCCCGCCGAGGACGGCGGCCGAGCGGTCGTCGCCGAGCGTGTACGCCACCAGGTTCAGCGACTCGGTCGCATTCTTGGTGAACACCAGCTCGTCCGGCGAGACCCGCACGAACTCCGCGATCGCCGCGCGCGCGTCCTCGTAGGCGTCGGTCGCCTCCTCCGCCAGCTGGTGCGCGCCGCGGTGCACGGCGGCGTTGTGCGTGGTGAGGAACTCCCACTCGGCGTCGAGGACCGGGCGCGGGCGCTGCGAGGTCGCGCCGGAATCCAGGTAGACCAGCGGCTTCTCGTCGCGGACCGAGCGGGACAGGATCGGGAAGTCGGCGCGGATCGCGTCGATGTCCAGGGCGGACTTCACCGAGGCGGTCATGCTCCGACGGCCTCGGTGAACTTCACGTAGCCGTTCTCCTCCAGCTCGTCGGCCAGCTCGGAGCCGCCCGACTCCACGATCCGGCCGTTCACGAAGACGTGCACGAACTCGGGGTGGATGTAGCGCAGGATGCGGGTGTAGTGCGTGATGAGCAGGACGCCGCCGTTCTCCCGCTCGGCGTAGCGGTTCACGCCCTCGGAGACGACGCGCAGGGCGTCGACGTCGAGGCCGGAGTCGGTCTCGTCGAGGATCGCGAACTTCGGCTTGAGCAGGCCCAGCTGGAGGATCTCGTGGCGCTTCTTCTCGCCGCCCGAGAAGCCCTCGTTGACCGAGCGCTCGCCGAACTGCGCGTCGATGGACAGCTCGCCCATCGCCTCCTTGACCTCCTTGACCCAGTGCCGCAGCTTGGGGGCCTCGCCGCGGACCGCGGTGGCGGCCGAGCGGAGGAAGTTCGACATCGAGACGCCGGGCACCTCGACGGGGTACTGCATGGCCAGGAACAGGCCGGCGCGGGCGCGCTCGTCGACGGTCATCGCGAGGACGTCCTCGCCGTCGAGGGTGATGGTGCCCTGGGTCACCTCGTACTTGGGGTGGCCGGCGATGGCGTAGCTCAGCGTGGACTTGCCGGAGCCGTTGGGGCCCATGATCGCGTGGGTCTCGCCCGAGTTGATCGTCAGGTCGACGCCCTTGAGGATCTGGATCGGCTCGGCGTTCTCGTCCGCCTGCACGACGTTGACGTGCAGGTCACGGATTTCCAGAGTGGACAAAATGATTCCCTATCAGTCTTAGACGCCGGCGGTGGCGAGTTCGTTCTCGATGGCTGCGGAGAGCCGCTCACGCAGCTCGGGGACGGAGATCCGGTCGATCAGCTCCTGGAAGAAGCCGCGCACGACCAGGCGGCGGGCCTCGTCCTCGGGGATGCCGCGCGAGCGCAGGTAGAACAGCTGCTCGTCGTCGAACCGGCCGGTGGCGCTGGCGTGGCCCGCGCCCTCGATCTCGCCGGTCTCGATCTCCAGGTTCGGCACCGAGTCGGCGCGGGCACCGTCGGTCAGGACCAGGTTGCGGTTGAGCTCGAAGGTGTCGGTGCCCTCGGCCTCGGCGCGGATCAGCACGTCGCCGACCCACACGGTGTGCGCGTCGGGCAGCTTCGAGGACGGATCGCCCTGCAGCGCGCCCTTGTAGACGACGTTCGACTTGCAGTTCGGCACCGAGTGGTCGACCAGCAGGCGCTGCTCGAGGTGCTGGCCGTCGTCGGCGAAGTAGAGGCCGAACAGTTCGGCGTTGCCGCCGGGGGCGTCGAACTGCACGCGCGGGGTCATGCGGACCAGTTCGCCGCCGAGCTGCACCGCGAAGTGCCGGACGTGGGCGTCGCGGCCCACGCGCACGTGGTGCTGGGTGACCCACACGGCGTCGTCGGCGAAGTCCTGCGCGTCGATGATCTGCAGCGCGGCACCGTCGCCGAGGATGATCTCGATGTTCTCGGCGACCGTGCCCGAGCCGGTGTGGTCGAGCACGACCACGGCGCGGGCGTGCCGCTCGAGCCGCACCTGGATGTGCGTGAAGGCGGTCTTCCCCTCGCCCGGCCCGGCGATGCGGACGAACACCGGCTCCGCGACCTCGGCCTCCTTGGCGACGGTCAGCACGAAGGCCTCCGTCATGGAGGTGAAGGCCTGCGCCGCGACCCGGTCGAAGGGCGTGCCGCCCTGGCCGAGTCGCTCGTCGCCCTTGGCGACGGTCTCGAAGCTCACGCCCTCCGGCGTCGCGTCGACGGTGGCGGTCACGGCACCGTCGGCCTGCGCGGACCCGTCGTGCAGGCCCCTGAGGCGGCGCAGCGGCGTGAACCGCCACGCCTCGTCGCGGTGGCTGGGGACCTCGAAGGCGGCCGCGTCGAAGGACGTGAACAGCTCGCCCTTGTTGGCGACGGGGTGGGCCTCGACGGCCTCGTTGAGAGTGTTGCTCACTAGCCCACGGACCCTTCCATCTGCAGTTCGATCAGGCGGTTCAGCTCGAGCGCGTACTCCATCGGCAGCTCCTTGGCGATGGGCTCGACGAAGCCGCGCACCACCATGGCCATGGCCTCGTCCTCCGTGAGGCCGCGGCTCATCAGGTAGAAGAGCTGGTCGTCGGAGACCTTCGAGACGGTGGCCTCGTGGCCCATCGTCACGTCGTCCTCACGGATGTCGACGTACGGGTAGGTGTCCGAGCGGGAGATCGTGTCGACCAGCAGCGCGTCGCACTTCACGGTGGACTTGCTGCCGTGCGCGCCCTTGTTGATCTGGATCAGGCCGCGGTAGCTCGCCCGGCCGCCGCCGCGGGCGACCGACTTGCTGACGATGTTGCTCGACGTGTTCGGCGCGAAGTGCACCATCTTCGAGCCGGTGTCCTGGTGCTGGCCCTCGCCGGCGAACGCCACGGAGAGCACCTCGCCCTTGGCGTGCTCGCCCATCATCCACACGGCCGGGTACTTCATGGTGACCTTGGAGCCGATGTTGCCGTCGATCCACTCCATGGTGGCGCCGGCCTCGGCCTTGGCCCGCTTGGTGACCAGGTTGTAGACGTTGTTCGACCAGTTCTGGATGGTCGTGTAGCGGCAGCGGCCGCCCTTCTTGACGACGATCTCGACGACCGCGGAGTGCAGCGAATCCGACTTGTAGATCGGCGCGGTGCAGCCCTCCACGTAGTGCACGTAGGCGTCCTCGTCGACGATGATCAGGGTGCGCTCGAACTGGCCCATGTTCTCGGTGTTGATCCGGAAGTAGGCCTGCAGCGGGATGTCCACGTGGACGCCCTTGGGCACGTAGATGAACGAGCCGCCCGACCACACGGCGGTGTTCAGCGCCGAGAACTTGTTGTCGCCCGCGGGGATCACCGAGCCGAAGTACTCCTCGAAGAGCTCCGGGTGCTCACGCAGACCGGTGTCGGTGTCCATGAAGATGACACCCTTCTCCTCCAGGTCGGCGCGGATCGAGTGGTAGACCACCTCGGACTCGTACTGCGCGGCGACGCCGGCGACGAGGCGCTGCTTCTCCGCCTCGGGGATGCCGAGCTTGTCGTACGTGTTCTTGATGTCCTCGGGCAGGTCCTCCCAGGACTCGGCCTGCTTCTCGGAGGAGCGCACGAAGTACTTGATGTTGTCGAAGTCGATGCCGTCGAGGTCGCTGCCCCAGGAGGGCATCGGCTTCTTCTCGAAGATGCTGAGGGCCTTGAGGCGCTGCTGCAGCATCCACTCGGACTCGTTCTTCTTCGCAGAGATGTCCGCGACCACGGCCTCGGAGAGTCCGCGCTGGGCCGACGCGCCGGCGGCGTCGGAGTCGTGCCAGCCGTAGCCGTAGGTGCCCAGGGAGGCGATGGTCTCCTCCTGGGACAGCGGGCCGTTCTCGACCGTTGTCATCGAAGCTCCTTAGCGGGTTGCTCGCGGACCACGCGCTCAAGAGGCACGTGGGTGGTGCATGCGCGGTCACCATTGGCGATGGTGGCCAAACGCTGTACATGAGTTCCCAACGCCTGTTCGATCGCCGAAATTTCGGCCTCGCACAGTTCGGGGAATTCGGATGCGACCTCCGACACCGGGCAGTGGTGTTGGCAGATCTGGACGCCGTTGCCCACTTCTCGGGCATCGGCGGAGAATCCGGCGTCCGAGAGCGACGCCGCGATCCTACGGGCACCGTCCACCGGGTCCGCGGACTCGGTGGGGCTGATGGTGCCGATGGCCTGCTCGGCCCGGCGCCGCGCGAAGGTGCGCACCGCCTCCTCGCCGCCGACCTCGCGCAGGGCGCGGAGGGCGTCGACCGCCAGGGCGTCGTAGCCCTGGCCGAGGCGCCGCCGCCCGGAGGGCGTGAGCAGGAACTCCTTCGCAGGACGTCCCCGCCCCCGGCCGCCCAGGCCCGACGGTGGCGCGACCGTCACGTCGCCCGCCTCGAGCAGATTGTCGAGGTGGCGGCGCACGGCGGTCGTCGTGATACCCAGGGCCTCGCCGATATCGGCCGCGGTGGCCTGGCCCCGGTTCATGAGCAGCCCGACCACGGCGTCACGGGTGTCCCCGTCACGCTGGGCCGATGAGGCGTGCGCCTCGTGCTGCTCGTATTTCACAACACGATTGTTTCCTAATTCGCCCAGCACTTCCAGCAAGGTCAGGCTAAGCTCAGCGCCTACCGCCCACGCCCGGCCACGGGCACGGTCTACTCTTGCGGACGTGCGCGCAACCCCTTCTCTCCCCGCTCCCGTGCGCACGTTCGCGGATTACCTCGGCCTGACCAAGCCCGGAGGGGCACCGTCGGGCATCGCAGCGAACGGCCCCGGCGGCACGGTGAACCGCCTGCACTCCGACGAGCAGCAGTACCCGGACCTCAACGCGCAGGAGAAGCGGACGGTCCGGACCATCGCGACCTTCGGCGGCGTCGGCGCCGTGCTCATCGCCTTCGGCGCGCTGGGCGTGGGCTCGTTCCCCGTGGTGCAGAACCCGATCGCCGGGCGGCGGCTGATCGGCCTCATGTTCCGCATGCAGTCCACGGCCCTCACGGTGACCATGGTCGGCACGGCGATGCTGATGATCGCGTGGGTGCTGCTGCGCAGGTACACCATCGGTTACCTGAATCCGAACGCGCACGCCGAGCCCGCGCCGCCGCGCCGGCTGACCCGCCGCGGCTTCGACCGGATCCTCGCCCTGTGGGTGCTGCCCTTCCTGTTCGCGCCGCCGATGTTCAGCAAGGACGTCTACTCGTACCTCGCGCAATCGGAGATCACCGCACGCGGGCTGGATCCGTACAAGATCGGGCCGGCCGCGGCGCTGGGCATCGACCACGTCTTCACCCGCTCGGTGCCGAACATCTGGCGCGACACCCCGGCCCCGTACGGCCCCCTCTTCCTCTACCTCGGCCGCGGCATCACGTGGCTGACCGGCGAGAACGTCGTCGCCGGCGTAGTGCTGCACCGCGTGCTCGCCCTCGCGGGCGTGGCGATGATCGTGTGGGCTCTGCCGCGGCTCGCGCGCCGCTGCGGCGTGAACGAGGTCGCCGCGCTGTGGCTGGGCGCCGCGAACCCGCTGGTCATCTTCCATCTCATCGCGGGTATCCACAACGAGGCGCTCATGCTCGGCATGATGCTCGTCGGCATGGAGTGGGCGCTGCGCGCCATCGACTCCGGACTCCCCTTCCTCGACGGCTTCGCCCCCACCGGAGCGGGCGGCCTGCTGACCGCGGGCGCCGCGATGATCGCCCTGTCCGGCCTGATCAAGATCACGTCCGTGCTCGCGCTCGGCTTTATCGGCATGGCCCTCGCGCGACGCCTCGGCGGCAGTTTCCCCAACATCGGCGGACGGCTGCGCGACTGGCGCACCGCCCTGGCCGAGTGGAGACCGAACGCGGGCCGCACCCTCGTCGCGCTCGCGACCTCCGCGGGCTTCCTCGTGGTCGTGCTGGTCGTCGTCGTGGTCGCGGTCTGCCAGACGACGGGCCTCGGCTACGGCTGGCTCGACGCCGGCACCCTCGGCACCGCCAACAAGGTCCGCTCCTGGCTCTCCATCCCGACGGTGCTGGGCCTCGGGACCGGGCAGGTCGGGGTGCTCCTGGGCCTCGGCGACCACACCACGGCGATCCTCGCGATCACCCGGCCGATCGCGGCCGCCCTCGCCGCCGTGATCGTGCTGCGCATGCTCATCGCCACCCTGTCGGGGCGGATCCACCCCGTCGGGTCGCTCGGCATCTCGATGGCGGCGCTGGTGCTGCTGTTCCCCGTCGTGCAGCCCTGGTACCTGCTGTGGGCGATCGTGCCGCTCGCCGCGTGGGCCACCGCGCCCGGCTTCCGCCTGGCGGCGGTCATCGTCTCCAGCGTGATCTCCGTGATGCTCATGCCCAACGGCGGCGAGATCGAGCCCTACGTGATCGCCAAGGCGGGGATGTCGACGGTCGTCATCGTCGCGCTCGCCGTCTACCTGGCCTTCGAGCTGCCGCGCCACCGCGAACGGCGCCGCCGGCGCGGCCGAGTAGTCTGACTTCCCGTGCCCGCACTGTCCGCGACCTCCGTCACCAAGCGATTCGGCGACGTCGTCGCCGTCGACGGGCTCGATCTCACCGTGGAGCGCGGCAGCGTTCTCGCCCTGCTCGGGCCCAACGGCGCCGGCAAGACCACCACCGTCGAGATGTGCGAGGGCTTCGGCTCCCCCGATTCCGGCAGCATCGAGGTCCTCGGCCTCGACCCGGTGGCGGACGCCGCCCGCCTCAAGCCCCGGATCGGCGTCATGCTGCAGGGCGGCGGCGCCTACCCCGGCGCCAAGACCGGCGAGATGCTGCGCCTCGTGGCCGCGTACGCCGCGAACCCCCACGACCCCGACTGGCTGCTCTCCACGCTGGGCCTGACCGACGTGGTGAACGTCAGCTACCGCCGGCTCTCCGGCGGCCAGCAGCAGCGGCTGTCCCTCGCGTGCGCGCTCGTCGGCCGCCCCGAGCTGGTCTTCCTCGACGAGCCCACCGCGGGTCTCGACGCCCAGGCGCGGCTGCTCGTCTGGGACCTCGTCGCCGCGCTGCGCCACGACGGCGTCACCGTCCTGCTCACCACCCACCTGCTCGACGAGGCGGAGGCGCTCGCCGACCGCGTCGTCATCATGGACCGCGGCCGCGCGGTGGCCGACGGCACGCCCGAGGAACTCACGCGCCACGGCGCGGAGCACGAGCTGCGGGTGACCGCACCGTCGGGCCTGGACCCCGCGGCCCTGGCCGCCCGGCTGGGCACCGGCTTCACGGCGACGGTCGACGCGACGGACGCGCACGGCTCCGTCTACGTGGTGCGCGGCGCCGAGGTGACCCCCGCGGTGATCGCCGACGCGACGGCGCACTTCGCCGCGCAGGGCGCCCTGCTGACGGACCTGCGGGTGGGAACGCGGACCCTGCAGGACGTCTTCCTGGACCTGACCGGCCGCGACCTGAGGGGATGACGTGACCCGAACCGAGCCCCGATTCGCCCCCGGCACCTTCCTGCCGAATCCCGAGGCCGCGCGCCCGACCGCGATGCTCGCGGCGCAGACGCGCATGGAGCTCACGCTCCTGCTGCGCAACGGCGAGCAGCTGCTGCTCACCATGTTCATCCCGATCGCGCTGCTCGTCGGCTTCGCCGTGCTGCCGATCGGCGGGGACGCCACCCGCATCGACTCCCTGGTCCCGGCCGTGATGGCCGTGGCGGTGATGTCGACCGCGTTCACCGGCCAGGCCATCGCCGTGGGCTTCGACCGGCGCTACGGCGCGCTCAAGCGGCTCGGCGCCACGCCGCTGCCGCGCTGGGGCGTCATCGGCGGCAAGACCCTCGCCGTGGTGATCGTGGTGATCCTGCAGGCGGTGATCCTCGGCGGGATCGGCCTCGCGCTGGGGTGGCGGCCGGAGCCCGTCGGGCTGGCGCTGTGGGTGCCGATCCTCGCGCTGGGCGTCTTCGCCTTCGCCTCGCTGGGCCTCCTGCTGGGCGGCACGCTCAAGGCCGAGGTCGTGCTCGCGCTGGCGAACCTGCTGTGGTTCGTCATGGGCGCGATCGCCTCGCTCGTCGTCGTGCGCGAGCACGTTCCGGACGTGGTGCTCGTGCTCGCGCGGCTGTCCCCGTCGGGCGCGCTGACCGAGGCACTGACCCGCGCGACGACGCTCGGCGCCGTCGACTGGTTCGGCCTGGCGGTGCTCGCCGCGTGGGGCGTCGTCGGCTCCGCTCTCGCCGTCCGACTGTTCCGGTTCACCGGTTAACCACTACAGGCCGTAGTAGCCGCGGGGCACCCACGTACGATGATCGGCGTGTACCAGCTCTTCCTGCGCCTCGTCGACCGCCTGCCGCTTCCCAGCGTGAAGGCGCAGCAGCGGTTCGCGCTCGCCGCGCTACTCTCGCAGGCGCTGATCGCCGTCACCGGATCGGTCGTGCGCGTGACCGGCTCCGGACTGGGCTGCCCCACCTGGCCCAAGTGCTTCGACGATTCCCTGCTGCCGATCCCTCAGGACGAGGTCCCGTGGTGGCACCAGGCCATCGAGTTCGGCAACCGGCAGATCGCGGTGTGGATCGTGGTGACCACGTCGATCGCGATCGTGCTCGCCGTGACCCGCGCCCGGCGCCGCCGCGAGATCCTGGTCTACGCCTGGATCCTGCCGTTCTCGACCTTCGCCCAGGGCATCCTCGGCGGCGTCACCGTCCTCACGGGCCTGCGCTGGTGGGTCGTCGGCGCACACATGCTGGTCTCCTGCGCGATGGTGTGGATCGCGGCGACGCTGTACGCCAAGGTCGGTGAACCCGACGACGGCGTCGAGATCGAAGCCGCACCCGCGGGCGCCCGGCGGCTCGTCGCGCTCTCCGCGGTCGTCATGGCCTTCGTGCTCGCGGCGGGCGTCGTGGTCACCGCCGCCGGCCCGCACGCGGGCGACCGCACCAATCCGAAGGCGATCGACCGGCTCGACCTGTCCATCCCCGCCCTGTCGCTGACGCACGGCCTGCTGGTCGCGGCGTACGTCGCGATCCTGGTGTGGGTCGCGGTGCTCGTGGTCCGCGGACCGTCGAGCGAGGCCGTCCGGCGGCGGCTGAAGATCGTCTTCGCGGTGGTCGCCGCGCAGTCGCTCATCGGCGTCGTCCAGTACTTCACCGGTGTCCCCGCACTCCTCGTCGTGCTGCACGTGGCGGGCGCGATGTCGGTGATCGCCGAGACCGCGATCCTGTACCGCCTGATGCGGGCGCGGGTGCTGCGCGCCTCCGACGTCCCGACCGATAAGGTGGCGGCATGACTGAGCAGGCCCCCGGCAACGTCGTCTCCCGCCTGAAGCGCTTCGCCGCGCAGCACGACGGGGCGACCGCCGTGCTGCAGAACATGGGCGAGGAGGGCGTGCGCATCACCCTCGTCGGCGGCGACGGGATCATGGGCGACCAGATCGTCGCGAACCCCGCGCAGGCGAAGGACGCCGCCGAGAAGGCCGGCCTCGACACCTCCGAGTGGGACCGCGAGCTGGTCAGCAAGGCCACCACGGAGCCCGGCCACCACGAGCGGATGGCCGGCTACCGGGCGGCGTCCCGCTAGTACTCGCCCGGTACGGTCCGCCGAGCGCGACTCAGGCGCGCTCGTACTGCGCCAGGATCACGCCGATGTCGAACGCGCGGTGCGAGACCAGCTTCCACTGCTGCGGTGCGAAGCCGCCCGCGAAGAGCGGGACGCCGTCGCCCGCGGTCACGGGGTAGATCTTCAGCGCCAGCCGGTCGACCTCGGGTGCGAGCGTCGCGGCGAGCTTCCCGCCACCGCACAGCCAGATGTCGCCGCCGTCCTCCTGCTTGAGCGCCCGCATGTGCGCGACGGGGTCCTCGGCGATCACCTCGACCTCCGGGAAGTCCGCGGCGTCCAGCGACCGCGAGTAGACGATCGTGCGCAGGTGCGAGTACGGGTCGTTCACGCCCACATCGGCGCCGATCCGGTACGTCGTGGTCCCCATGACGACGGTGTCCCACTTCGTCAGCGGCGGCGTGATGCCGAGCGCCTCGTGCAGGCCCGTCGGCAGGCCGTCGCCCCACTCCTCGTTCATCTGCCGCGAGTACTCCTCGTCGACGGGGTAGAAGTCGTACTGGCCCTCGGGGCCGGCGATCCGGCCGTCGAGCGAGACGGCGACGTAGTACACGAGTGAACGCAAGCGAGGACTCCTCGGTCGACGGGATGTACGCAGGCCGGATTCTGCAGCCCCGTCGACCCTGCCACACCGCGTGCGGTAGAGATGAGTCATGCGCGCGATCACGGTGACAGAACACGGCGGCCCGGAAGTCCTGACCTACGGCGAGGCGCCGGATCCGGTGCCCGGCCCCGGTCAGGTGCTGGTCCGCACCAGCGCCATCGGCGTGAACTTCATCGACACCTACTTCCGCGAGGGCATGTATCCCACGGCGCTGCCGTACATCCCGGGCAGCGAGGGCTCCGGCACCGTCGTCGCGCTCGGCGAGGGCGTCACGCACCGCGCCGTGGGCGACGTGGTCGCCTGGTGCGAGGGTCCGGGCTCGTACGCCGAGCTCGTCGCGGTGCCGGCGGACCGCACCGTCGTGGTGCCCGACGGGGTCGCGCCCGAGGTCGCGGCGTCGGTCCTGCTGCAGGGCATGACGGCCCACTACCTGACGCACGACTCGCACCCGGTCCAGGCCGGAGACACCGTGCTCGTGCACGCCGGCGCGGGCGGCACGGGCCTGCTGGTGACGCAGATGGCGACCGCCCTCGGCGCGCGCGTGATCACGACGGTCTCGACCGACGAGAAGGAGCGCCTCTCGCGCGAGGCGGGCGCCTGGCAGGTGCTGCGCTACGACGAGGACGTCGCGGCCCGCGTGCGGGAGCTGACCGACGGCGCGGGCGTCGCCGCCGTGTACGACGGCGTGGGCAAGGACACCTTCGAGGCGTCGCTGCTCGCGACGCGGCACAAGGGCATCGTCGTGCTGTTCGGCGCGGCATCCGGCCCGGTGCCGCCGTTCGACCTGCAGCGGCTCAACCCCCTGGGCTCGCTGTTCGTGCAGCGCCCCACGCTGGCGCACCACGTCGCCACCGCCGAGGACTTCGCCCGGCGCAGCGGGGCGGTGCTCGACGGCCTGCGCGACGGCTCGCTGCGGTTCACCGTCGGCGCGACGTACCCTCTGGCCGAGGCCGGCCGCGCGCACACGGACCTGCAGGCGCGCCGCACCACGGGTTCGGTGGCGCTCCTCCCCTGACGGCGCGGCCCGCGCGGGGCGACACCCGCGGCGGATGATGTGAGCAGTGTCAACACTCCTGTAGATTGATCGTCATGAGCACGACGTACCACCACGGCGACCTGCCCGGCGCGCTCGTCGGCGCGGCGGTCGAGATCCTCGACGAGGAGGGCGGCGCGACCGACCTCTCGCTCCGTGCCGTCGCCCGGCGGGCCGGGGTGTCCACGGCCGCGCCCTACCGCCACTTCCCCGACCGCGGCGCGCTGATCTCGGCCGTCGCGGCCGTCGGCTATCGCGAGCTGGCGGCAGCGCTCGCTGCGGCGTGCCCGGCCCCGTCGGGCCCGGACGACCTGGCCGACATCGCGATCGCCTACGTGGACTTCGCGCTGCAGCGCACCGGGCTCTTCCGCGCGATGTTCGCCGAGCCCTGCGGCACCGAACCCGAACGCGTCGAGGCCGTGGAGGCGATCAAGGGGTATCTGACGGGCCTCATCCAGCAGACGCTGCAGGGCGCCGCCGATTCCGAGGACACCGCCACGGCCGTCTGGGCGCTGGTGCACGGGCTGGCGTTCCTGCACCTCGACGGCAAGCTCGACGCCTCGTCGCCGGAGGAGGTGCACCGCCGCGTCCGCGCGACGGTGAAGGCGGCGCTGGGGATCGCGCCGGCCTGATCAGCGGGCGGCGAACTCCGCCAACCCCGGGCCACCGAGTTCGGCGAGGTAGTCGTCGCGGCCGGTCAGCGCCATGATCAGCGCGATGAGCGGGCCGGTCACCTCCGGCCCCGAGCCCACGTCGAAGGAACCGTCGACGGCGCGGAGCCGCAGGTCGCGGGCCCGGGTCGCCGACGGGAGCATCAGGTCCGAACCGGCGTAGAACCCGGCGACGCGCTCGAGCACCTCCGCCGGGTGGGCGCGGACGATGCCGAGCGGGCGCCGGATGTCCTCGCCGTGCACGACGATCTCCCCCAGCATGGCGCCGACGGGGATCGGCGCCTTGGTCCGGCTGGTCCGCACCGCGCGGAACTGCTCGAGGGTGTCCGCCGGACGGTCCCCCAGGCGCTTGGCCAGGCGTTGCGCGACGTTGGCGTCGAAGTCGAAGCGGTGACGGAGCACGCCCGCGAACCAGACGAGCGGATTGTCGGATGCCCCGGCGGTCAGATGAGCCAGGACCTCCCGCACCGTCAGCCCCGCGCAGAGCGACGGGGTGTCCCATCGCTCGTGCGCGAGGGCGGCGAGGTCCTCGGCGAGCGCGGCGCGCTCGGCGAAGATCAGGGGCCAGAGGTCGCGCTCGGAGGCGGCCATCAGTGACCGAGCAACTGCCAGACGGTGCTGTAGTTGAGGATCGAGTCCACCGAGAGCGCGCAGAACAGCACGGCGAGGTAGTTGTTCGACTGCAGGAAGACCTTGAGCGGCTTGATCTCCTGCCCCGCCTTGGTCTGCGCGTACAGCTTGTGCACCGCGTAGAGGAACCAGGCGCCGCACAGCGCGGCGGCGATCGCGTAGACCAGACCGGCGGCGGGGATCAGCACGAGCGTGGTGATGACGGTGGCCCAGGTGTACCAGACCATCTGTCGGGCGACGGTGGTCTCCGGCGCGACGACGGGCAGCATCGGCACGCCGGCGGCCTTGTAGTCCTCCTTGTAGCGCATGGCGAGCGCCCAGGTGTGCGGCGGCGTCCAGAAGAAGATCACCAGGAACAGCACGATCGCGGGCCACTCGATGGTGCCGGTCGCGGCCGCCCAGCCGACGAGGGTGGGCATGCAGCCAGCGGCGCCGCCCCAGACCACGTTCTGCGAGGTGCGCCGCTTGAGCAGCATCGTGTACACGAACAGGTAGAACGCGATCGTGACCAGCACCAGAACGGCCGCGAGCAGGTTCGCCATCACCGACAGCCACGCGAACGAGGCCGCAGCGAGGACCAGGCCGAAGATCAGCGCGTGCCGGACCGGCACGGCGTGCCGCGCGAGCGGGCGCCGCTCGGTGCGCTTCATCTTCTGATCGATGTCGGCGTCCGCGACCATGTTCAGCGTGTTCGCCGAGGCCGCGCCCAGCCAGCCGCCGAACAGCGTCGACAGGATGAGCGGCAGGTTCACGTGGCCGCGATCGGCCAGCAGCATCACCGGGATGGTGGCGACGAGGAGGAGCTCGATCACCTTCGGCTTGGTCAGCGCGATGTACGCGAGCACCGTCTGCCAGGCGCGTCCGGCGAAGGACGCGGGGACCGGCGCGGCCGCCGAGCGAGCGTCTGGGGTGTTCGTCCCGTGCCCGCCCTTGAAAACCATCTGTGCCGCACTCTCTCCTGACGGGTCCGGGCGTAGCCGGACTCACTTCCTCCCCGGTCGGGGCTGACCGACCGCGGGCGGTGGGACAGCTGTCCCGCCGCGGGTCCGCGACCGGCGCCGACCCCATCTACTACGAGCCATGGTAGTCCTCCGGTCCCGCGTCGCCGAATCGGGTTCACCGCCGCGGAGCGGGGCGACGGCCACCCGTCGACCTACCCGGTAGTTTCCGCAGACCGTGCGTCGCCGCCGAGTAGGGTTCACACTTGAGCACGCACGCCCACACGACCAGGAGAGTCCGCCAGCCGTGACCAGCACCGCCGAGATCCACGCCCTCACCACGCCGCATCACCCCGCCGACTGGACCGATCTCGACACGCGTGCGGTGGACACCGCCCGGGTGCTGGCGGCCGACGCGGTGCAGAAGGTCGGTAACGGCCATCCCGGCACCGCCATGAGCCTCGCTCCCCTGGCCTACACCCTGTTCCAGAAGGTCATGGTCCACGACCCGTCGGACACGCACTGGATCGGCCGCGACCGGTTCGTCCTGTCCTGCGGCCACTCGAGCCTGACGCTGTACCTGCAGCTCTACTTGGGCGGCTTCGGCCTGGAGCTGAGCGATCTCGAGGCGCTGCGCACCGAGGGCTCCCTGACCCCCGGCCACCCCGAGTACGGGCACACCAAGGGCGTCGAGATCACCACCGGCCCGCTGGGCCAGGGCCTCGCGTCCGCTGTGGGCATGGCGATGGCCTCGCGCTACGAGCGCGGCCTGTTCGACCCGGAGGCGGCGCCGGGCACCAGCCCGTTCGACCACTTCGTCTACGTCATCGCCTCCGACGGCGACATCGAGGAGGGCGTGACCTCCGAGGCGTCCTCGCTGGCGGGCACGCAGCAGCTGGGCAACCTCGTCGTCTTCTACGACGACAACAAGATCTCCATCGAGCACAACACCGACATCGCCCTGTCGGAGGACGTGGCCAAGCGCTACGAGGCGTACGGCTGGCACGTCCAGTACGTCGAGGGCGGCGAGAACGTCACCGCGATCGAGGAGGCCGTCGCGGCCGCCAAGGCGGTCACCGACAAGCCGTCGATCATCGTCCTGCGCACGATCATCGGCTTCCCCGCCCCCAACAAGATGAACACGGGCGGAGTGCACGGCTCCGCGCTGGGCGCCGACGAGGTGGCCGCGGTCAAGGAGATCCTCGGCTTCGACCCCGCGAAGGACTTCGACGTGGCCCCCGAAGTCATCGCGCACGCGCGCGAGCTGGTGAAGCGCGGTCGGTCCGCGCACGAGGCGTGGAACGCGACGTTCGACGCCTGGGCCGCCACCAACCCGGAGCGCAAGGCGCTGCTGGACCGGCTCGAGGCCGGCACGCTGCCCGCGGGCTGGGACGCCGAGTTGCCCACCTGGAGCGTCGACGACAAGGCCATCGCGACCCGCGCCGCGTCGGGCGCCTTCCTCGCGGCCGCCGGGCAGACCCTGCCCGAGCTGTGGGGCGGCTCCGCCGACCTCGCGGGCTCGAACAACACCACGATCAAGGGCGCCGATTCCTTCGGCCCCACGTCGATCTCGACCGAGGACTGGAACGCACAGCCCTACGGCCGCACCCTGCACTTCGGCATCCGCGAGCACGCGATGGGCTCGATCCTCAACGGCATCGTGCTGCACGGCAAGACCCGCCCCTACGCGGGCACCTTCCTCCAGTTCGCGGACTACATGCGCCCCGCCGTCCGCCTCGCGGCCCTCATGGACATCGACCCGATCTACGTGTGGACGCACGACTCGGTCGGTCTCGGCGAGGACGGCCCGACGCACCAGCCGGTCGAGCACCTCGCCGCGCTCCGCGCGATCCCGGGCCTGAACGTGGTCCGCCCGGCCGACGCCAACGAGACCGTCGCGGCGTGGAAGGCCACCCTCGAGCGCACCGGCGGCAACGGCCCCACCGGCCTGATCCTCACCCGCCAGGGCGTGCCGATCCTGCCCGGGACGTCCGCCGAGGGCGTCGCGCGCGGCGGCTACGTCCTCAAGGATGCCGACGGTGCCACCCCCGACGTCATCATCATCGGCACCGGCTCCGAGGTGCAGCTGGCACTGCAGGCCGCGGACCTGCTCGCCGCGAAGGGCATCGGCGCGCGCGTCGTCTCCATGCCCTCGGTCGAGTGGTTCCACGCCCAGGACAAGGCGTACCAGGACAGCGTGCTGCCGCCTGCGGTCAAGGCGCGCGTCGCCGTCGAGGCCGGCATCGCCCAGTCGTGGTGGCGCATCGTCGGCGGCTTCGGCGAGGTCGTGTCGCTCGAGCACTTCGGCGAGTCCGCCTCCGACAAGGTCCTGTTCGCTAAGTACGGATTCACCGGCGAGAACGTGGCCCAGAAGGCCGAGCAGTCCCTCGCCAACCTGAAGGGATAACCACACCATGGCTCAGAACCCGAATCTCGCCGCGCTCTACGAGGCCGGCGTCTCCGTCTGGCTCGACGACCTCTCGCGCGGCCTGATCCAGTCCGGCAAGCTCGCGGAGCTCCCGCAGACGGACTCCGTCACCGGCGTCACCACGAACCCGGCGATCTTCCAGTCCGCGCTGTCCAAGGGCACCGAGTACGACGAGCAGGTGCGCGAGCTCGCCGCCCGCGGCGCCGACGTCGACCAGACGATCCGCACCGTCACCACCGACGACGTCCGCGCGGCGTGCGACGTGCTGGCCCCCGTCTTCGAGCGGACCGGCGGCGTCGACGGTCGCGTCTCGATCGAGGTCGACCCGCGCCTCGCGCACGACACCGAGGGCACCGTCGCGCAGGCGATCGAGCTGCACAAGATCGTCGACCGGCCGAACGTGCTCATCAAGATCCCCGCCACCCTCGCCGGGCTGCCCGCGATCACCCGCGTCATCGCCGAGGGCATCTCGGTGAACGTGACGCTGATCTTCTCGGTCGAGCGTCACCGCCAGGTCATGGACGCCTACCTCGACGGCATCGAGGCGGCGGCCGCGGCCGGCCGGAACGTGGCCGAGATCTACTCCGTCGCGTCGTTCTTCGTCTCCCGCGTGGACACCGAGATCGACAAGCGCCTGGACGCGATCGGCACCGACGCGGCGCTCGCCCTGCGCGGTAAGGCGGGCCTCGCCAACGCGCGCCTGGCCTACGCCGCCTACGAGGAGATCTTCGGCGCCGCCCGGTTCGCCGCGATCGAGGGCGCCAACGTGCAGCGGCCGCTGTGGGCGTCGACGGGCGTGAAGAACCCGGCGTACCCCGACACCCTGTACGTCGCGGAGCTGATCGCGCCGAACACCGTGAACACCATGCCCGGCGCCACGATGGCGGCGTTCGCCGATCACGGCACGGTCACCGACGGCACGATCATCGGTCGCGCCGAGGAGTCGGCGCAGGTCTTCGCCGACCTGCAGGGCGCGGGCGTCGACCTCGCGGCCGTCTTCGAGCTCCTCGAGACCGAGGGCGTGGAGAAGTTCGAGCAGGCCTGGCAGCAGTTGCTCGACGCGACCGCCGAGCAGCTCAAGGCCGGGGCCTAGCACCCGGTGACCTGGACCAATCCGCTCCGGGACCCCCGCGATCGTCGCCTGCCGAGGATCGCGGGGCCCTCGTCCCTGGTGATCTTCGGCGTCACGGGCGACCTGTCCCGGCGCAAGCTGATGCCCGCCGTGTACGACTTGGCCAACCGCGGCCTGCTCCCGCCCGGCTTCTCGCTGGTGGGCTTCGGCCGCCGCCCGTGGACCGATGAGGACTTCGCGGCGACGGTCCGGGAGGCAGCGAAGGCACACTCGCGCACCGAGTTCCGGGACGACGTCTGGGAGCGCCTGGCCGAGGGCATCCGGTTCGTCCAGGGCGCGTTCGACGATGACGACTCCTTCGACCGGCTCTCGGCGGCGCTGGCCGACCTGGACGCCGAGCGCGGCACCGGCGGCAACACCGCGTTCTACCTCTCCATCCCGCCGGACGCCTTCCCGACGGTGTGCGAGCAGCTCAAGCGCTCGGGCCTCGCCGATCAGTCCGAGGGCTGGCGGCGCGTGGTGATCGAGAAGCCCTTCGGGCACGACCTCGAGTCCGCGCAGAAGCTCAACGCGGTGGTCAACGACGTCTTCGCCGAGGATTCGGTCTTCCGGATCGATCACTACCTCGGCAAGGAGACGGTGCAGAACATCCTCGCGCTGCGCTTCGCGAACCAGCTGTTCGAGCCGACCTGGAACAGCCACTACGTGGACAGCGTCCAGATCACCATGGCCGAGGACATCGGCCTCGGTGGCCGCGCCGGCTACTACGACGGCATCGGCGCCGCCCGCGACGTGATCCAGAACCACCTGCTGCAGCTCATGGCGCTGGTGGCGATGGAGGAACCGACCAGCTTCCACCCGGCGGAGCTGCAGGCGGAGAAGATCAAGGTGCTCTCGGCGACGTCGCCCGTCGAGCCGCTCGCTGAGACGTCCGCGCGCGGCCAGTACGGGCCCGGCTGGCAGGGCAGCGAGAAGGTCGTGGGCCTGCTCCAGGAGGAGGGCTTCAGCGAGACCTCCACCACCGAGACCTACGCCGCGATCACCGTCGAGATCGCCTCCCGGCGGTGGGCGGGCGTGCCCTTCTACCTGCGCACGGGCAAGCGGCTGGGGCGCCGCGTCACCGAGATCGCGCTGATGTTCAAGCGCGCCCCGCACCTGCCCTTCGATGACACCATGACCGAGGAACTGGGCCAGAACGCGCTCGTCATCCGCGTGCAACCCGACGAGGGCGTGACCCTCCGGTTCGGCTCGAAGGTGCCGGGCAGCTCCATGGAGGTCCGCGACGTCAACATGGACTTCAGCTACGGCGAGGCCTTCACGGTGAGCTCGCCGGAGGCCTACGAGCGGCTGATCCTCGACGTGCTGCTGGGCGAGCCGTCGCTGTTCCCGGTGAACGCCGAGGTCGAGCTGTCCTGGAAGATCCTCGATCCGGTGCTCGCACTGTGGGCCGAGGGCGGCCGGCCCGAGGAGTACGAGTCCGGGTCGTGGGGCCCGGCGTCGGCCGATGCGATGCTGGCCCGGACCGGAAGGACGTGGCGGCGCCCATGATTCTCGATCTCCCGGACACCTCCACGCAGGACGTCTCGAAGCAACTGGTCCGCCTGCGCGAGTCGGGCGGCGCGGTCACCCTGGGCCGCGTGCTGACGCTCATCATCTCCGCGGAGGAGGGCGAGCCCACCGAGAGCGCGATCGAGGCCACCAACGCCGCGTCGCGCGAGCACCCGTGCCGCGTGATCGTGGTGGCCCGCGGCCCCCGCGCCGAACGGACCCGCCTCGACGCCCAGATCCGCGTGGGCGGCGACGCCGGCGCGTCGGAGGTCGTGGTGCTGCGCCTGTTCGGCGAGCTGGCCGATCACGGCGCGTCCGTGATCGTGCCGTTCCTGCTCCCCGATACGCCCGTCGTCGCCTGGTGGCCCGGCGCGGCGCCCGCGGTGCCGTCCGCCGACAAGGTGGGCGCGCTCGCGACGCGCCGCATCACCGACGCCACCGCGTCCGACGATTCCGTGGCGGTCCTGGCCGGCCGCCGCGACGGATTCGCCCCCGGCGACTCGGATCTGGCGTGGTCGCGGATCACCCCGTGGCGCGCGCTCCTGGCGTCGGCGCTGGACCAGCCACCGTTCGAGCCGATCACCTCCGCGGTGGTCACAGGCCCGTCGAACAGCCCCGGCATCGACCTGCTCGCGGGCTGGCTCCGCGCGCAGCTCGACGTCCCCGTCCGGCGCCGCGCCGGCAGCTTCGAGGTGCAGCTCGACCGCGCGAGCGGGCCGCTGCGCCTCGAGTTCGACCAGAACTCCACGGCCGTCCTCGTCCGGCCCGGGCAGCCCGACGGCCGCGTCGCGATCCGGCGCCGGGACGTGGCGGACTGCCTCGCGGAGGAGCTGCGGCGCCTCGACGACGACGACATCTACTACACGGCGTTGGGCGGCGTGTCCGACGTGGACCGATCGGAGATGCCCTGATGACCGAGCCCACCGTCCGCACGTTCGACGATGCCGACGCCCTCGTCGCGGCGGCCGCCGACGACCTGGTGGCGGTGATCGAGCGGGCGCAGGCCGAGCGGGGCTTCGCCTCGATCGTGCTGACCGGCGGCACCAACGGCAACGCGCTCTCGGCGGCGCTGCGGGACAGGGTGATCGACTGGTCGCGGATCGACGTCTTCTTCGGCGACGAGCGCTTCGTCGCGGGCGACGACCCGGACCGCAACGTGCTGCAGGCCGAGGACGCGCTGCTCGCCCACGTGCCGATCCCGGACGCGAACGTCTACCGCTTCCCCGCCTCCGACGAGTTCAGCGGCGACGGAGCCCTGGCGGCCCGCGTCTACGCGAAGCGATTGGCGGACAACGCCTCCGCCCGTGGCAACGCCGTCACGGCGGGCGAGGGCACGGTGCCGCGGTTCGACGTTCACCTGCTCGGCATGGGCGGCGAGGGCCACATCAACTCGCTCTTCCCGGACACCGACGCGGTCCGCGAGACGGAGGCCGTCGTGGTGTCGGTGCGCGACTCCCCCAAGCCGCCGCCGCGGCGCCTCACGCTCACCCTGCCGGCGGTCGGCGCCGCTCGCCGCGTGTGGCTGCTCGTCTCCGGCGCCGAGAAGGCCGAGGCCGTGGCCGCCGGCGTCGGCGGCGCCTCGCCCGAGGACTGGCCCTGCGCCGGCGCGCACGGCTCCGAGGAGACCGTCTGGTACCTCGACGGTGCCGCCGCCTCCCAGCTCGGCTAGGACTGCTCCAGCACGATCGTCGGGACGCCCAGCGCGGGGTCCTTGACCGTGGCGACCCGCGTACCCGGCTTCGCGCCGCGCCGCACATCGCTCACGGTGATGCCCTGCTCGGTCAGGCGGGTGTGCGTCGCGTCCGCGTCGACGGTGCGCCACGCCACGCCCCACAGGCCGTCCGGGCCCGCTGGGTCGGCGTCCTCCCCCTCCTGCAGGACGACCTCGACGAGCAGGTCGCCGCGGCGGAAGAACAACTGGTGCACGCCCCACGACTGCACCCGGTCCAGGCGCAGGTCGAAGTCGAGCCGGCCGCACAGCGTCGCGATGATGCGGTCGCGGTTCGGCGAGGTGAGCACGACGTGGTCGACGCCGGTGATCTCCGCGCCCGGCCCGGCCGCGGGTTCCGTCGGGCCCGCGAGACCGAGAACGAGTCCGTCGGCGGCACCGGCGAATCCGGCGCCGATATCGGTCAGCGGCAAGCCGCGCCGCTCGGCGAGCGTCGCCGCCGCGGCGACGTCGTCCGCGGCGACGAGCAGGCCTGAGCTCTTGGCCCACGACGGTGCGCCGACCGTCACATCGATCCCGCCCGCGGTGTATCGCTCCGCCGGGTCGCCGCCGAGCAGCCGGGCGTGCGCGACTCGCGCTTCGGTCGGGACGTCGAGGATCAGCAGGTCACGCGCAGCGTCGAAGGTCACCCCGCCATCCTGCCGTAGCTGCTACGCCGGGGCTGATTCGGACCACGCCGACCATCCGTCGCCCATCGCCTTGATTCCACTGGTCCCCGCTGACACGGCGACCTCGCCGAGCGAGGAGACGGGGCTGTTTCCGGCGAGATGGAAGGCGGTCTGAACGACGACGCCGTCATCGACCGCGCGGGTCGTCGCCGCGGCCACGTTGTCGATGCCGGTGCTGGTGCGCTTCAGTGCCCGCGCGGCCGTACCGAGAGCGGACACCTTCTCGGCGAGCGCCTCCAGCTTGGTCGTGAGCTTGCGCAGCACCCCGGCGAACTTCTGGGCGAGGGTCGCGCCGCGCAGCAGGATCGAGTTCGTCGCCGCGACGACCGAGGCACCGCCGGTGGGAACCGATGACGCCGTGGCGGCGGCGTAGCTCGCGGCGGCCCACACCGCGAGGGACGCGAGCTCGTCTCTGATGAAGTTGCGGACCTCGACGACGAGGGCTCCCGCGATGCTCACCCCGGTCGCAGTGGCTCTCGCCGCGGTGCCGAGAGCCTCACTGTGCTCGGCGAGAGCGGTCGTGGCCTTGCGATACGCGTCGGCATCGACACCCGACCACCCGGACGACGTGGCGGACGAAGCCGTCCGCACCGCATCGGCGACGCCGGCGAGTGGGGTGGCGACCTTCTCGGTCCAGAGTTCGCTCAGATCCTCGATCTTGTCCGGATTTCCGGAGACGGCGTCGAGGGACGACTTCAGCGCCGGGATCGCCTCGATGACCCAGCCCACGCCCGAGGCGAAGAAGGTGCCGATCGGATCCTGCACAGCACTGCTCACTTCGGAGCCGATGCTCACGACCGCGGCGAGTAGCCCCATCGCGCTCTGATCCTCGACCACCGCCTCCGCAGCGTCGACCACGGCTTCGGCGAGTGGCACCCCCGCGACCGCATCGCCGACGGTGCCGATCACGCCGTCGCCGCTCATCGCCGCCCGGTTTCCGTCAACGCGGTCGCGCCACCCTGATCCGTCTGCTGGTTCACGGTGATGTTCCGCCGGAACTCCGCGCGGTGCGTCTCGAGCTCGCCGCTGTGCCTCGAGACCGATTCCGTGAGGTCGTCGAGAGCATCGTTCACACGAGTTGCGAGCCATCCGAACAGGGCGCCGTAGTCGCCGTCACCGACGCGATTGGACGACGACGTCGTCCCGGCCGCGCTCACAGTCGTCGCGATCGTGGTCAGCGCGCTCTCATGGGAGGCCGCGGTGGCCGGTGAGATCACGCAGTCCGTCATCGCTCCGCCTCCCCCGTGTACTGATCCCAGAAGTCGAGTCCCGGATAGAACTCGGTGGCGATCGAGTGGACCTCCCTGGCCGCAGCCTTCTCGGCCAGGGAGGCCGCCGTCATGATCTCCGCGCTCAGAGCCTCCCCCGAGTACTCCATCGCGCGGCCCGCGATCACCACGCCCGTGAGCCGTCCCCCCATTCCGACGGTGACCCGCACGTCCCCCCGTGCCGCCGTCCCGGTGCCCGATACCCGGGCCAATCGCTCACGAACCTCGTGCGCCTGCTCGGACGTCTTCTCCGCGTGAGCGGCGTCCGACCAGAACTGCGGTGTCGTGTCCAACTCGTTCCCCCGATCTCGTTGGTTTTTCCTCCGCATCAATTAGACGCACCGGCTCCACGAACGGTTCCGAAGATTTTTGCGGCGCCCCCTCGGCACGCCGGTCCACCCTTCCGACCTGCACCTATCCCCCGAATCCTTCACCCGTGCTTGTTTTCGACGAGCCGGTTCTGATTTAGTGGTGCGGCAACCCTCCGCAGAAAGGTGGTCACCCCATGGCCGCACGCCGCCGCTCGAGCTGGATGAACGACGAGCTCGACGCCCTCCGCGACCTCGCGGACAAGTTCCTGGCGAAGGAACTCACCCCCAACATCGAGAAGTTCGCCGAGCAGCACCACGTCGATCGCGACCTTTGGAACAAGGCCGGCGAACTGGGCCTGCTGTGCCTGTCGATCCCCGAGGAGTACGGCGGCGGTGGCGGCGACTTCCGCCACGAGTCGGTGCTCATCGCCGCGCAGGCGCAGGCCTTCGACACCAGCTGGGGCGTCTCGCTGCACAACGGCATCGTCGCGCACTACATCCTCGCGTACGGCACCGAGGAGCAGAAGCAGGCCTGGCTGCCCAAGATGGCCTCCGGCGAGGCTGTCGGCGCCATCGCGATGACCGAGCCCGGCACCGGCTCGGACCTGCAGAACGTGAAGACCCGCGCCATCAAGACCGGCGGCGAGTACGTCATCAACGGCAGCAAGACCTTCATCACGAACGGCCAGCAGGCCGACATCGTGGTCCTGGTCTGCAAGACCAACCCCGACGAGGGCGCCGCCGGCATCTCGCTGATCCTGGTCGAGGCCGACCGCGAGGGCTTCCGCAAGGGCAACATCCTCAACAAGATCGGCCAGAAGGGCCAGGACACCTCCGAGCTGTTCTTCGACGACGTGCACGTGCCCGTCGAGAACCTCCTCGGCACCCAGGAGGGCCAGGGCTTCTACCAGCTCATGCAGCAGCTGCCGCAGGAGCGCCTCATCATCGGCCAGGCCTGCGTCGCGGGCATGGAGGTCATCTTCGAGGAGACCCTGCGCTACACCAAGGAGCGGGAGGCCTTCGGCCGCCCCATCTTCGGTTTCCAGAACACCAAGTTCAAGCTCGCCGAGGCGCTCACCGAGACCACCATCGCGCGGGTCTTCGTGGACGACTGCATCGAGAAGCACGTCAAGGGCGAGCTCGACATCCCGACGGTGGCGATGGCGAAGTGGTGGACCTCGGACCGTGCCCAGGAGGTCGCGTCCGAGTGCCTGCAGCTGTTCGGCGGCTACGGCTACATGGCCGAGTACCCGGCGGCGCGCTTCTGGGTCGACAACCGCGTCCAGATGATCTACGCCGGCACCAACGAGATCATGAAGGAGATCATCGCGCGCACGCTCTGAGCGCACGAGATCCCCGGCGCCCGGGTGTCATCCGTTCGGATGTCACCCGGGCGTTCCCGTCTCCGGAGTCTGGCTCATCACGGCCGTTCCTGTCGGTCGATCCCGCTACGATCAGCGCAGCACGCAGCGGGAGGGGACGTCCATGAGCGAGGGCACGCGCAGCGGGAGCACGCTGGGGCCGTACGAGATCGGCCGCCTGCTCGGCCGCGGCGGCATGGGCGAGGTCTACCTCGCGCACGACGCGCAGCGCGATCGGGACGTCGCGCTGAAGCTGCTGCACGCATCGGCCGCGGAGGATCCTCAGTTCCGCGAGCGCTTCTCCCGCGAATCGCAGACGGTGGCGCGCCTCGCGGACCCGCACGTCATCCCCATCCACGACTTCGGCGAGATCGACGGGGTGTTGTTCATCGACATGCGCTTGGTCGAGGGCCGCAATCTCGCGGAGGTCCTGCACGACGGTCCGCTGCCTCCGGACCGCGCCGTCTCCCTCGTCGAGCAGGTGGCCGGCGCGCTCGACGCGGCGCACGCCAAGGGCCTCGTGCACCGGGACGTCAAGCCCGCCAACATCGAACTCACCGAGTCGGGGTTCCCGTACCTGCTCGACTTCGGGCTCGCGGTCGCCGATACGCAGTCCCGGATGACGTCGGCGGGACTGTTCGTCGGCTCGCAGGCGTACGCGGCGCCCGAGCGGTTCGACGGTGACTCGGCCACCGTCGCGAGCGACGTGTACTCGCTGGCGTGCGTCCTGTTCGAGGCGCTCACCGGGCACGCCCCGTACCGCGGCGACAGCCTCGGCGCCATGCTCAAGCAGCACCTCACGGCCCCGATCCCCCGCCCGAGCACGGAGGCGTCGGTCCCGCCGGCGATGGACACCGTGATCGCGCGGGGCATGGCGAAGGATCCGGCCGACCGGTTCAGCAGCTGCGGCGAGCTGGCGAGCGCCGCGCGGGAGGCGCTCGCCGGGCACAGCGTCGACGTCCCGCTCCCCTCGCCCGCCTACGAGCAGACGCTGATCCGGCCACTCGCACAGCCGTCCGATCCCACCGTGATCTCGCAGCCGCATCCGCCGGCGTACTCCGACCCCACCGTCGTCTCCCAACCGTCGCCGCCGGCGTCGTACCCGCGAGCGGGGTCCCACCCGCACGCCCCGTCGTACCCGGCCGCACCGTCGTACCCGGTGGCCCCGGCCTACCAGCAGGCACCGCCGCCCGCGAAGAGTCGGGCGGTGCCGATCCTCGCCGTCGTCGCGGCGGTGCTGATCGGGGCCACGGCCGTGCTGGGCTACGTCGCGCTGTCGGACCGCAGGACCGCCCCGATCGCGCAGACCGCGGGCGCCACCGCAACCGCGACGGTGACTGCCACGCCAGCCGCACCGACCACCACCGACACGACGCCGACCACGACGACCGCCGCTCCGAACCCCCTCACGGCCCTGCAGAGTCGCGCGGCGGCGGATCGGTCCGTCGTCCTCGCGACGCTGAACAACCGCTGGGTCGCCCAGCTGTCATCGAAGTGGTCGGGCGTGCAGGACCTCGGCAAGACCTGGTACGAGGCCGACATCCTCGGCGAGATCGCGTACTTCGATCAGCGGTTCGGCTCCGTGCGCGTCCTGTCGAGCACCGACTGGTCGGTGTACGAGCACAACCGCCAGTACTGGATCGCGATCTACGCCGGCAGCAGCTGGGACAGCCCGGAACCGGCGAAGGCGTGGTGCCTGCAGCAGAGCATCGACCGCGATCACTGCGCCGCGAAGCTCATCTCGGACACCCACCCCGTCGAGGGCAGCACCAGCTACAACTGACGCCTCAGCGCTGCAGCGGCGTCATCTTCCGCTGTGCGGCGGGGATCGCCAGCGCGAGCACGCCGCGCACGACGCCCTTCGCGATGTCGACGTTGTCGAAGTAGTCGCGCCACAGCACGATCCGGCCGTCCTGCACATCGAACCGGCCGCACACCCAGAACCGCACGCGCAGCGGACCCACCCGCAGCTCGTCGATGCGCTCGGTGAGCACGAGGGCACCGTCGGACGCGATGGAGGTGACCTCGACGCCGAAGCCGAGGGCGGGGAGCGCGAGCAGCCGGATCACCCGGCCCGCGCGGTTCCGCCCGCGCAGGGTCGCCAGGCCCACGTTCGTGTAGACCACGTCCTCGTCGAAGGCTGCGACCGCCTCCTCGGCACGTCCGTCCTGCATATCGGCGAGGAAGGCCAGTACCGTCGCCTGTTCGTCCTGCACAACCACGTCAGTCATGCGGCCGACAGTACCGCCGCGGGGCCGCCGAGTCCTCCGCCCTGGGGCGGAGAACTCGATGCGGAGAAGCTAGCCGGAGTTGCGCAGGGCGGTCGCGAGGCCGTTCATGGTCAGCAGGATGCCGCGCTGCACCAGGGGGTCCTCGTCGCCCGAGCGGTACCTGCGCAGCAGCTCCACCTGCAGATGGTTGAGCGGCTCGAGGTACGGGAACCGGTTGAACACGGAGCGCTTGAGCGCGTGGTTGTCGGCGAGCAGGTCGTCGGTCTCGGTGATCGCGAAGTACATCTCGATGGTGCGGCGGTGCTCGTCGGCGATCTTGCCGAAGACGCGTTCCCGCAGCGCCGCGTCCGGCACGAGGTCCGCGTAGCGGGCGGCCAGACCGAGGTCCGACTTGGCGAGGACCTGCGCCATGTTGGAGAGCACCGACCGGAAGAAGGGCCACCGCCGGTACAGGTCGCGCAGTCGCTCCAGTCGCGCCGGTTCTCCCCCGATCCACGCCTCGAACGCCGTTCCGGTGCCGTAGAACCCGGGCAGCATGACGCGCGAGAGCGACCAGGCCATCACCCACGGGATCGCCCGCAGGTCCGAGATCTTCGACGTCTGCTTGCGCGAACTGGGGCGCGAACCGATGTTCAGCGAGCCGATCTCCTCCACGGGCGTGGAGGTCTTGAAGTACTCGACGAACCCGTCCGTGCGGTGCACGAGGTCGCCGTAGGCATCCCGGGCGAGGGCGGCGAGCTCGTCGAGGACCGCGTAGGCCTCCTCCGCGTCGTCGCCGAGGCCCTCGACGTCGAGCAGCGAGGACTCGAGGGTCGCCGCCACCAGGGACTCCAGGTTCCGCACGGCCAGTGCGGGTTCGGCGTACTTGGCCGCGATGATCTCGCCCTGCTCGGTGAGGCGCAGCGAGCCGCGGACGGCGCCCGGCGGCTGCGCGAGGATCGCGTCGTAGCTCGGCCCACCACCGCGGCCCACCGTGCCGCCGCGACCGTGGAAGAGCCGCAGCGTGATCCCGGCCTCGCGCGCCATCGCGACGAGGTCGAGCTCGGCCCGGTACAGCGCCCAGTTGGCGGCGAGGTAGCCGCCGTCCTTATTGGAATCGCTGTAGCCCAGCATGATCTCCTGCAGTCCACCCTTGCCGTCGACCAGCGAGCGGTACGCCGGCACGGCGAACGCGGCGCGCATCGTGGCGGCGCCCTGCTGCAGGTCCTCGATGGTCTCGAAGAGCGGCACGATGTTCACGGGACACTCGGCGCCACCGTCGGTGTCGGGCCGCAGCAGGCCCGCCTCCTTCAGCAGCACCGCGGCCTCGAGCAGATCCGAGACGGACGTGCACATGGAGATGATGTAGTTCGGGATCGCCCGGGCGCCCAAGGATTCCACCGCGCGCGCCGCGGCGCGCAGCACGCCGAGCTCCTTGGTGGTCTGCTCGGAGAACGCAGCTCCCGGTCCCACGAGAGGGCGGCGCAGCCGCAGCTCTGCGGTGAGGAGACGGACGCGCTCGTCCTCGTCGAGGGCGGTGTAGTCGGGATGCACGCCGGCCCAGGCGAAGAGCTCGGCGATGGTCTCCTCGTGCACGTCGGAGTTCTGCCGCATGTCGAGGCCGGAGAGGTGGAAGCCGAAGGTGTTCACGGCCTCCCGCAGCGCCTGCAGACGGTCGTCGGCGATGAGACCGTCGCCGCCGGCCCGCAGCGAGGAGTCCACGACGCCCAGGTCCGCGAGGAGCTCCGACGGTCCGCCGTAGGGCTCTGCCCCGATCTCGGCGCGCGCGTCCAGCTGCTCGTCGAGCAGGGCGTCGGCGGTCGCGGTGAGGCGCCCGCGGATGCCCCGCAGGGCGCGGCGGTAGGGCTCGTCGGCGCGCTTGGGCGAGTCGTCCCACGCGGCGAGGGTCAGCAGCTCGTCGGCGACGGTGGTGAGGCGCGAGCTGAGGGCGAGCTCCTGTTCGAGCTGCAGGAGCTCGCGCAGGTAGTGGCCGAGCGCGGTCGCCGCGGCCCGCCGGGACGCCATGGTGACCACCTCGTCGGTGACGTTCGGGTTGCCGTCGCGGTCGCCGCCGATCCACGAGCCGGGCCGCACGATGGGCTCGGACAGGAGGGGCGTTCCCGGGTAGAGCTCCCGCAGCCGGATCCGCGCCTCGCGGTTGATGGCGGGCATCACCTGCAGGAAGGCGGAGTCGAAGTAGCGCAGGCCGTTCTCGATCTCGTCCTGGATGCGCAGCCGCTCGAGCCGGACGAGGGCGGTGTCCCACAGCGTCAGGATCTGGCGCCGGAGCCCGACCTGCACCCGCTCCTCCTCGCGCGCGTCCAGCTGCGTGCGGTCGCGGTAGCGCATGAGCTCGGTGATCCGGTGCTGGGTGTCGAAGACGGTGCGCCGGCGGGTCTCGGTCGGGTGGGCGGTGATCACGGGCACGACGAGCGCGTGCCGGAGCGCCGCGGCGACGTCGGCACCGTCGAGCCCGGCGTCCTCCAGGAGTCCGTAGGTGTGGGCCAGCGACGAGGCCTGGGGCGGCTCGCCCGCGCGGACGTGGATGGCGCGGCGACGCTCGCGGTGCAGGTCCTCGGCGAGGTTGGCGAGGAGGGCGAAGTGCGAGAAGGCGCGGATGACCGGGATCGCCTCGGCGGTGGGCACGTCGGCGAACAGGGCGGCGAGCTGCTCGCGGTCCAGCTCGGACCGGCGGACGGCGAAGGACTCCTGGCGGGCCCGTTCGACGAGGTCGAAGATCTGTGGTCCGGCCTGTTCGCGGACGGTGTCGCCGAGGATCCCGCCCAGCAGCCGGATGTCGTCGCGGAGGGGTTCGGTGGCGGCGCGGCCCGGGTCACTGGTCATGCTGGGCAGTATTCCTACCGCCTGCTCAGATTTCGAGGTGAGCGCTCATATGGGCGGCCTGCCCGGCGGCGCCCGTCAACGACGAAGGCGCCCCGAACCCTGCGGGTTCGAGGCGCCTCGCCAAAGTCGAGAGCGACGTCTAGGACGTCAGCTTGATGCTCAGCGTCACGCCGACGATGCACACCGTCCAGATGATGCCGACGAAGATCGTCACCCGGTCGAGGTTCTTCTCCACCACCGACGAGCCCGAGAGCGACGACTGCACGCCGCCGCCGAACAGCGACGAGAGGCCGCCGCCCTTACCGCGGTGGAGCAGGACGAGCACCACCAGCAGCAGGCTCAGCACGAGGATGGCGATCTTCAGCACCAGCTGCAATGTTTCCACGAGGATCCAGTGTACCTTCCGGTCGGCGTCGGTCGATCAGGGCGTGCGGCGCGCCGAACTACAGCGGTCCGCCAGCCGCGATGGCGCTGAGCGCGGCGAACTCGTCGGGCTTGAGCGAGGCACCGCCCACGAGGCCGCCGTCCACGTCGGGCTGCGCGACGAGCTCGCCCACGTTCTTGCTGGACACCGAGCCGCCGTAGAGCACGCGGATCCCTGCGGCGACCTCGGCGCCGCCCAGCTCGGCGACGGTGGCCCGCACCGCGGCGCACACCTCCTGCGCGTCCTGCGGGGTCGCCACCTTGCCGGTGCCGATCGCCCAGACGGGCTCATAGGCGATGACCGTCTTCGACAGTTCCTCCGCGGTGAGACCGGCGAGCGAGCCCTTGAGCTGCTCGACGTTGTACTCGACCTGGGTGCTCTGCTCACGGATGTCGAGGCCCTCGCCGATGCACACGATCGGCGTCAGGCCGTGCCGCAGCGCCGCCCTGGTCTTGGCGAGCACGATCTCGTTCGTCTCGCCGTGGATCGTCCGGCGCTCGCTGTGCCCGACGACCACGTAGGTGCAGCCGAGCTTGGCGAGGAAGGCACCGGAGATGTCGCCGGTGTAGGCGCCGGAGTCGTGCGGCGAGAGGTCCTGCGCGCCGTAGGTGATCTTCAGGTCGTCGCCGTCGACGGCCGTCTGCACCGAGCGCAGGTCGGTGAACGGCGGGATCACCGTCACGTCGACGTGCGCGAAGTACTTGTCCGGCAGGGCGAAGGCCAGCTTCTGCACCACCGCGATCGCCTCGAGGTGGTTGAGGTTCATCTTCCAGTTGCCGGCGATGAGCGGCTTACGGCTCATGCGTCACCCCTTTCGAGCACCTTCAGCCCCGGGAGCTCCTTGCCCTCGAGGTACTCCAGCGAGGCACCGCCACCGGTGGAGATGTGGCTGAAGCCGTCCTCGTCGAGGCCCAGCGTGCGCACGGCCGCGGCCGAGTCGCCGCCGCCCACCACGGTGAAGGCGCCGTTGCCGGTCGCCTTGATGACCGCCTCCGCGACGGCCTTCGTGCCCGCCGCGAAGGCCGGGAACTCGAAGACTCCCATGGGGCCGTTCCAGAAGACCGTCTTGGCCTGGGTGAGCACGGCACCGAAGCGCTGCGTGGACTCGGGGCCGATGTCGAGGCCCATCCAGCCGTCTTCGATCGCGTCGGCGGCGACGGTCTTCGAGGCCGCGTCGGCGGCGAAGGCGTCGGCGACGACGACGTCGACCGGCAGGTGCAGGACGTCGCCGAACTCCTCGAGCAGCTGCTTGCAGATCTCGATCTGGTCCTCCTGCAGCAGCGAGGTGCCCACGGAGTAGCCCTGCGCGGCGAGGAAGGTGAAGGCCATGCCTCCGCCGATCACCAGGGTGTCGACCTTGGGCGCCAGCGCGCGGATGACGCCCAGCTTGTCGGAGACCTTGGAGCCGCCGAGGACCACGGCGTAGGGCCGGGACGGGTTCTCGGTCAGCTGCGCGAGGACGCGCACCTCGGCGTCGACGAGGCCGCCGGCGTACGCCGGGAGCAGCTTCGCGACGTCGAACACGGAGGCCTGCTTGCGGTGCACGACGCCGAAGCCGTCGGAGACGAAGGCGCCCTCGCCGGCGTGCGAGGAGACGTCGACGAGCTCGGCGAGGTCGCGCGCCAGCGCCTCGCGCTCGGCGTCGTCCTTGCTGGTCTCGCGCGGGTCGAAGCGCACGTTCTCGAGGAGGAGCACGTCGCCGTCCGTGAGGCCCTCGGCGCGCGCGAGCGCGTCCTGGCCCACGACGTCGCCCGCGAGCTGGACGTTGCGGCCCAGGCGCTCCGCCAGTTCCGCCGCGACGGGAGCGAGCGAGAACTTGGGGTCGGGCGTGCCCTTCGGCCGGCCGAGGTGCGCGGTGACGATCACCTTCGCGCCGGCCTCGGCGAGCGCCTTCAGCGTCGGCACCGAGGCGATGATGCGACCGGCGTCGGTGATGACGCCGGCGTCATCGAGCGGCACGTTCAGGTCGCTGCGGACCAGCACGGTGCGTCCTTCGACGCCCTCGGACAGCAGGTCGGAAAGAGTGGAAACGGTCATCAGAGCGATTTACCTACCAGATCAGTCACGTCGACGAGGCGGTTGCTGTAGCCCCATTCGTTGTCATACCAGGACACGACCTTAGCCTGATCGTCGATCACCTTGGTCAGACCCGCGTCGAAGAGCGAGCTGTGCGGGTCGGTGACGATGTCCGACGAGACGATCGGGGCGTCGTAGTACTTGAGGATCCCCTTGAGCTTGCCCTCCGCGGCGGCCCTCATCGCGGCGTTGATCTCCTCGACCGTCGCCTTGTTCGCGAGCTGCACGGTGAGGTCGGTGACCGAGCCGGTGGGGATCGGCACACGCAGCGCGTACCCGTCGAGCTTGCCCTCCAGTTCGGGCAGCACGAGCCCGATGGCCTTGGCCGCGCCCGTCGAGGTGGGCACGACGTTGATCGCGGCGGCGCGCGCGCGGCGCGGGTCCTTGTGCGGGCCGTCCTGCAGGTTCTGATCCTGCGTGTACGCGTGGACCGTGGTCATCAGGCCCTTGACGATGCCGAACTCGTCGTTGACGACCTTCGCCAGCGGGCCGAGGCAGTTCGTCGTGCACGAGGCGTTGGAGATGACGTGCTGGCTGCCGTCGTACTTGTCGTCGTTGACGCCCATGACGACGGTGAGGTCGGCGCCGGCGGCGGGGGCCGAGACGATCACCTTCTTGGCGCCGGAGTCCAGGTGGCCCTGCGCCTTGTCGCGGGCGGTGAAGATGCCCGTCGACTCGATCACGACGTCGACGCCGAGGTCGCCCCACGGCAGCGCCGACGGGCCCTCGCGGACCTCGAGGGCCTTGATCACCTGATCGCCCACGCGGATCGTGTCGCCGTCGGCGACCACGTCCGCATCGAGGCGCCCGAGGATCGAATCGAACTTGAGGAGATGGGCCAACATCGCGTTGTCGGTCAGGTCGTTGACCGCCACGATCTCGACGTCGGTGGTACCCAGCGCCTTCTGGGCGGCGACCGCCCGGAAGAAGTTGCGGCCGATCCGGCCGAATCCGTTGACACCTACGCGAACCGTCACTGTAGTGCTCCTTCGGGTCAGGAATACCTGCCCGCCAACGGTAGCCCCGGAACACCCCGTCCGCTTGGTTATTACCAGTTCTGCGGTTGGCGCCGATCGTGCCCGTTCAGTCGGCTTTCGCGGCGCGACGCGCGGCCGGTCAGCCCTCGTCGAGCATGTCCGCAGTGACGGCCGATTCGGTGTCCGGCACCCCGTCGGCGGCGGCGCGCTTGTCCGCCATCGACAGCAGGCGGCGGATCCGTCCGGCGACGGCGTCCTTGGTCATGGGCGGGTCCGCGAGCTGCCCGAGCTCCTCGAGGGAGGCCTGACGGTGCTGCACGCGCAGCGAGCCCGCCTGCGCCAGGTGGTCGGGCACGTCGGAACCGAGGATCTCGAGCGCCCGCTCGACGCGCGCGGCGGCCGCGACGGCGGCCCGGGCGGAGCGGCGGAGGTTCGCATCGTCGAAGTTCGCGAGCCGGTTCGCGGTCGCCCGGACCTCGCGCCGCATCCGGCGCTCCTCCCAGACGAGGCGGGTGTCGTTGGCACCCATGCGGGTGAGCAGCGCGCCGATGGCCTCGCCGTCGCGGACGACCACGCGATCGGCCCCGCGCACCTCGCGCGCCTTGGCGGTCACGCCGAGCCTGCGCGCGCAACCGACGAGGGCGAGAGCGACCTCCGGGCCGGGGCACGACACCTCGAGCGCGCTGGAGCGGCCGGGCTCGGTGAGCGAGCCGTGGGCGAGGAAGGCTCCGCGCCAGGCGGCCTCCGCGTCGTGCACCGAGCCGCCGACGATCTGCGAGGGCAGCCCGACGACCGGCCGGCCGCGCATGTCGAGCAGGCCCGTCTGCCGGGCGAGCGCCTCCCCGTCCTTGACCACGCGGACGATGTACCGGGCCGCCTTGCGCAGGCCGCCCGCGCTGAGCACGTGCACGTCCGAGTTGTAGCCGTACAGGTCGAGGATCTCCTTGCGGAGCCGCCGGGCGGTGATCCCCGTGTCCACTTCGGCCTCGACGATCACCCGGCCGCCCTGGATGTGGAGGCCGCCGGCGAAGCGCAGCAGCGAGGCGACCTCGGCGCGGCGCGCGCTCACCTGGGTGATGGAGAGCCGGCTCAGCTCGTCCTTGACCTGGGATGTCAGCGCCACAGCTGGACCCTCCTAGGGAAAATATCGACTACATCGGATGGGAAAGGAAAAGGTTGACTATTCGCGGTCCGAGAGTTCACTGTAGGCCACTTTCGCGATCGCGGCTGCCAGTGCCTCGGGGTCGTGCTGGTGCGTCCCGGGCACGCCGACGTCCACGAAGTGGGGCGTCGCACCCAGGAGCGCGGTGGCGCGGATGAGGTGCTCGCGTTCGGCGCCCGGGGGCACCGTCCGGGCGTCGACGAGGACGTCGTCGAAGCGCAGCCCGTCGGCATGGGCGGCCAGCACGTGCAGGTGTCGCTCGGGCGAGTAGCCCCCGGTCTCCTCGGGCTCGGGAGCCAGGTTGAGGATCAGTACCCGCCGCGCGGTCGTGCGCCGCAACGCGTCGACCTGCTCGGGCACGAGCACGTGCGGGATGACGGAGCTGAACCACGATCCGGGGCCGAGCGTGACCACGTCGGCGGCCAGGATCGCCTCGACCGCGTCGGTGCACGCCTCGGGGTGCGGGGGCAGCAGCCGGACCCGGCGCACGTGCCCCGGCGTCACGGCCACGGCGACCTGCCCGCGGATCACGCGCGACAGGCGGGGATCGTCCTCCAGCCCGGTCACGTCGGCCTCGATCCGCAAGGGCCCCGGCACCATCGGCAGGACGCGTCCCTGGACACCGAAGCGGTCGGCGATCGCGTCGAGCGCGTCGACGGGGTCGCCGAGGACCTCGCACAGCCCCGCGAGGAGCAGGTTCCCGACGGGGTGCCCGGCCATTGCGCCGCCGCCTCCGAAGCGGTGCTGCAGGATCCCGGCCCAGAACTCGCCGCGGTCGTCGTCGGGCATGAGCGCCGCCAGCGCCATCCGCAGGTCGCCGGGCGGGATGATGCCGAGCTCGCTCCGCAGCCGGCCCGAGGATCCGCCGTCGTCGGCGACCGTCACGATGGCGGTGATCTCCGCGCCGAGGGCGCGGCCCGCCCGCAGGGTCGCGAACAGCCCGTGGCCGCCGCCGAGGGAGGCCAGTTTGAGCGCCGTCATTCGAGCCCCAGATCCCGGTGCGCGGCACGGACTTCGATGCCCGGCCGGCCCGCGAGCCGGCGCACCAGCTCCTCGGTCATGGCGACGCTGCGGTGCTTGCCGCCGGTGCAGCCGATGCCCACGGTGAGGTAGGTCTTGCCCTCGCGGCGGTACCCGGCGAGCAGCGGATCGAGCAGCTGCGCGTAGGTGTCGAGGAAGTCGGACGCGCCCGGTTGCCCCAGCACGTAACCGGAGACCTCGTCGGTCAGCCCGTTGAGCGGGCGCAGCTCGGGCACCCAGAACGGGTTCGGGAGGAAGCGCACGTCGAGCACCATGTCGGCGTCCAGCAGGATGCCGTTCTTGAAGCCGAAGGATTCGACGGTGACGGTGATCGTGCCCGAGCGCAGCGTGCGGAAGGAGTTCTCGATCGTCTCGCGCAGCCGCGCCACCGAGAGGGTCGACGTGTCCAGCACCAGGTCGGCGGTGGAGCGGATGGGCTGCAGGATGCGCCGCTCGGCGGCGATGCCCTCGGCGAGGGTGCCGCTGCCCTGGAGCGGGTGTTTGCGGCGCACCTGCTCGAACCGGCGGATGAGGGTCTCGTCGGAGGCGTCGAGGAAGAGCACGCGGGGTTCGATGTCCTTCTCCGCCAACTCCCGCCGGATGTTCGCGAAGTCGCCGGTGAAGGTGCGGCTCCGCACGTCGGTCACGATGCACAGGCGGTGGATCCGCGATTCGTCGGACAGCGAGATGTCGACCATGTTGCTGATCAGCGCGGGCGGCAGGTTGTCGGCGACGTACCAGCCGAGATCCTCGAGCACCTTGGCCGCCGTGCCCCGTCCGGCGCCGGACAGGCCGGTCACCAGGAGCACGTCCATGGGGCCGTCGCTGCGGTGTTCGCCGACGGTCCGCTCCTCGGCTCGGTCGTCCGGATTCCCGGTCGGGCGCACGGAACCTCCTCCTGGCTCGTCGGTACCGCTCCAGCCTAGCCACCGCGGCCGGTTCCCGCGGTGGTCTCGACGGGCCGTCCACCCGCGACCGCCGACCGCCTAGAGTCGTCGTCGTGTCCGTCCCCCGTGCCGCCTCCGTGACCGCCGCCGCCCTCGCCGTCGCGGCGTCCGTGCTGGTGGCTCCGGCGGCGTCGGCGGAGACGGTGCCCGGCACCGCGGGTCTCGATCCGGCCCTCGCGGAGGCCTACTCGGCGGCGTACCGCGCCGCCGCCGCGAACGGCACGGTGCTCAGCATCACGTCGGGCAAGCGCTCCTGGGACCAGCAGCAGTGGCTGTGGCAAGACGGGCTCGCCCGGTACGGCTCCCCCGCGGAAGCCAGGCGGTGGGTGCTCCCGCCCGCCGAGTCCACCCACGTCAGCGGCGAGGCGATCGACGTCGGGCCGTGGCAGGGCGCCGCGTGGCTGGCGGCGAACGGGAACCGCTGGGGCCTGTGCCGCACGTTCGACAACGAGTGGTGGCACTTCGAACTCGCCACCCGCGCAGGTGGAGTGTGCCCGCCGACGGTGCCCGACGCCGCGCACCGCTGACGTCTCGCCGAACCCTTCGCACCCCTCACGGGGCGGTGTTAGGTTTCGATGATCCGATTCCCGTGGAGGATGTCATGCTCCGTCTCAGGTCGGCGGCCGCGGCCGCAGTCGCCATTCCCCTCGCGCTCACCGCGTGCGGTACCTCCGGTTCGGACGGCGGGCCGTCCGGCGGACCGTCGGCGGTGACGATCGCGGCGGGAGGCTGCGACGCGACCGCCCCGACCGGGACCATGTACCGGCCGTCGGCCGCGGCGTCCCCCAGCGGCCCGAAGGACATCAGCACCAACCCCGAGGGCGCGTCCGGATACCGCTCCGGGCTGCCCGTGACGCACACCAAGGACTACGGCGTCGCCACCGCGAATCCGCTCGCCACGAAGGCGGCGTGCGAGGTGCTCGACCAGGGCGGCAGCGCGGCCGACGCGCTCGTCGCGGCGCAGACGGTGCTCGGCCTCGTCGAGCCGCAGTCCTCCGGCATCGCCGGCGGCGCGTTCCTGCTGTACTACGACGCGAAGACGAAGAAGGTGCAGGCCTACGACGGCCGCGAGACCGCACCCGCGGGCGCCGACGAGAACTACCTGCGCTGGATCTCACCGACCGATCGGACGGCGCCCCAGCCCGACGCCCGTTCCTCGGGCCGGGCGATCGGCGTCCCCGGCGCGCTCCGCCTCCTGGAGGCCGTCCACGGCGAGCACGGCAGCAAGACCTGGCGCGAGCTCTTCGATCCCGCCGTGAGGATCGCCGACGACGGCTTCGAGATCAGCCCGCGCCTGGCCGGCGCCATCGCCGACGAGGCGAAGAACTTCGCCAACGACGCGGAGCTGCGGGCCTACTTCCTCGAGCCCGACGGCGCGCCGAAGAAGGCGGGCGTCAAGCTCACCAACCCCGCGTACGCGAAGACCCTGGGCGCCATCGCCTCCGAGGGCGCCAAGGCCTTCTACACGGGTCCGATCGCCGAGGCGATCGTCGCCTCGGTGCGCGACACCACCGGCGGCCGCACGGCGGGCACGATGACGGTGGAGGACCTCGCGCAGTACGCCGTGAAGACCCGCGAGGCCGTCTGCACCCCGTACCGCGACCGCGAGCTGTGCGGCATGCCCGCCCCCTCGTCCGGCGGGATCACCGTGGCGCAGGCGCTCGGCATCCTCAACTCCTTCGACCTGTCGAAGCTCGGGCCCGATGCGGTGCACGGCGGCGATCCCGGTCCCGACGGCGGCATCCCCACCGCGGAGGCCATCCACCTGATCTCCGAGGCCGAGCGCCTCGCCTACGCGGACCGCGACAAGTACATCGCCGACCCCGACTTCATCCCGCTGCCCGGCGGCTCCCCCGCCGCGCTGGTGAACCCCGCCTATCTCGAGGGCCGCGCCAAGCTGATCGACCGGAACAAGACCATGGGCACGGCGAAGCCTGGCGAGTTCCCCACCGCCACACCGGGCGTGACCACCACGCCCGAGCACGGCACCAGCCACATCACGGTGCTCGACAAGGCCGGCAACGTGGCGTCGATGACCACCACCGTCGAGTCGGCCTTCGGCTCGTACCACATGGTCGACGGCTTCCTGCTGAACAACCAGCTGACCGACTTCTCCGCGGAGCCCGCGGATTCGGCCGGGCTGCCGGTGGCGAACCGGGTTCAACCGAACAAGCGCCCCCGCAGCTCGATGTCGCCGACGATCCTCTTCGGCCGCGGCGCGGACGGTGCCCGCGGCGAGGCGATCGGCGCGCTGGGCTCTCCGGGCGGCGCGGTCATCATCCAGTACGTGATCAAGACGATCATCGGTCTCACCGACTGGAAGCTGAACCCGCAGCAGGCCGTGGGTCTCGCGAACTTCGGCGCGGCCAACACGGCGAAGACGAACGTGGACAGCGCGCACCCGACGCTGAACACCGACGAGGGCCGCAAGGTCGTCGAGCAGCTGCGCGCCCTCGGGCACACGCTGAACCTCGCACCGCAGGTGTCCGGGCTCTCGGCGATCGTCAAGCAGGGCGACGTGTACGCCGGCGGCGCCGACCCGCGCCGCGAGGGGGTTGTGCTCGGCGGCAGCTGATCCGAACCCCGGAGCTCACTGGCCCGGTCCAAGCGCCACGCAAGGCACCGCGCCTACGATCTCGGCATGGGAATGAAGTGCAACTTCGTCGTCGCGTGCCGATCCGATCCGGCGGATAGGCTTCGGAACCTGCCGCCGCTGGACGTCGACGCGAGCGATGCCCTGGCGACCGCGGTCCTCGGCAAGCGTTCCTGGGGCCGATCGCGTCGATCGCACCGGACAGGTGATCTCTCTGTCGACGTCTACCCCAAGGACGGCGAGATCGCGGTGGCGGTCTACGGCGACCTCGTCATCGTCGCCAGCGACGACGTGCTGTCCTGGTTCGAGCAGACCGTCGAGGGCTGGGGCGTGGCGCTGATCGACGACTACGACGCGGACGTGTTCGTACTCCATTCCGTCGTCGACATGGGATGCTTCGCCGCCTGGCGCGGCGGAGAACTGATCCGGTCGTTCGCCGGCTCGAGTGACGACGGGGTGATCGTCGACGAAGGCGGAAGGCTGCCGTTCGAACGCGACCTCCACGGTGAGGACGACGATTTCGGCTGGATCACCGAGAACGCCATCCTCGATCGCCTCGGGTACTGCTACGAAGGTCCGTACTCCGCGGACAACATCGATCCGGCGACTGTGCCGCTCCTCGTCTACCGCTGAGCCGCGGGCGATTCGAGGATCACGGCCTCCCCCACGACGTGCAGCCGCACCTCATCGCCGGGCGCGGGCAGCTCGGTGCTCGGGTGCCGGATCTCGATGCCCGCACCGTCGGCGAGCGTCAGGCCCACGGTGGCGTCCGGCCCGAAGAACTCGACCCGGACGACGGTGGCGGGCACCCCCTCCCCCGCGATCCGGATCTGCTCGGGGCGCAACAGCAGTGGCACCGGGCCGGGCGCGGCGGCACCGTCGGCCCCGGCGACGGGGATCCGCCCCAGCACCGTCTCGGCCACGGCGCCGTCGAGCGCACCGTCGAGCACGACGACGTCGCCGAGGAACCGCGCGACGGCCTCCGACGCGGGGCGCGCGTAGACCCGCGCGGGCGGACCGACCTGCTCCAGGGCGCCGCCGCGGAGCACCGCGACCTGGTCGGCGAAGGAGAGGGCCTCCGCCTGGTCGTGGGTGACGAGCACGGTGGTGATGCCCGCGGCGCCGAGGACGTCGGCGACGGCGGCGCGGGTCGCGACCCGCAGGCCCGCGTCGAGGGCCGAGAAGGACTCATCGAGCAGCATGATCCGCGGGCTCCCCGCGAGCGCCCGTGCGAGCGCGACGCGCTGCTGCTGGCCGCCGGACAGCTCGTGCGGATAGCGCCGCGCGAGCGCGGGATCCAGCGAGACAGTCTCCAGGAGTTCCTCGACCCGGCCGGCGGCGGCACGCCGGCGCACGGGCAGCGATGCCCCCATCCCGAAGGCGATGTTGCGCGCGACGGAGAGGTGCGGGAACAGCGCGCCGTCCTGCGCGACGTAGCCCACGGCGCGGCGGTGCGCGGCGACCCACGCGGAGTCCGAGGCGAGGTCGCGGTCGCCGAGCCGGACCGACCCGGCGTCGGGCCGCGCGAAGCCCGCGACGAGGCGCAGCAGCGTGGTCTTGCCCGATCCGGAGGGCCCGACCACGGCGGTGATCGAGCCGGCGGGCACCGTCAGGTCGACGTCCCGCAGCACGGTGTCGGCGCCGTACCGCTTGGTGAGCCCGCGCAGGGCGAGTTCGGTACTCATGCAGCTCCTCTCGTCCGAGTGGCGCGTCCGGCGGCCCGTCGGGACTGGCGGAACAGCAGGTAGGTGGTGGGCAGCGACAGGAGCACCATCGCCATGGCGTAGGGCGCGGCGCCGGGATAGTCGATCTCGCTACTGCGCGCCCAGAACTCCGTCGCGAGGGTGCGAGTGCCGTTGGGCGCCAGGATCAGCGTCGCGGTCAGCTCGTTGGTGACGGCGAGGAAGACGAGGGCCGCGCCCGCCGCGGAGGCGGGAGCGGTGAGCCGGAGGGTGATGCGCGCGAACGCGATCGGCGGCGGCGCACCGAGGGCGCGGGCCGCCTCCTCCAGCGAGACCGGCGCCTGCGCCAGCCCGGCCCGCAGGCCCACGGCGGCGCGCGGGAGGAACAGCAGCACGTACGCGAGGATCAGCACCGTCGCGCTCTGATAGAGGTCGGGAAGCGCGCGGATCGAGACGGTGACCAGCGCCAGGCCGATGACGATGCCGGGCATCGCGCTGCTCACGTACGTCGACGCCTCGAGCGTCCGGGTGATCCGGTTCGGCCGGCGCACGGCGAGGTAGGCGAGCGGGAAGGCGGCGGCGACGGTGAGCACGGCGGTCGCCGCCCCGTAGCCCAGCGACGTGCCGAGCGCCCCGAGGAGATCGGCCGGCACCGTCTGCGCAGCCCCGCGCACGGTCCACCGCACGACGAACCACAACGGGAGCCCGAGGGCCGCGCCCACCAGCGCCAGGAGCGCGAGCTGCGCCCCGGCCTGGTAGCCGCCCAACGGGATCCGCTCCGGCGTCGCAACCGCGCCCGAGCCGACCCGCGCGTAGCGGGCCCGGCCGCGCGCGGCCACCTCGGCGAGGAGCAGGAACAGGCACAGCAGCGCCAGCACCCCGGCGAGCATCGACCCGGCGGTGCCGTTGAAGGTCGACTGGTACTGGACCATGATCGCAGTGGTGAAGGTGTCGAACCGGATCATGGCGAACGCCCCGTACTCGGCGAGCAGGTGCAGCGCCACGAGCACGGCCCCACCGAGGGCGGCGAGCCGCAACTGCGGGAGCACGACCCGGGCGAACACCGCCCACCGGCCGAGGCCGAGCGCGGCGGCGGACTCCTCGAGCGCGGGGTCGAGGCGGCTCAGCGCCGCCGCGACCGGGATGTAGACGAGCGGGTAGTAGAACAGGACGGCGATGAGGACGCCCGACCACAGACCTCCCAGCGACGGGATCGCGGAGACCCAGCCGTAGCTGCCGACGAACGCGGGGATCGCGAGCGGCGCCGCCAGGAGCAGCGACCACGCGCGGCGTCCCCACAGCGCGGTCCGCTCGACCAGCCAGGCGCCGCCGACGCCGACGATCACGCTGAGCGGCACGGCGATCACCGTGAGGAGCACGGTGTTGGAGAGGAGTTCGGCGACGCGGGGCCGGAACACGAGCCGGGCGGATTCCGCCCAGCCCGTATCGATCGTCGTGTAGACGACGAAGCCCAGCGGCACCGCCGCGACCGCCGCCAGAGCGGCGGCCGCGAGGGTGAGCAGCCTCAGAGCAGGCCCGCCTCGGTCATCAGGGTCACGACCTGCGGGCCGTTGAGCTTGGCCGGGTCGACCGTCGGGGCCTGGAGGTCCGCCATCGGGACGAGCTTCGGGTTGGCCGGAACGTCCGAAGCCACCGGGTACTCGAAGGACGTGCCCTTCTCGAGCACCTCCTGGCCGGCCTTGGAGGTGATGAACTTGAGCAGCTGCTGGGCCTGCGCCTGCTTCTTCGACGACTTCAGCACGCCACCGCCGGAGATCGAGACGAAGGCGCCCGGGTCCTGGTTCTTGAAGTAGTGGGTGCCCACGTTGCCGGAGTTCTCGCCGGTCTTGGCCTGGTCGCCGTAGAAGTAGTAGTGGTAGATCAGAGCGGTGTCGACCTCACCGGCGTTGACGGCCTTCATGGCGGCGCCGTTGCCCTTGTACTCCTTGGCGTTGTCCTTCATCGCCTTCAGCCAGTCCTTCGTGGCCTGCTCGCCCTTGAGCTGCAGGTACGCCGAGACGATCGCCTGGAAGTCCGCGCCCGAGGGCGACGCGCTCCAGCGCCCCTTCCACTCCGGCATCGCGAGGTCGGCCATCGACTTCGGCAGCTGCTCGGGCGTCACCTTGCGCTTGTCGTAGACCAGTACCGTCGAGCGGGCCGCGATGCCCGTCCACTTGCCCGTGGACGGCTTGAGGCCGTTGCCGACCTGCGCGAGCGTCGCCGGGTCGACGTCGGCGAAGAGGCCCTTGTTCTCGACCTGGGTCATGGCGGGCGAGTTCTCGGTGAGGAAGACGTCGGCGGGCGAGCGGTCGCCCTCGGCGATGATCTGCTGCGCCAGTTCGGAATCCTTGCCCTGCCGGATGGTGACCTTGATGCCGGTCTCCGCCGTGAACTTCTCCACCCACTCCTTGGTGAGGGTGTCGTGCTGGGCGTTGTAGAGGGTCAGGTCGCCGCCCGCCGCGGTGGAGCTCGACGGTGCCGCACCGTCGCCGCTCGACCCGCAGGCCGTGATCGTGAGGGAGGCCACCGCCACCAGTGCGGCGGCCAGGGTGGAGCGCTTGCGCAACGACATCGTCGAATCCTTTTCTTGAGCAACGAAATCACTCACGACGGGCGAGAGTAAGGCGACGCTACACTAAGCCCGACGAGATGGGGAGCAACCGGACATACCTGACGCGTCAGAGAACCAGGACCGCGGCGACCGTCGCGGGGACGGCGAGCAACACGCCGTGGAACGCGAACCGTCGGGCGGAGATCCGCACGCCCGCGCGGGCGCACCGCTCGCGCCAGAGCAGCGTCGCGAGCGAGGCCCACAGGGTGACGATCGGCGCCACGCCGACGCCGACGAGCAGAGCCATGAGCCGCAGCGGGTCGCCGGCGGCGACGGGCTCGAGGGCCAGGTACGCGGGCAGGTTGTTCACCCCGTTCGCGGCGAGCGCCCCGACGCCCGCCACCCGCAACAGGTCCGACGGTGCCGTGCCCGCCCCCGCGACCTCGCGCAGGACACCCTCGAGCCCGACCGCGAGGAGCACCTGGACCGCGGCGAAGACGGCCGCCAGGATCAGCACCATCCGCCACGGCACCACGATGTCGCGGAGCCGCTGCGGCGACCGGGCCGCGAGGGTCGCCACCAGGACCAGGGCCGCCACCGTCGACGCCGCGGCGGGCGGGACACCGAGCGCGAACGCCGGACCCAGCGCGAGGCAGACGACGGCCGCGACGCCGAACAGGACGCGGTCGGAGGGTTGCTCGAAGCCGGGGATCTCGTAGCGGCCGCGCAGGTCCCGGCGGTGCAGCAGCCACAGCACGACGACGGTGACCGCGATCGCCGCCACCGCGGGCCGCCAGGAGAGGGCGACGTAGGCCCGCACGCCGCCCTCGAGGTGGTAGACGGCGAGCAGGTTGGTGAGGTTCGAGACCGGCAGCAGGAGCGAGGCGGTGTTCGCGAGCCAGACCGTGGTCATCGCGAAGGGCAGGGGCGCCATCCCGAGGCGCGTCGCCGCCGCCAGCACGACGGGGGTCAGCAGCACCGCCGTCGTGTCCAGGCTGAGCACGATGGTCGCCGCGCACGCCGCCGCCACGACACAGAGCCACATGAGTACCACGCGGCCGCCTCCGAGCCGGGCGGCGAGCACGCCCAGGGCGTCGAAGAACCCGGCGAGCTGGGCGACCTCGGCGACCACGGTGATGGCGAGGAGGAAGACGAGAACGGGCGCGACCTGCGCCACCACGTCGGTCGCGTTCACGCGCCGTCGGTGCGCAGGCCGTCGAGCACGGTGCGGGCCGTGGTCATCCCGATCCCGGGCACCTCGACGATCTCCTCGAGGCTGGCCTCGCGGAGCTTGGTGACGGAGCCGAAGTGCTGCAGCAGCGCGGTCTTCCGGGTATCGCCGAGCCCGGGTATCGCGTCGAGCGCGCTCGCCGTCATCCGCTTGGACCGTTTGCTGCGGTGGAAGGAGATCGCGAACCGGTGCGCCTCGTCGCGCACCCGCTGCAGCAGGAACAGCGCGTCCGAACTGCGCGGCAGGATCACCGGGTCCTCGTCCCCCGGCACCCACACCTCCTCGAGCCGCTTCGCGAGGCCGACCACGGCCACGTCGGTCACGCCGAGCTCGTCGAGGACCTCCTGCGCGGCGGCCGCCTGGGGCGCGCCACCGTCGACCACGAAGAGGTTGGGCGGGTACGCGAACCGGCGCGGGCGCCCCGTCTGCGGGTCGAGCGCTGCCTCGGGGGCGAGGTCTCCCCCGTTGTCGTCGGCGACGTCTTCCCCGCCGGTGCCCTCCGCCTCGGCCTGCCGGGCGTCCGCCCGGTGGCGCAGGAAGCGGCGACGGGTGACCTCGGCGATCGACGCGACGTCGTCGCTGTGGCCGTCGCCCGCGGCCTCCTTGATCCCGTAGTGCCGGTAGTCGGACTTCTTCGCCAGGCCGTCCTCGAAGACGACGAGCGAGGCAACGACATCGGAGCCCTGGATGTGGCTGATGTCGACGCACTCGATGCGCAGCGGCGCCTCGTCGAGGTCCAGCGCGTCCTGGAGCCCCTGCAGCGCCGCCGAGCGGGCCGTGAGGTCGCCGGAGCGCTTGAGCTTGTGCTGGTGCAGGGCCTCGACGGCGTTGCGCTCCACCGTTTCCATGAGCGTGCGCTTGTCGCCGCGCTGCGGAATCCGCAGCGAGACCCGGGCGCCGCGCAGCCCGGTGAGCCAGTCCTGCAGCTCGTCCGCGTCGTCCGGCAGCACGGGGACGAGGACCTCGCGCGGCACGGGGTTGGCGGCGCCGTCGCCCGACTGCTTCGCACGCTCGACCTCCTCGCCGTAGAACTGCGTGACGAACTGCTCCAGCAGCTCGGCGTGCTCGTTCTGCTCCGCATCGCCCGGCTTCTCCACCACCCAGCCGCGCTGCCCGCGGACACGCCCGCCGCGGACGTGGAAGATCTGCACCGCCGCCTCGAGGTCGTCGGCGGAGAAGGCGATCACGTCGGCGTCGGTGCCGTCGCCGAGCACCACGGCCTGCTTCTCGACGGCCTTGCGCAGCGCCGCCACGTCGTCGCGCAGGCGCGCGGCGCGCTCGAAGTCGAGGTCCTCGCTGGCGCCGAGCATGTCGTTCTCGAGCTGCTTGATGAGGTTGTCGGTCTTGCCGGCGAGGAAGTCGCAGAAGTCCTCGACGATCTGTCGGTGCTCCGCCGCGCTGACCTTGCCGACGCAGGGCGCGGAGCACTTGTCGATGTACCCGAGCAGGCACGGGCGGCCCATCTGGTTGTGCCGCTTGAAGACCCCGGCCGAGCAGGTGCGCGCGGGGAAGACGCGCAGCAGCAGGTCCAGCGTCTCGCGGATGGCCCAGGCGTGGCTGTACGGCCCGAAGTAGCGCACGCCCTTGCGCCGGGGCCCGCGGTAGACGTAGAGCCGCGGGTACTCCTCGTTGAGGGTGACCGCCAGCATCGGGTAGGTCTTGTCGTCCCGGTAGCGGACGTTGAACTGCGGGTCGAACTCCTTGATCCAGTTGTACTCGAGCTGCAGCGCCTCGACCTCGGTGCCCACGACGGTCCACTCGACGGACGCGGCGGTGGTGACCATCTGGTACGTCCGCGGGTGCAGGCCGTAGACGTCGGCGAAGTAGGAGTTGAGGCGGCTGCGCAGGGACTTCGCCTTGCCCACGTAGATGACGCGGCCGTGCTTGTCCCGGAACTTGTACACGCCGGGCTGCGTGGGGATGGTGCCCGGTGCGGGACGGTAACTCTGCGGATCGGCCACCCGTCCAGATTAGGACGGGTGGCCGACAGGTTCGGGTGCGGGCGGGCGGGGCGCCGGCCGATGGGCGTCAGCCGACGGGGATCCAGATCGGCCCGAGCCAGAAGCCCCAGTGGTTGCGCCCCTGATCCCAGACCGGCGTGTGCCACGCTCCCTGCCGGTACACCGGCCCGGGCCGCCAGTTCGGGTTCTGCCCGTTCGGCCGCAGGGCGACCTGGCGCGGAACCTGGTTCGGCGCGGGCCGGGCTAGAGGCCGCGGGGCGGGCTTCGCGGCGGGGCGGGTGCCCTGGCCGACGCCCGGCGCGCCGGGCTGAGCCGGGTTCGGCGCAGCCGCGGCGGCGCCGGCACCGACCGTGGCGAGGCCGCCGACCACGGTCGCTCCGAGGAGTGCGGATCCGATCATCTTCGTCATCGTCGTCATGTCGGCAAGCCTGACGGCCGGTCCTGCGCGCGAGCATGACGCAGCCTGCGGATTCGCTGGGACCCGTCAGGGACCCGTCAGGCGGTCACGGCGGGCACGCCGACGGCGCTCCCCTCGGCGGGGGCACCTGCGGCGGTACCGGCGGCGCGGCGGGGTGCGCGCAGTCGCGGCGGGACCATGCTGCGGGACGCGAGAGCGTCGTCGGCGGCGAGGCCGAACCGGCCGCGGTACGCCTCCGCATCGATCCGGTGCATCGGAAGGTGCGGCGCGAGCATCGCCATCCACAGTCCGCACAGGTGGCACTGCACCCGGTCGCCGTCGTCGTCCAGCAGGCCCTCCCGCGAGCGCATCAGGTCGCCCAGCGCGGTCGTGTACTCGGCGTGCGCGGCCATCCGCCCCAGGAGCTCGGCGACCCGGGGGTCGGTGGCGTCGATGCGGGTGCGGAACTGCGCGGGGCTCAGGTGCTCGAGGACGCAGCGCCGCAGCTCGAGGTACTGGTCGAGCAGCCCTTCGCGCTCCATCGCGTGCTCGAAGGCGGTGCGCGGGGCGGCGTGCCCGTCGTGCTCGGTACGCGAGCCCCACCGCGCCGGCGTGCGGGCCGAGCCTCGGCGGCGACCGCTGATCCGGCCGTGCGCCGCGACGTGGTTGTCGACGCTCGCGAACCACAGACCGCACGCCGGGCACTGCTTGAGTGCACCGCCCGGGGCGTCGACGGCCGCCGGCACGGTGAACGCCGCGGGGTCGTGGCTCCACGCGTCGATGATCGCCACCGTCACGGAGGCGGCATCGGTGCCGACCCGGTCGGCGAGGCGGCTCGGCCCCAGCCCGTTCGCCGCGGCCCAGTTGGCCGCCTCGGCCCAGGTGGCCCAGGGCGCATCCGGCGGCAGTTCGGTCAGCGGGACCCCCCTGCCGGGCGGCGGGGGCTCCAGGGCGCCGTCCAGGCCTGCGGGAGAGGCACGTGGGCGCACGGGGCGGCCACCGGTCCGCACAGGTTCGACGGTCCGCTGTCGGCTCGCGGGCCGGGCGCGCGTCGTCTTGGGGCGCTGCCGCCCGCGCCGGTGCACCACGCGGTGCGCCTCGACGTCGGAGAACCAGATCCCGCACTCGGGGCACTGCTCCACGCCCACCGGTGGCACCACAGCGGCCGGTCTGGTGAACAGGTGCGGGTACCGTGCCCACTCGTCCGCGATCGCCAGCAGCGCGTCGATCCGGGTGACTCCTTCGCGCTGGGCGATCGCGCCCACGCCGAAGCCGCCGGCCGCCGCCCAATTAGCAGCGGCGACCCAGCGCGGATCGTGAGACTGCTCGGGCATGCCTTTCAGAATGCATCATCGTGTCAACCCCAGGTGTTCTGACACGCCCGTCCGAGTATCTATTCCTGGACGACGGAGAGGTCGCCCGCGGCGTGCTGAGCGCGGAGCACCTTCTTGTCGAACTTGCCCACGGAGGTCTTCGGCACCTCCGCGATGAACGCCCAATTGTCGGGGATCTGCCACTTCGCGAACTTCCCGGCGAGGTGTTCCTGCAGCTCAGCGATGGTGACCTCCGCGCCCGGCTGGAGCACCACCGCGACCAGCGGCCGCTCGTCCCACTTCGGGTCGGGCACGCCGATCGCCACCGCCTCGAGCACCGCCGGGTGCGCCATCACCTCGTTCTCGAGCTCGACGGAGCTGATCCACTCGCCGCCGGACTTGATCACGTCCTTCGAGCGGTCGACGAGGGTCACGTAGCCGTCGGCGGACAACTTGCCGATGTCGCCCGTGCGCAACCAGCCGCCCTCGAACTTGTCGGGCCCCACCGGCTCGGACCCCTCCGGGCTGTAGTAGCTACCGGTGACCCACGGTCCGCGGACCTGCACCTCGCCCTGCGTCTCGCCGTCCGCCGGCACCACCTCGCCCAGGTCGTCGACGAGCCTGCCCTGCACGCCCGGGAAGAACCGGCCCTGGGTGTTCCGGTAGGCCCACGCGTCCTCGCCCGTCACCCCACGCGGCGGCCACGCGATGCTGGCGAGTGGCGACGTCTCCGTCATGCCCCACGCCTGCACGATCTGCACGCCGTGCCGGTCGAGCGCCTTGGCGAGGCTCAGCGGGACCGCCGAGCCGCCGCACGCGATGTGCCGCAGATGGCTGATGTCCTGCGGGTGCGCGTCCAGGTGGTTGACGATGCCGATCCACACCGCCGGCACCGCGGCGGAGATGGTCGGCCTCTCCTCGGCGAGGAGGCGGGCCATCGGCTCGGGCTGTAGGTAGCGGTCCGGCAGGATCAGCGAGGCGCCCGACATGAGCGCCCCGAACGGCGTGCCCCAGCTCATCGCGTGGAACATCGGCACGATCGGCAGCACGGTGTCGTTCGGACCCATCCCGAGGCCGTAGCTCGCGCAGACCGCGGTGGAGTGCAGCCAGATGCTGCGGTGGCTGTACATGACGCCCTTGGGGTCACCGGTGGTGCCGGAGGTGTAGCAGGCGGCCGCCGCCGCGCGCTCGTCGATCTCGGGCCAGTCGTACTCGTCGGCCTGCGCGTCGAGCAGGTCGCGGTAGTCGTGCAGCTGCACGCCCGCCGGTGCCTCCACCTCGTCCTTGTTCCCGTCGACCACGATGACGTGCTCGATGGTGGTCATGCCGCCGATCGCGGCGTTGAGCTGCGGGATCAGGCTGCCGTCGGTGATGATCACGCGGTCGGCGGCGTGGTTGGCGATGTAGGTGATCTGGTCCGGGAACAGCCGGATGTTGATGGTGTGCAGCACGCTGCCCATCGCGGGGATCGCGACGTACGCGGTCATGTGCTCGTTGTTGTTCCACTGGAACGTGCCGACGCGGTCGCCCGGGACGACGCCGAGGGCCTTCAGCGCGTTCGCGAGGCGGGCGGCCTCGCGCCCCATCTCGCCGAAGCTCATCCGGGTCGTCTTCTCGGGCGTCCACGTGGCGACCTCGGCGGCGTCCGCGTACCACGTCGTGGCGTGGCGGAGCAGCGTCGCCAGTGACAGGTGCTCGTCTTGCATCGTGGAGGTCAGGGGCAGGATCCGCTCAGGCATGGACCATGCGTACCGCATGTCCGACGGTGCGCGGCCCGGTTTCGGCCAGCTCACCGGGACGGCTCAGGCGACCGACCGGAACAGCTGCAGGTCCGTCGCGGCGCCGAGGCCCGACTCGAGTCCCGCTTCCGGGCTCCGCCTGTCGCCGGGCCGCCGGTCGCCCGGGCGCCAGTCGTCGAGGAAGACCCGCACCATCCAGCCCGTGAACTGCCCCGAGTCCTCGTCGAAGCCGGACGGCTGGGAGACCTCCAGGCGAACCGCTGCGCCGTCGTCGCAGTAGAGGAGCACCCAGGTGCCGGCGAGCGCACCGTCGAACCGGGCCGCGGGGCGGAGGTCCGCGAGCGGGAACAACACCTCGTCGGGCCGGAAGGAATCCGCGGTTGCCGTCCCCTTGCGCCGGACCATGCGCGGCCCGTGTGCCGACCCGGCGCTGCCGGTGGCCTCGTCGCCGCTCATCACCGTGAGCGTGCGGCGGCTGGCGATGTGCCGGCTTGCGGGCTGGCCGCGCCTGTTGTCCGGGAACCACCGTCCCGTCGCCGCGAGCCGCCGGCGCAGCTCCGCGACGAGTTCGACCCAGCGCACGAAGCCCGGCGCCATGGGCGGGGCGAAGTGGTCGAGCGCATCGGCTGCGCGCTCCCCCGCTGTCACGGCGGCGTACAGGTCCTCGATCTCGATGTCCATGGCGCGCAGGAAGTCCGCCGCCCGATCGGGCGGGACGATCTGCGCGGTGAGCAGTGGCTCCAGGTCCGACATCGTGCCCCCTTCGACGATGCCCGAACGGTAGCGCCGGGCACTGACAGTCTCGTGAACTCAGCGGTTCCCAGCGGCCTCACAGCGAACTCCACGGCGGGAGCGCGAATGGGCCGATACCGTTCCTTTCGTCGCGGATGCCGACTCCGCCGGAAGGACCGTCATGCGCACCTACGAGGGACGCCCCCTGCCCCGCCCGCACGAGGAGGTCGTCGACCAGGGGCTGAGCTTCGATCTCGGCACGCTGATGAGCCGACGGCGGATGCTCGCCGCGCTCGGCATCGGTGCCGCCGGGGTCGGGCTGGCGGCGTGCGGAACGAGTTCTCCGGGCGGATCGACGGCGTCCGCCACCGCACCCTCTTCCGCGGCAGGCTCGGCTCCGACGATCGCGACCCTCGCCGAGATCCCGGAGGAGACGGCGGGACCGTACCCTGGCGACGGGTCGAACGGGCCCGACGTGTTGGAGACCGACGGCGTGGTGCGCAGCGACATCCGGTCGAGCTTCGGCGCGATGTCCGGCACCGCGGACGGCGTGCCAATGACCCTCGAGCTGACGGTGCGCGACCTCGCGCGCGACGGTGCGCCCTTCGCGGGCGCCGCCGTGTATGTCTGGCACTGCGATCGCGAGGGCCGCTACTCGCTGTACACCGCCGGCGCGACCGACCAGAACTACCTGCGCGGCGTGCAGATCGCCGACGATGCCGCGGTCGTGCGCTTCACCAGCATCTTCCCCGCCTGCTACGAGGGGCGGTGGCCGCACGTCCACTTCGAGGTCTACCGCGACCGGGCCGACATCACCGACGCGACGGCGGCCATCGCCACCTCACAGCTGGCCTTCCCGAAGGATGTCTGCGACGCCGTCTACGCCACCGCGGGGTACGAGTCGTCGGTGCGAACGTTCAGTCGCGTGTCACTGGCCTCCGACAGCGTCTTCCGCGAGGACGGCGAGCATCAGCTGGCCACCGTCACCGGTGACGTACGGGCCGGCTACCGCTCGTCCTTGCCGGTGGGGGTGGATACGCGGACCGACCCGGCTACGCGAGGCGGGTCGGGTCGACGGTGACCGCGAACGGCTCGGAAGCTGTTCTTGTCACCGTGACGGATTCGTATCCGTCGTCGGAGAAGGCGAGCGCTTCGAGCATGGACGCGTCCAGGTCGACGATCCAGTAGTGGGGAATCCCTGCGTCGGCGTACTCACTCCGCATCATCACCAGGTCGACCCGGCGGGTGCCGGGCGACAGCACCTCAACGGCGAGCAGCACATCGGCCGCTGAGTGCGGCTCCTGCGCCCCTTCGTGAAGCTCCACGCGCGACGCCGTGGCTTCCCCCAAGGCGCGCCACTCCTCCAGCGAAAGGCGGTGCGGTCGAGTCGCAGCGGCCAACGCCCGACTCTAGGACGACGTCGCGACGTGTTTGCGGGCCCGCTGAGGGCGGCGGCCTGTTCCGAGCTGTCGAGAAGGCGGCCGCCGGCGCCGGTGCTGCGCGTAGTTCCGAGCCGGGGCCCGCCATCGAGAGAAGAGCGAGTGGGGATCTGCCCTCGGCGGGAGTTCCGCCGAACCGCTGACCTGAGACTACCGCGATGCCGAAGACCGCCACCAAAAACTTGTCAGTGGGCGGTGCGATGCTCCTTCCATCAGGTCCTGGGGAGGATGAAATGACCGCATGCACAGCCATTCTGACGTGAACTAACAGTCACCACTTCTGACGGGCGCGTTCTGCGCACCGTCGGCCTGATCCACCGGAGCCGAGGGCTCCACTCACGACGTGAGGCACTTCCCGCCTCCCGTCGACTTCACTGATCCCAAGAATCGAGGATTCGTCATGTCTCAGCAGCCCTTCCCGCTGCAGCCCGAGCAGCCCGGTCAGCCCTACGCCGGACAGCCGTATCCCGGGCAGCCCGCACCATACGGCGCTCCGCCCGCTCCCCCTGCCAAGAAGAAGCGCAAGTGGCCGTGGATCGTGCTGGCGGTGATCGCCTTCCTGGTAGTCGTCTCCGTCGCCACCGGCGGCGGTGACAAGGACGAGGCGACCGCCGCCGGCGGCACCACGACGGGGGCCGCGCCCACCACAAAGGCGGACCCGAAGGCCGAGGGCCTGAACACGCCCGTGCGCGACGGGAAGTTCGAGTTCGTGGTCACCGGTGTGCAGACCGGACTCGCTGAGGTGGGCGACAACCCGTACCTCGCGAAGAAGGCCCAGGGCCAGTTCGTCGTCGTCGCGATGACGGTGAAGAACATCGGCACCAAGCCGCAGAGCTTCAGCCCGTCGTCGCAGAAGGTGAAGGACGTCCAGGGTCGCTCGTTCGAGTCGGACTCCATGGCGCAGATCGCGCTCGGCGACTCCGACGTGCCGGTGTGGGACAACATCAACCCCGGCAACACGGTGCAGGTCAAGGTCGTCTTCGACATGCCCAAGGACGCCGAGCCCGCCACCATCGAGCTGCACGACTCGATGTTCTCGGGCGGCGCCAAGGTCGCGCTGAAGTAGTCGACAGGAGCTCCGGACCACCGTCTCGGCGGTGGCCGGAGCGCCACAACCGCGCCTAGCATTGTGTTATCGCGTCGATCTGATCGACGGAGGAGGACCACGATGTCGCACACAGTCCGAATCGCCGACGACATCGTCGAACACGCCCACGCCGAAGCCGCTCGACGAGGCAGATCCGTTGCCGGCCAGATCGATCATTGGGTCAGGGTCGGCCGAGAGATCACGCACGACACCCCTTCACGACGCCGTGTTGAGGCCGCCCGTGCTGGAACCTTCCCCATCAGTGCTCTCACCCCCGAAGAAGCGCGGCTGTACGGCGCACTCTTCCGGGTGGAACTCCAGCAGAGACTGTACGAGACCGATTTCGGCGAGATGTGAGCCGCGGAGGGAATCGTCACCGTTGTCCTGGACGACCAGGGCCGCCTCGTCGAACACCACCCCGATGGCACGGAGGCCGTCCTTTCGGACGATTGACAATGACCAACCGCCTCGACGCCGCCGAGCCAACGAAATCTCAGTGCTACGAGACGCCGGTACATTCGAGGTAGGGCTCTGGAGGAGGTTCGAGATGGCGGAGACGGTGCCCCAGGAGATCGCCCAGCGGGTGACCACGGCGGCGGACGCGGTCCCGGTCGGGCGGGAGCAGGCGCAGGCCGCGGCGCACGACGCGGCCCACTTCCTGCAGAACCTCCGCGCGACCGCGATCGACGACGCCTACCGGCGGTTCACCGCGAGCAACACCCCCGGCTACCTGGCACACCTGCAATACGGGCCGCCACCCCAGATCAAGAAGGGCGCGGTCGTCGCGGTCGTGATGCTCTTCGGTGCCTTCCTGGTCAGCGATGCCATCGCGACGGTGGGCGTGGGCGCGTTCCTCCTACTACTCCTCGCGGTTGCGGGGGTGCTCGGCGTGCACGGATGGCGGGTCAGCAAGTACCGCCGGGGACTCGCCGAGCGGGAGCAGGCGCGCCTCGACGCGAATCCGTGGCCGTTCCGGGCCGAGCGCACGCCCGCGTACAACCCCGAGGCGGAACCGGGCCAGACCCGGGTGGAGACGCGGCTCCTGGGCGTCGCGGTCCTGCTCACCGAGGAGATCCGCCGCTCCCCCGCGTGGAACAACCCGCTGCTCGATCAGCACCGCGTCCGGATCAACCTCGACGCCACTCTGCAAGACATCAGCCACCGTGCCTACCGCGTGTGGCGCATGCGCACCGACACCCCGCGGCCGTCGGGCGCCTCGCCGGCCACTCCCGCGCTGGCCCAGCACATCGACGAGTACACCCACGCCGCCCGCCTGGCCGAGGACGCCCTCCGCGATCACGTCGCGGCCCTCGCCGAGTACCTCGGCGAACTGCGCCCCGTCGAACGGCTCCTCGGCGACCTGCAGATCCTCGACCGCACCAACAGCAGCGCGCACCGCGAGCTGCTCGACCAGCTCTACCGCGACGCCGTCGGCAACGAGGCCGACGCGCTGCGCTTCCAGCACCACGCCGACGAGCTGCGCGACCTGCAGGCCAGCCTCGACGCCCAGTTCCACTTCCTCCGCGAGCAGGTGGCCCGCACCAACCTGCTGCGCTGACCGCGACACCCAACCGGGCGAGCACCGACCGAGAGGCGCCATGACCGACCGAGCACGCAGCGGATCCCCCGCGGCCTCGAACGCCGACCTCACCGTCGACCCGTGCGCCGTGAACGAGGCCGCGCTCGCACCCGAGGACCTGTTCTGCTCGCTGGCCTGCCTGCGCTACGGCCCGTCGGACGCGCCGCCCCGTTGGGGCGACGCCGCGACCCTGCTCGCGAGCGCCCCCGGCATCGTCGACCGCAGCATCTGGGCCGCCGCCACCGCGGGCGACACGAAGGCACTCGCCGCACACCTCCGCACCGATCCGTCCCTCGCCACGGCCGCCGGCGGCCCGTTCGGCTGGCACCCCGTGACCTACCTCTGCTATTCGCGGGTCCCGCTCCCGAGCGCACGGGACGACTCGCTGGCGGCGGCCTCGCTACTCCTCGACGCCGGCGCCGACCCGAACACCGGGTTCCTGCACTCCGGGCTCCCGACCCCGTTCACCGCCCTCACCGGAGTCTTCGGCGAGGGCGAGCAGGGCGCGGGCCGCCAGCCCCGGCACCCGCGCTCCGAGGAACTCGCGACACTCCTCCTCGACCGCGGCGCGCACCCCGTCGACCAGCAGACGCTCTACAACCGCATGTTCCGGCCCGACGACTCGCACCTCGAGCTGCTCTTCGCGCACGGTCTCGCCGACGCCGGGCCGAGCCCGTGGGAGACCCGTGCGGGCGCGGAGACCGAGACCCGCCAGCAGGTCTGGCGGCGTCAGATCGACTGGGCCGCGCAGCACGGCTTCGCCGCGCGCCTCGCCCTCCTCGCCGAGCACGGCATCGACGTCACCGGGGCGACCGCAGCCGTCCGCCACGTCCCCGAGGACCCGAACGAGACGGACGCGGAGGGCGCCACACCCCTGCACCACGCGGCCTGGGCGAGCGACCTCGACCTCATCCGCGCGCTCCTCGACGCCGGGGCCGACCGCGCCGTCGTCGACGGGCGGTACGGCAGCACCCCGCGCGAGTGGGCCGAGCACGCGTACCAGCCGGAGGCCGAGCGACTCCTGCGCTGAGCTGCCACGCCGGGCGGCCCCGGCATGATTACATCAACGAATGACCACCACCCCCGGTTACAAACCCGACACCCGCTTCTTCGGACACCCGTGGCCGCTGGTGAACCTGTTCGGCGTCGAGATGTGGGAGCGCTTCTCGTTCTACGGGATGCAGGCGATCCTCGCGTACTACCTGTACTACTCGGCGTCGGAGGGCGGCCTCGGCTTCGACAAGACCACCTCGCTCGGGATCGTCGGCGCCTACGGCGGTTTCGTCTACCTCTCGACGATCGCCGGCGCCTGGGTCTCCGACCGCCTCCTCGGCGCGGAGCGCACCCTCTTCTACTCCGCCTGCCTGGTGATGGCCGGCCACATCGCCCTCGCGGCGATCCCCGGCGCGACGGGCGTCGCGATCGGCCTGGTCCTCGTCGCCGTCGGTTCCGGCGGCGTGAAGGGCAACGCCACCAAGGTGGTCGGCGACCTCTACCCGAACGGCGACACCCGCCGCGACGCGGGATTCTCGCTGTTCTACATGGGCGTCAACCTGGGTGCCTTCATCGGTCCGCTGCTGACCGGCTACCTGCAGGACAACGTCGGCTTCCACTGGGGCTTCGGCCTCGCGGCGGTCGGCATGGCGCTCGGCCTCCTGCAGTACGGCCTCACCCGGAAGATGCTGCCGCGGATCAGCCAGGAGGTGCCGAACCCGGCCTCGCGCACCGACATCCAGCGCGTGGTGGCCGGCGGCGTGGTCGCGATCGCGATCTTCGTCGGCCTCATCCTGCTCGGCGTGATCACCGCGAAGAACCTGGTGGACGCCGTGATCATCACGGTGGCCGCGATCTCCCTGGCCTACTTCGTCTTCCTCCTGCGCAGCAACCGGGTCGACGGTGCCGAGCGCAACGGGGTCAAGGCCTTCATCCCGCTCTTCCTCTCCCAGGTCGCGTTCTGGGCGCTGTTCCAGCAGATGTTCACCTTCGTCGCCGTCTACGCCGACGAGCGCCTCGACCGCAGCCTGGGCGGCTGGGAGTTCCCGGCGTCGTGGATCCAGTCCGTCGACCCGGTGTACATCCTGATCTTCGCGCCGGTCTTCGCGGCGCTGTGGACGAAGCTCGGCTCGCGCCAGCCCAGCACGCCGATCAAGTTCGCCATCGGCACCATGGGCATCGGCGTCGCCTTCCTCGCCTTCCTGCTCATGCCCGCGGGCGTGAACACCGCGCCGCTGATCGGCCTGCTCGGGATCATGCTGATCTTCGCGCTGGCCGAGCTGTGCATCTCGCCCGTGGGGCTGAGCGTCTCGACGAAGCTCGCCCCGCGCGCGTTCGCCGCGCAGATGGTGGCGCTCAACTTCCTGTCGATCAGCCTCGGCACCGCCCTCGCGGGCCGGCTCGCGACGTTCTACGACCAGAACGACGAGGCGCCGTACTTCCTGGTCCTGGGCGGCACCGCCATCGCGATCGGCCTCGTCGTGGTGGCCCTGACGCCGATGATCAAGCGCCTCGCCCCCGCAGTCGCCTGAGGGTGCGCTGAGGGCACCGTCGAACCTGTTCATTCCCTTCACGCCCACGAGACTTGCGAGTAACTTCGTGGGCAAGCACTGGAACGACGCGAGGAGCGGGTTTGCCGGCGGACGAGTACGACTACATCGTGGTGGGGGCCGGCAGTGCCGGCGCGGTCATGGCGGCGCGACTGTCGGAGGATCCGGGCGTGTCCGTCCTGCTCCTCGAGGCCGGCGGCGAGGCGGATGCGGACGAGATCCACATCCCGCTCGCCTTCTCCGCGCTGTTCAAGACCAAATGGGACTGGAACTACACCACCACCCCGCAGAAGCACCTCGACGACCGGCCCACGTACTGGCCGCGCATGAAGGCGCTCGGCGGCTGTTCGTCGATGAACGCGATGATCTACATCCGCGGCAACCGCGCGGACTTCGACGCCTGGGAGTCCGAGTTCGGTGCGCAGGGCTGGTCCTACGACGACGTCCTGCCGTACTTCATCAAGGCCGAGGGCAACACCCGGCTCCGGGACGACTTCCACGGCACGAGCGGCCCGCTCACCGTCGAGGACCGGGTGTACACGCACCCTCTGGTCGACGCCTGGGTGGGCAGCGCCGTCAGCTCCGGGCTCGCCCGCAACGACGATTTCAACGGCGCGTCCCAGGACGGCGCGGGCCTCTACCAGGTCACCTGCAAGGGCGGCCGGCGCTGGTCCACCGACAAGGCCTACATCGAGCCGGCGCGCTCGCGGCCCAACCTCACGGTCGCGCTGGGCGCCGCGGCGCGGAGGGTCACGTTCGACGGTGACCGCGCGTCCGGCGTCGTGTTCGCCCAGGGCGGCTCCGAGCACACCGCGAAGGCGCGCCGCGAGGTGATCCTCTCCGGGGGCGCGATCAACTCGCCCCAGCTGCTGATGCTCTCGGGCATCGGCCCGGCCGAGCACCTGGCGGAGCACGGCATCGACGTCCGCTCCGCGCTGGCCGGGGTCGGCGCCAACCTGCACGACCATCCGATCGTCCCGATCATCTTCGACACCCACGGCGTCAGCGACCTCATGGAGGCGCAGAACCTGCAGAACCTCCTGCGCTGGAAGATCTTCGGGAACGGCCCGCTCGCCTCGAACGGTGGCGAGGCCGGCGGCTTCTTCCGCTCCCGCGAGGACCTCGAGCACCCCGATCTGCAGTACCACGTCATGGGCTCGGGCTTCTACGACAACATGCTGCACGAGCCGACGAAGCGCGGGTTCATCTGCGGCCCCACCCTGGTCGACGTCGCCAGCCGGGGCACGCTGCGCCTGCGCTCGGCGAACCCCGACTGGCACCCGTCGCTGGAACCGAACTACTTCGACCAGCAGGCCGACCTCGAAGCGCTCCTCGCGGGCACGCGGGCCGGGTTCGAGCTGTGCCGCCAGGGCCCGATCGCGCGCAACCTCGGCGCGCCCTGGCACCTGCCCGACGACCCGTCGGACGACGACTTCCTCGCCCTGATCCGGACGTACGCCCAGACCTTGTTCCATCCGGTCGGCACCTGCGCCATGGGGTCCGGCGAGGACTCGGTGGTCGACTCGCAGCTGCGCGTCCGCGGCACCGAGGGACTGCGCGTGGTCGACGCCTCGGTGATGCCGATGATCACCCGCGGCAACACGAACGCCCCCACCATCATGATCGCCGAGAAGGCGGCCGACGAGATCAGGAAGTCAGCATGACCGCAGCGAACACGAAGACCTTCGACTCCCTCAACCCCCGCACCGGCGACGTGGTCGAGACCTACCCGATCCACTCGACGGACCACGTGCACGCCGTTGTCGCGCGGGCCCGCGAGCAGGCCGACTGGTGGCAGGAGATCGGCTTCGAGGGCCGCAAGCAGGCCCTCAACACCTGGAAGGGCGTGATCACCCGGCGGATCAACCAGCTGGCGCAGATCGTGCACGACGAGACGGGCAAGCCGCACGGCGACGCCCTGCTCGAGGCGGCCCTCGGCATCGACCACCTGGCCTATGCCGCGTCGCACGCCAAGAAGGTCCTGGGGCCGCGCCGCGTCGGCTCGGGCCTGGTCATGGCGAACCAGTCGGCGACGGTGCGCTACCACCCGCTGGGCGTGGTCGGCGTCATCGGCCCGTGGAACTACCCCGTCTTCACCCCGATGGGGTCGATCGCGTACGCCCTGGCGGCCGGCAACGCCGTGGTCTTCAAGCCCTCCGAGTACACGCCGGGAGTGGGCGTGTGGCTGGCCCGCACGTTCGAGGAAGCCGTCGGCCGTCCCGTATTGCAGGCCGTCACGGGCCTCGGCGAGACCGGCAACGCGCTGTGCACCTCCGGCGTGAACAAGGTCGCGTTCACCGGCTCCACCAACACCGGCAAGAAGGTCATGGCCGCGTGCGCCGAGACGCTCACGCCGGTGGTCATCGAGGCCGGCGGCAAGGACGCCTTCCTCGTGGACCGCGACGCCGACCTCGACGCCGCCGCCGACGCCGCGGCCTGGGGCGCCTTCGCCAACGCGGGCCAGACCTGCGTCGGCGTGGAGCGGGTCTACGTGCACAAGGACGTCTACGACCCGTTCCTGGAGAAGCTGGTCGCCAAGGCCCGCGAGGTCACCGCGAACGACTCGGACGACTCCAAGATCGGCCCGATCACGATGCCGAGCCAGCTGGCGATCATCAAGTCGCACATCGAGGACGCCCTGGCCCGCGGCGGCCGCGCGCTCGTCGGCGGCGTCGACGCGGTCGGTGAGCGGTTCGTCCAGCCGACGGTGCTCGTCGACGTCCCCGAGGACTCGATCGCGGTCACGCAGGAGACCTTCGGGCCGACGGTGACGGTCGCGAAGGTGGATACCATGGACGAGGCGGTCGAGCTCGCCAACGCCACGAAGTACGGCCTCGCGGCGACGGTCTTCTCGAAGGCCCGCGGCATGGAGCTGGCGGACCGGATCCGCTCCGGCATGGCGGCGGTGAACGGCATCATCACGTTCGCAGGGGTGCCGAACCTGCCCTTCGGCGGCGTCGGCGAGTCCGGCTTCGGCCGCATCCACGGCCCCGACGGCCTGCGCGAGTTCACCTACGCCAAGGGCATCGCCCGCAAGCGGTTCAACCCGCTGCTCAACCTGACGAGTTTCGCGCGCACCGCGGCGCAGGAGGGTCAGCTCACGCAGCTCATGACGATCCTGCACGGGCGCGGCGGCACCATCAAGTAGCGCCTCAGCGCTGGTAGACGGCGGCGACCTCGCGGGCGCGGTCCAACGACTGCACCGCGAGCTCGCCGTCGCGGGCCTGGATTGCCCAGATAGCGACGAACTCGTCGCGCGGGAGCTCGAGGTGTGCGAACTGCGCGCCCTCGGGGAACGAGAAGCCCTCGACGATGTCCCACGGGTAGGTGTTCTCGTTGAGCAGGTTCCGCACCGTCACCCCGTCGGGCCCGAGACGCAGCCGCGGGCGCGCGAACAGCAGCGCGCCGCCCGCGAGGATCAGGCCGATGACGAACATCCCGATCTGGTCGGAAAGCCGGAAGGTGAGCCCGGAGTCGCCGCCGGCCTTGAGCAGCCAGGCGACGAAGGCGTGGCCCAGGACCAGCACCACCGCGAAGGACCAGGCGTAGATCTTGATCTTGCGCGGGGTCACTTCGAGCACGGGCTGCGTGGTGGCGTCGGTCATCACGGGGCCATTCTACGGAAAGCGGACAGCGGCCGATCGCGCGCGGCCCGAGGGGTGCTAGGCGGTCGGCAGCGCGGCGTGCACCGCCAGGGTGGCGTCGACGGCCCGCGCGGCCTCGGCACCCTTGCCCACGAAGTGCCGCTCGAAGTAGGCGGTGTGCTCGTCGTGCTCGTGGAAGTGGTGCGGCGTCAGCACCACCGAGAACACGGGGACGTCGGTGTCGAGCTGCACGCGCATGAGGCCGTCGATGACGGCGGTCGCGACGAACTCGTGGCGGTAGATGCCGCCGTCCACGACGAGGCCGGCGGCGACGACGGCCGCGTAGCGCCCGCTCGTGGCGAGCCGCTTCGCGGTGAGCGGGATCTCGTACGCACCGGGCACCTCGAAGACGTCCACGTCGGCACCGTCGTGGCCGAGGCGGGTCCACTCCGCGACGAAGCCCTCGCGGGCCCGGTCGACGATGTTGCGGTGCCACGTGGCCTGGACCAGGGCGATGCGGCTCATCGATCGCCCCGCAGCCGGCGCAGGGTGAGCGCGGTGTCGAGCGCCGCGGACGCGGCCTGCTCGCCCTTGTCCTCGGCCGAGCCGGGCAGGCCCGCGCGGTCGAGGGCCTCGGCCTCGGTGTTGGTGGTGAGGACGCCGTTGCCGACGGGGACGCCGGCGTCGAGCGAGACGCGGAGCAGGCCCGCGGTGAGCGCGTCGCAGACGTACTCGAAGTGCGGGGTTCCGCCGCGGATCACGACGCCGAGCGCCACGACCGCGTCATGGTTCTTCGTGAGCTCCTGCGCGACGACCGGAAGCTCGACGGCGCCCGCGACCCGCTCGACGGTGACGTGCCGGACGCCCGCGGATTCCGCCGTCCGGAGCGCGCCCGCGAGCAGCGCCTCGCAGACGGTGTCGTGCCAGCGCGAGGCGACGACGGCCAGCCGCAGGTCGGCGGCACCGTCGAGGGCGATGTCGGGGATTCCAGCGCCGCTCACGCGGTACCTCCCTGGTCGAAGTGGTCGAGGTCGCGCAGGTCGTGCCCCATCCGGTCGCGCTTGGTGCGCAGGTAGTGGATGTTCTCGGCGTTGGCGCGCAGCGGCATCGCGACCCGCTCGGTGATCTGCAGGCCGTAGCCGTCGAGGCCGACGCGCTTGGCCGGGTTGTTGGTGAGCAAGCGCATCGACGTGATGCCGAGGTCGACGAGGATCTGCGCGCCGAGGCCGTAGTCGCGGGCGTCGGCGGGCAGGCCGAGCTGGAGGTTCGCGTCGACGGTGTCGGCGCCCCCGTCCTGCAGCTGGTAGGCCTGCAGCTTGTGCATGAGGCCGATGCCGCGGCCCTCGTGCCCGCGCATGTAGAGCACGACGCCGCGCCCCTCCTGGGCCACCATCTCCATCGCGGCGTCGAGCTGGGGCCCGCAGTCGCAGCGCAGCGAGCCGAAGACGTCGCCGGTGAGGCACTCGCTGTGCACGCGGACGAGCACGTCGGCACCGTCGTCGGCGGTGATGTCGCCCTTGACCAGCGCGACGTGCTCGACGTCGTCGTGGATCGAGGTGTAGCCGACGGCCTGGAAGTCGCCGTAGCGGGTGGGGATGCGCGCGGAGGCGACCTGCACGACGTGCTTCTCGTTCTTGCGGCGCCAGGCGATCATGTCGGCGATGGAGATCATGGCGAGGCCGTGGTCGTCGGCGAAGACCCGCAGCTCGTCGGACTTCGCCATGCCGCCCGGGTCCTTCTCCGAGACGATCTCGCAGATCACGCCGGCGGGGGCGAGCCCGGCCAGGGTGGCCAGGTCGACGGCGGCCTCGGTGTGGCCGGGGCGGCGCAGCACGCCGCCGTCCTTGGCGCGCAGCGGCACGACGTGCCCGGGCCGGGTGAAGTCGTCGACCGTCGAGCTGGGGTCGGCGAGCTTGAGCATGGTGGTGGCGCGGTCGGCGGCGGAGATGCCGGTGCCCACGCCCTCCTTGGCGTCGACGGTGACCGTGTAGGCGGTGCCGTGCTTGTCCTGGTTGGTCGAGTACATCGGGGGCAGGCCCAGCTTGTCGCAGGTCGCACCGTCGAGCGGCACGCACAGGTAGCCGGAGGTGTAGCGGACCATGAAGGCCACCAGCTCGGGCGTCGCCTTCTCGGCGGCGAAGATCAGATCGCCCTCGTTCTCCCGGTCCTCGTCGTCGACCACGACGACGGCCTTGCCTGCGGCGATGTCCGCGATGGCGCGCTCGATCGAATCCATTCTCGTCATGGCTACTTCTCCTCCTCGCGCCCGGCGAATCCGGTCAGGCGCTCGACGTACTTCGCGACGATGTCCACTTCGAGGTTGACGACGGTGCCGGGCTCGGCCCCGCCGAGGTTGGTGAGCTCGAGCGTGGTGGGGATGAGCGAGACCTCGAACCAGTGCTGCGCGTCGTCGCCCGTGACCCCCTGCCCGAGCGCGGAGACGGTGAGCGAGACCCCGTCGATGGTGATGGAGCCCTTCTCGACGACGTAGCGGGCGAGCTGCTCCGGGAGGGCGAGCCGCACGACGGTCCAGTGCTCGGACGGGCTCAGGCTCAGGACCGAGCCGGTGCCGTCGACGTGGCCCTGGACGATGTGTCCACCGAGCCGGGAGTTCACGGCGGCGGCGCGCTCGAGGTTGACGCGGTCGCCCGGGCCGAGCTTGCTGAGCGAGCTGCGGCGGAGCGATTCCTCCATGACGTCGGCGGTGAAGGCTCCGCCCTCGACGGTGACGACCGTGAGGCAGACACCGTTGACCGCGATCGAATCGCCGTGTTTCGCATCGGAGGTGACGAGATCGCCCTGGACCGTGAAACGGGCCGCATCCGGGAGGTCCTCGCGGGCGGTGATCACGCCCAACTCTTCGACGATGCCGGTGAACATCCGCCGCTCCTGCCACTTCGGCCTCAGGGCGGCACGACGACGCGGGGTACGCCCGCGTAGTTCTCTTTCATCCGGACTATGACCGTCGGCTCCGGGATCGCACCGGAATCTGCTGACCCCCACCTCGCGGTGGGGCGCTCGCGGGCTCGAACACCGGGATCGCCCGGAGTCCATCACCGCCGGTGGGGAATCGCACCCCGCCCTGAGAACTTCCGCTTCCGAAGGTAGCACTCACCGGCTCCGGCCCCAAGTGTTGGGCTCAGACAGAACGCAACAGTGTGACCAGCACATCGTCGCCGAGCCGCTCGACGGTGTCGAGGCGGAACCGCGTCGCGTCGGAGAGGGTGCCCACGCCGGGCACCGTCAGGGCGGGCAGCCCGGCGCCGAGCAGGACCGGGGCGATGTACGCCTGGACGCGGTCGACGAGGCCCGCGGCGACGAAGGCGCCGATCACCGTCGCGCCGCCCTCGACCTGGACGTGCACGGCGTCGCCTGCGGCCTCCAGCGCGGCGCGCGGATCGCGGCTGCGGACGACGTGTACCTCGCCCGGACCGGTGAGCACCGTCGCGCCGGCGGGGATCTCGCGCTCCCCCAGGACGATCCGGGTCGGTTGGTGCTTCAGTGGCTCGCCGTCGGCATCGCGCGCGGTGAGCGCCGGGTCGTCGGCGAGGACGGTGCCGGTGCCCACGATGATCGCGTCGAGCTGGGCGCGTTCGGCGTGCGCGCGCCCGCGGGCGGAGGGTCCGGTGATCCACTGGCTGGTGCCGTCGGGGGCGGCGATCCGGCCGTCGACGGTGGCCGCCAGCTTCACGGTGACCATCGGTCGACCGTGCCGCTGCCGGAACAGCCACTCGGTGAGCGGCCACGGCTCGACGGCGAGATGCTCGACCTCGACGCCGGCCGCGCGCAGTGTGTGGGCTCCCCCGGCGGCGAGCGGGTTCGGGTCGGCGGCGGCGTAGGCGACGCGCGCGATCCCGGCGGCGATCAGCGCCTGCGTGCAGGGCCCGGTGCGGCCGGTGTGATCGCACGGCTCGAGGGTCACGACGGCGGTGCCGCCGCGCGCGGCCTCCCCCGCATCGGCCAGGGCGACGACCTCGGCGTGCGGTCCGCCGGCGGGGGCGGTGCGGCCTCGTCCGGCGACGGTGCCGTCGGCCGCGAGGATCACCGCGCCGACGGGCGGATTGGGGGTGCTGATCCCGCGGGCGGCCGCCGATTCCTCGACGGCCAGCGCGAGCGCGGCCTGCAGGTCCACCGTCAGGGGCGCGAGACGGCGGCGGCCTGAGCGCGGAGCTTACGCAGCGCTTCGGCCGGGTCGGCGGCGTTGTAGACGGCGGAGCCGGCCACGAAGCAGTCGACACCCGCAGCGGCGGCCTGCTCGATGGTGTCGGCGTTGATGCCGCCGTCGATCTCGACGAGCAGGCGCAGCTCGCCGGAGTCGACGAGACGCCGGGCGGCGCGGGCCTTGTCGAGCACGTCGGCGATGAAGGACTGCCCGCCGAAGCCGGGCTCGACGCTCATGACGAGCAGCGTGTCGAAGCTCTTGAGGATCTCGACGTAGGGCTCGAAGGCGGTACCCGGCTTGATCGCGAGCCCCGCCTTGCCACCCGCGGCGCGGATGTCCTTGGCGACGGCGACCGGGTCGTCGGTGGCCTCGGCATGGAAGGTGACGTTGTACGCGCCGGCCTCGGCGTACGGCGGCGCCCAGCGGCCCGGGTCGTCGATCATGAGGTGGCAGTCGAGCGGGATCGCCGTGGCCTTGAGGAGGCTCTCCACGACGGGCAGGCCCAGGGTGAGGTTCGGGACGAAGTGGTTGTCCATGACGTCGACGTGCACCCAGTCGGCGCCCTCCGGCCCGCTCACGGCCTCGACCTCGGCCCCGAGTCGGGCGAAATCGGCGGACAGGATGGACGGCGCGATCATCGGCGAAGACATGCGTCGGATTCTACGTCTGCGAACCCGCAGTGTTGCGCGCACACGAGGCCGGATCGTCCAACGCGAGGGCGCTCGGCCGCGGATTCACGGGCGCGCACCGCCGCGTCGTTGTGTTTCATTTGTCACTCTAGTAACATCAGCCTCATTAATCACACGGGTAACTCTCGTGTCGTCGATTCTTTGAGAGGTCGTCATGCGGATCGCACGCACCACCTTGACCACGTTCGTGGCGGTCGCCGCGGCTGCCCTCGTCGCTGCGGCTCCCGCGATGGCCGATCCCGCCGCGCCCGCCGTCCCCGCGGTTCCGGTCGCCCCCGCCGGCGCCCCGGCCGCTCCGGCTGCGGCAGCGCCCGCCGCCCCGGCAGCACCTGCCGCTGCGGCACCGGCAGCTGCCGCCCCCGCGGCGACGCCCGCCGCGGCCGGCACGCCGCTCGTCTCCACGGCGAACGCCGTGCCCGCCTCCGCGCAGCCCGCGCTCACCGAGCTCGCGAAGATCCCCGGCGTCCAGCAGATCCTCGCGACCGGGCAGCTGCCCACCACCGACGTGGCGACGCTGGTCAAGATGTTCGGCAGCGACCCGAACGCGCAGAAGCTCCTCGGCCAGCTGCTCGCCGGCCAGGCCGCGGCGACCACGCCCGCCGCCGACACCAAGCCGGACGAGCCGCTGAAGTTCGCGGTCACGGGCGCGATCAACGACACCTTCACCAAGGACGGCGGCCAGAAGAAGTACGGCCAGCCCCTCGGCGTCGAGAAGGACGTCGCGGGCGGATCGAAGGTGCAGGAGTTCACCAACGGCACCATCTACTGGAACCCGAAGGTCAACGGCGGCAAGGCGGCCGGCGTCACCGGCGCGATCCGTGACCTCTACGTCAAGCAGGGCGGCCCCACCGGCAAGCTGGGCTTCCCGCTGATGAGCGAGCTCTCCGTCGGCGGCCCGACGGCCGGATCCGTCGCGGGTGCGTACAACGACTTCCAGAACGGCTCGATCGTCTGGTCGCCCGAGTACGGCGCGCACGTCGTCTCCGGCAAGATCAAGGACCAGTGGGTCAAGGGCGGCGGCGCCTTCGGCATGGGCTACCCGAAGGGCGACGTCAAGAACGGCGCCCAGGAATTCACCAAGGGCGGCGTCCTCAAGGGCTGACCCCATCTGAATTGAACACCGTTTCCGTTCACTGAAACCGCAGGTCGCGGTGAACGGAAACGGTGTTCAATTCGTTGGCTAGCGCTTGCGGAGCGCCTGGAAGAACATGCCGTCGGTGCCGTGGAGGTGCGGCCAGAGCTGGACGTGCGGGCCGTCGCCGAGCGGGAGGTCCGTCTCCGGGACCAGCGGGCGGGTGTCGATCCGCTCCAGTCCGGCGGCCGCGAGCAGCTCGTCGTCGCCGACGATGCCGAGCGTCTCGGCCACGTGCGGCGAGCAGGTCGCGTAGAGCACCACGCCGCCCGGCCGGGTGAGTTCCGCGGCCGCGGTCAGCAGCTCGCGCTGCAGCACCGTCAGGTCCGCGACGTCGGAGGGCTTCTTGCGCCAGCGCGCCTCGGGCCGCCGGCGCAGGGCACCGATCCCCGAGCACGGGGCGTCGACCAGCACGCGGTCGTAGCCCGGCTCCAGCCCCGACGCGCGGCCGTCGGCCACATGCACGGCCACGGGTAGACCGCGAACCGCCTTGCGGACCAGTTCCGCGCGGTGCTCGGCGGGTTCGACGGCGTCGACCCGGGCGTCGTCGATCGCGGCGAGCGAGCCGAGGAGCGCGGCCTTCCCGCCCGGCCCGGCGCACAGGTCGAGCCAGCGGCCACCGTCGGGCCCCTCGAGCGGCGCGACGGCGGCGGCACGGGCCACCAGCTGCGAGCCCTCGTCCTGCACCCCCGCGAGGCCGTCGCGGACGGGTTCGAGCGCGCCCGGGTCGCCGCCGGGCAGGTACACCGCGTAGGGCGAGAGCCGGCCGGTCTCCCCCTCGACGATGAGCGCGAGCTCCTCCGCCGAGATCTCCCCCGGCCGCGCGACGAGGTGCACGGGCGGCCGGGAATCGTCGGAGGCGAGCAGCGCCTGCAGCTGCCCCATCGAGTTGATACCGTTGGCGCGCAGCGATTCCCAGAACGCCTCGGCGATCCACCGCGGGTGCGCGTACTGCATCGCGAGGTGCCCGATCAGGTCGTCCGCGGCGGGCGGGGCCACCCGGGCGACCCAGGTGTCCTCGTCGTCCTTGGACACCTTCCGCAGCACCGCGTTGGCGAAGCCGGCGGCGCCGCGCCCGGAGGTCGCCTTGACCGCGTCCACCGTCTCCGAGACGGCGGCGTGCGCCCCCACTCGCGTGCGCAGCAGCTGGTAGACACCCAGGCGCAGCCCGTCGAGCACGGGCCCGTCGATGTCGGCGACGGGCCGCCCGGAGGCGCTCTCGATGACCGCGTCGAGCAGCCCCTGGGCGCGGCAGGTGCCGTAGGTGAGCTCGGTCGCGAAGGCCGCGTCGCGGCCCTTGAGCCGCTTGTCCCGGAGCAGGCCGGGCAGCACCAGGTTGGCGTACGCGCCCCGCTCGCGGACCGCGGCGAGGGTTTCGAGCGCAGCGCTGCGCGCAGGATCGGTCACTGGTCGCCTCCGAGGATGGTGCCGGACTCGACCCGGGCGCCGCGCGCCCAGTCGGCGGCGGGCATGGGCTTCTTGCCGGGCGGCTGGACGGTGCCGAGCCGCAGCGGCGCCGTGGCGGTGCCCACGTGGACCTCGCGCTTGGTGACGCGCAGCTCGCCGGGGGCCAGCCGCTCGGACTCGGCGTCCACGACGGCGGGCCCGAGCTTGAGCCGGGCATCCCCGAGCGGCACCCACGCGCCGGGCGCGTCGGTCATCGCGCGGATGTGCCGGTCGACGGCGCCGGCGGGCAGGTCGAAGCGCACCCGCGCGGCGTCGACGGTCACCTTCGGCGCATGCGAGACGTCGTCGGCGGACTGGGGCTGGGCCTGCAGCGCGCCGGCCTCCACCCCGTCGACGGTGCGGGTTAGCAGCTCCGCGCCGTGCTCGGCGAGGCGCGCGAGCAGCACCGTCGCGGTGTCGTCGGGCCGGATCCGCTCGGTGAGCACGCCGAACACGGGCCCGGTGTCGAGGCCCGCCTCGATGCGGAAGGTGGAAGCGCCGGTGACCTCGTCGCCGGCCTCGAGCGCCGCCTGGACCGGCGCCGCGCCGCGCCACGCGGGGAGCAGCGAGAAGTGCAGGTTGATCCATCCGTGGACGGGGACGTCCAGCAGGTCGGGCGGGATCATCCCGCCGTACGCGACCACCGGGCAGCAGTCCGGCGCCAGGTCGACGATCGCCGCCCGAGCCTCCGGGTCGCGCAGGGTGGCGGGGGTGAGCACGGGGATCCCCGCCTCGTCGGCGACCTGCCCGACGGGCGAGCGCCGCACGCCGCGCCCGCGGCCCGAGCGGGCGTCGGGCCGGGTGAGCACGCCGACCACCTCGTGGTCGGAGGCGAGGAGCGCGCGCAGCGCCGGGACGGCGGGCTCGGGGGTGCCCGCGAAGAGGAGCCGCATCAGGCGAGGCCTCCCGCGCCGGCGGCGAGTGTGGCGGCGGGGTCCGTGAACCACGGGGAGCTGCGGATGACGCGCATCACGGCCTTCCGCTCCTCGGGGGCGAGCCGGCTCAGGTACAGGACGCCGTCGAGGTGGTCGCTCTCGTGCTGGATGCAGCGGGCGAGGATCTCGGTCGCCTCGATGGTCACGGGCGCGCCGGTGACGTCGACGCCCTCAGCCACGACGTGCATGTGCCGGGTGCAGTCGCCGCGCACCTCCGGGATCGACAGGCAGCCCTCGGCCGCGGTCTGCATCTCGTCGCCGACGGCCCGCCACACCGGGTTGATCAGGTGGCCCTCCCGGCCGCCGCAGCCGTACACGAACACCCGCTTGCTCACGCCCACCTGCGGCGCGGCCAGGCCGGCGCCGTTGTGGTGGTGCATCGTGTCGATCATGTCGTCCACCAGCCGCGCGAGGTCGGCATCGAAGACCGTCACCTCGTCGGCGGGCGTGCGCAGCACGGGGTCGGGATAGATGCGAACGGGGAGCACACTCATTCCCCCATTATCCAGCCCGGACCGGGAGCGGGGCAGCCACACCGGTCACAGCGGCGCGCCCGCACTAGCAGTTCGAGCGAGGGTTGCCTTAGGATTCCGGACGGAAACGCCATGAACCGCCCCCGCCGGGCGAGAGAGGGTCGACGTGCAGCTCGCGCGCGCCCGGCGGCCGCTGATCGGCGCCGCCGTATGCCTTTCCGTGCTCTTCGGCACGGCGTGCACCACCACCGTGCAGGGTGGGACCGGTGCTCCGTCGTCGTCGGCGCCCGCGTCCCCCTCGGCCTCGTACCCGCCGATGAACGCGGCGTCGCTCGTCGGCAAGTTCCCGGTGACGCAGCCGCAGCGCATCGTCTACCCCACCCCGGACGGCGCTCCGGATCCCGAGCAGAACTACGGCGAGCTGTACCTGCCCGCCAATCCGGCGCTGCAGCAGAACCCGTCTGGCGGCCCGCTCAGCGCCCGCACGACGATCCAGCTCCCCGCGCAGATCCCCGTCGTGGTGCTCCTGCACGGCGGCGGCTGGCGCACGCCGTCCGCGGCGGGATCGATGTCGGAGATGGCGCGCTCGCTGGTCAGCCACGGCGTCGCCGTGTGGAACGTCGAGTACCGCCGGATCGGGGCGGGCGGCGGTTACCCCGTCACGCTCACCGACACCGCCGCGGCGATCGACTTCCTGCAGACGGTGAAGGCGCAGTACGCGCCGAACCTGGACCTGAACGACGTGGTCGTCGCCGGACACTCCGCCGGCGGCCAGCTGGCCGTGTGGGCCTCGGCCCGGTCGATGCTCACGCCCGGCGCGATGGGCAGCGTTCCCGCGGTGACCCCCGCGGCGGTGGTCTCGATGGGCGGCGTGCTCGACATGCGCCGCGCGGTGGCCGACGGCAACGTCAACACGCGGCTCTTCCTCGGCCTGCCGGACGAGTTCCCGCAGCAGTTCGCGGTGGCCGACCCGATCCAGAACATCAACCCCAAGGTCCCGGTCACGTGCTTCAACGGCACCGCGGACCGCATCGTCCGGCCCGCCGGGTGCGAGGCCTTCGTGGCCGCGCTGAAGGCCAAGGGCGGCCGCGGTGAGACCGTGCTGCTGCCCGGCGCGGGGCACAACATCTACCTCCCGTCGCAGTCCCAGAACCGGTACTGGCCGGTCGTGCAGAAGGCGATCCTGGGCTACGTCGACGAGTTCCGGCCGCGCGGGTGACGGTGGCGGGAGCGCGATCCCGCCGGGCGCAGGGCGCGAGCCCGCTGCAATTGCTTACACCGTAATGTGCCCCTGACGGTCATTACGGACAGAAGGGACTGTGCAATGGCGCACGTTGAGGGCACGCTGGGGACGCTGTACGACGAGGTCCTCCGGCGGAACCCCGGGGAGACCGAGTTCCACCAGGCCGCGAAGGAGGTCCTCGACTCGCTCGCGCCGGTGGTCACCAAGCACCCCGAGTACGTCGACGCGGCCGTCATCCGCCGCCTCTGCGAGCCCGAGCGCCAGATCATCTTCCGCGTGCCGTGGCAGGACGACAACGGCAACGTGCAGCTCAACCGCGGCTTCCGTGTCGAGTTCAACTCCGCACTCGGCCCCTTCAAGGGCGGCCTGCGGTTCCACCCGTCGGTGTACCTGGGCATCGTCAAGTTCCTCGGCTTCGAGCAGATCTTCAAGAACTCGCTGACGGGCCTGCCGATCGGCGGCGGCAAGGGCGGCTCGGACTTCGACCCCAAGGGCCGCAGCGACGGCGAGATCATGCGCTTCTGCCAGTCCTTCATGACGGAGCTCTACCGCCACATCGGCGAGTACACCGACGTCCCCGCGGGCGACATCGGTGTGGGCGGCCGCGAGATCGGGTACCTGTTCGGCCAGTACAAGCGGATCACCAACCGCTACGAGTCGGGCGTCCTCACCGGCAAGGGCCTCACCTGGGGCGGTTCGCAGGTGCGCACCGAGGCCACCGGCTACGGCGCGGTGTTCTTCCTGGGCGAGATGCTCAAGACGCAGGGCGACTCCTTCGAGGGCAAGCGGGTCGTGGTCTCCGGCTCCGGCAACGTCGCCGTGTACGCGACGGAGAAGGTCGAGCAGTTGGGCGGCACCGTCATCGCGTGCTCCGATTCGTCGGGCTACGTGGTGGACGAGAAGGGCATCGACCTGGAGCTGCTCAAGGACGTCAAGGAGCGCCGCCGTGCGCGGATCGACGTCTACGCGGCCGAGCGCGGCGCGATCTTCGTGCCCGGCGGGTCGGTCTGGGACGTACCGTGCGACATCGCGCTCCCCTGCGCCACCCAGAACGAGCTCGACGGCGACGCCGCCGACCGGCTCATCAAGAACGGCACGAACTTCGTCGCGGAGGGCGCCAACATGCCGTGCACCCCGGACGCCGTGAAGCTCTTCGCCGAGGCCAAGGTCTCCTTCGCGCCGGGCAAGGCGGCCAACGCCGGCGGCGTCGCCACCAGCGCGCTGGAGATGCAGCAGAACGCCTCCCGCGACTCCTGGTCCTTCGACTACACCGAGGACCGGCTCGCCGACATCATGCGCGGCATCCACGACCGCTGCCTGGAGACGGCCGACGAGTACGGCAGCCCCGGCGACTACGTGACCGGCGCGAACATCGCCGGCTTCATCCGCGTCGCGAACGCGATGCTCGCCCTCGGCGTCGTCTGACGCCGCCCCCCGCTCGACGCACGGCCCGGCCCGCCTCCGCGGTGGCCGGGCCGTCGCGCTGTCCGACGGCGCCGGGCCCTACCCGACGGTGCCGGGATCGGGCGGTCCGAGCGCGCCCGGGCCGTCGGCCTCGTCGAAGATCAGCCACGTGCGGGTGGAGCGCACGCCGTCGAGCGCCTGCAGGCTCACGAGCACGACGTCGCGCAGCGCCGCGTTGTCCGGGGTCCGCACCAGGAGGAGCACGTCGAAATCGCCGCCGACCAGGGCGAAGTGCTCGACGTAGGGCAGCTCGCTGAGGTGCTCGGCGACGCCCTTCCACGCGTCCTGGCGAATCGACAGCCCGATGTACGCCGACGTGCCGTAGCCCGCCCGCTCGTGGTCGACCCGAGCCGCGTAGCCGCGGATCACCCCGCTGCGTTCCAGCCGCTCGACGCGCACGTAGGCGTTGGCCCGCGAGACGTGCACGCGCTCGGCGAGCGCCCGCATCGAGATGCGGCCGTCCTCCGCCAGCACCTGCAGGATCCGCCGGTCGAAGTCGTCCAGACCCGGGTGCTCGGCACCGTCCGCCATCCGTCCAGCTCCGTCCCGCGTCACGCCCCGATCCTGGATGATCGGCTCATTTCCCCGGCAATGCTACGACGATCGTCTCGCTACTGATCGGTTCGACGTGAATCCCGTCCGCGGGGTGCACGCTCGAAGAGCAACCCGAGCAGGGAGGACGACGTGACCACCACCAGCGACCTCGCGGGCGAGCCGACGTACCGGAAGTTCCTTCCGGCCGACACGCCCGTGCAGTACCTCGACGAGGCGGGCGAGCTCACCGACTCGCACGCGCGCTACCCGCACCCCGACGACGACCGGATGGTCGAGATGTACCGCCGCATGGTGCTGGGGCGGCGGTTCGACGCGCAGGCGACGGCGCTGACGAAGCAGGGCCGGCTCGCCGTCTACCCGTCCTCGCACGGGCAGGACGCGTGCCAGATCGCCGCGGCGATGTGCCTGCGCCCGACGGACTGGATGTTCCCGACGTACCGCGATTCGGTGGCGCTCGCCGCCCGTGGCGTGGACCCGGTGCAGGTGCTGACCCTGCTGGCCGGCGACTGGCACTGCGGCTACGACCCCGCGGCCCTGCGCACGGCGCCGCAGTGCACGCCGCTCGCCACGCAGCTGCTGCACGCCGCCGGCGTGGCCCACGCCGAGCACTTGCGCGGCACCGACACCATCGCGCTCGCCCTGTGCGGCGACGGCGGCACCAGCGAGGGCGACTTCCACGAGGCGCTGAACTTCGCCGCCGTCTTCCACGCGCCCGTCGTCTTCCTCGTGCAGAACAACGGTTTCGCGATCAGCGTGCCGCTCTCCCGGCAGACCGCCGCGCCGAGCCTGGCGCACAAGGGCGTGGGGTACGGCATCGGCTCCGAACAGGTGGACGGCAACGACCCGATCGCCATGCTGGGCGTGATGCAGGAGGCGGCGCACTTCGTCCGGTCCGGCAACGGGCCCGTCATCGTCGAGGCCCACACCTACCGCATCGACGCGCACACCAACGCCGACGACGCGACCCGGTACCGGACGTCCGCGGAGGTCGAGGAGTGGCTGCGCCGCGACCCGATCACCCGGCTGGAGACCCACCTCCGGGCGCGCGGCCGGATCGACGACGCGGTCGTCGCCGCGGTCGCCGAGGAGGCCGAGGCGGCCGCCGCCGACCTGCGCGACCGGATGAACGCCGACCGCCCCGTCGATCCCGCCGACCTGTTCCGGCACGTCTACGCCGAGCCGACCCCGCAGCTGCGCGAGCAGCAGGCGCAGGTGGAGGCCGAGCTCGCCGCCGCCGCGGCCACCGAGGAGGACTGAGACATGCCCCGTCACACCATGGCCCAGGCCCTGAACACCGCGCTGCGCGACGCCCTCGCCGCGGATCCCGACGTGGTGGTCTTCGGCGAGGACGTCGGCACCCTCGGCGGGGTCTTCCGCGTCACCGACGGACTCACCCGCGAATTCGGCGCCGACCGCTGCTTCGACACGCCGCTCGCCGAATCGGGCATCGTCGGCTTCGCCGTCGGGATGACCATGGCGGGATTCAAGCCAGTGGTCGAGATGCAGTTCGACGCCTTCGCCTACCCCGCGTTCGAACAGATCGTCTCGCACGTCGCCAAGCTGCGCAATCGCACCCGCGGCGCGCTCTCGGTGCCGATGGTGATCCGCGTGCCCTACGCCGGCGGCATCGGCGGCGTCGAGCACCACTGCGATTCGAGCGAGGCGTACTACGTCCACACGCCCGGGTTGAAGGTCGCGGCGCCCGCCACCGTCGGCGACGCGTACACCCTGCTGCGGCGCGCGATCGACGATCCCGACCCCGTCGTCCTCCTCGAACCCAAGCGTCTCTACTTCGCCTCGGCGGAGGCCGATCTCACCGTCGGCGCACCGATGGGCCGGGCCGTCGTGCGGCGCGAGGGCCGCGACGCGACGCTGGTCGCGTACGGCCCGTCGGTCGACGTCGCGCTCGACGCCGCGGCCGCCGCGGCGGAGGACGGGATCTCGCTCGAGGTGGTCGATCTGCGCACGCTGGTCCCCTTCGACGACGAGGCCGTGGCGGCGTCGGTGCGACGCACCGGCCGGTGCGTGGTGGTGCAGGAGGCGCAGGGCTTCGCCGGCGTCGGCGCCGAGATCGCGGCCCGCGTGCAGGAGCGCTGCTTCCACCACCTGCACGCGCCCGTGCTGCGGGTCAGCGGGTTCGACATCCCCTATCCCCCACCGAAGCTCGAGCGGCTGCACCTGCCCGGGGTGGACCGGATCCTGGACGCCGTCGACCGGCTGCAGTGGGACGACCGGGTCGACGCCCGTTGGGCGGTGGCACCGTGAGCGATCAGGTCTTCCTGCTCCCCGACCTCGGCGAGGGACTGACCGAGGCCGACATCCTGTCCTGGCGCGTGGGCGTCGGCGACACCGTGACGGTCGACCAGGTGGTCGTCGAGGTCGAGACCGCCAAGGCCGCCGTCGAGGTGCCGGTGCCGTTCGCGGGCACCGTCACCGCCCTCCACGGCGCGCCGGGCGCGACGCTGCGCGTGGGCGAGCCGCTGATCTCCGTGGGCGCCCCGAGCCCCACGACCACCGCCGCCCCGCCGCTCGACGAGCCGTCGGGGAACGTGCTCATCGGCTACGGGACGAGCGCGGACAAGCCAGCCCGCCGGCGACGCGCGGCGGCACCGCCGCGGACCGTCGCATCCCCGCCGGCCCCGCCCCGCGAGCACGAGGCCCCGCCCCGCGCGCAGGCGGCGCCGGCCGTCGCGCGGGTCATCTCGCCGGTGGTGCGCGACCTCGCGCGCGAGCACGGACTGGACCTGTCGACGGTGCGTCCCTCGGGCGTGGGCGGCGTCATCCGCCGCGCGGATGTCGACGCGGCCCTCGCCGCCCGCACGGCCGCCCCCGCGCACGAGGGAACGGCGGCGGGCCGGAGCGACGTCCGCATCCCGCTCAACGGCCTCCGCAAGGCCGTGGCGGACAAGCTGACCACCAGCCGCCGCGAGATCCCGGAGGCCACCACCTGGGTCGACGTCGACGCCACCGCGCTCCTCGACGCGCGGGCCGCGATGAACGCGACGCTCCCTGGCGCGGAGCGGGTGGGCCTGCTCGCACTGCTCGCGCGGCTCACGGTCGCTGCCCTGCGGCGGTTCCCCCAGCTCAACGCGTCCGTCGACGTCGATCGTCGGCAGATCGTCCAGCACGGGCGGGTGCATCTCGGCATCGCGGCGCAGACGCCGCGGGGGCTCGTGGTCCCCGTCATCGCGGACGCCGACACCCTGACCACGGTGGAGCTCGCACGGCGGCTGGCCGAGACCACCGCCCTCGCCCGGGACGGCGCGCTGCCGCCCGCGCGGCTCACCGGGGGCACGTTCACGCTCAACAACTACGGCGTCTTCGGCGTCGACGGTTCCGCACCGATCATCAACCACCCCGAGGCGGCGATCCTGGGGATCGGGCGGATCCTCGACCGGCCCTGGGTGGTCGACGGTGCCATCGTCGTTCGCAAGGTCGCCCAGATCTCCCTCGCTTTCGACCACCGCGTGTGCGACGGCGGCGAGGCGGGCGGCTTCCTACGGCTGTTCGCCGACTACGTCGAGGACCCGGTCCGGGCGCTCGCGTACCTCTGAGCGGTCGCCGAGAGAGGCTGGGGAACCCGGACGACGACCCAGGTGTACCGGCCCGGCACGGCCTCGGCGTAGCCGACCCGGTACTCGCCGGGCCGTCCGGCGAGGTCGACGGTGACGGTCGCGGTGAACGCCGATCCCCTTCGTCGCCAGGTGATCTCGGTCGACGGCGCGTCGTCGTCGGCGACGGGCAGCCAGCGGTCACCGTCACGCCGCTCCACCCGTGCGTAGCTGTCGGGGATCACCCGGTTCGGGTGCGGGCAGTCGAAGTCGACGGCGAGCAGGCCGTCCGGAGCCGGTGTCCGCACGGCCGCGACGCGGACCGGGCGGGGACGGCTCAGCACCGTCGAGCCCGCCGGTGACCCGATCCGCCCGGCGCGCTGCCGCGACGGTGGCGTGCCCGGTTCGCAGGGGCGACCCGCGGCGAGGTCGGCGGCGATCCGCTGGGCGGCCTCGACGAAGGCCGCGAGCTCGTTGCGCCCGAAGACGGTGCTCCCGGCCTCGTAGCGCTGCGCGTCGTACTCCTCGGGCGTGGTGAGGTAGTGGGCGTAGCCGTTGGCGTAGCCCTGCACCAACACGTCGTCGGCGTCGATCCCGGCCGCGGCGGCGACGGCGGCACGGAGCCGGGCCCCCGCCATGACGGTGACCTCCACCGGCAGGCAGAGCAGGTGCAGCTCTCCCAGCCGGATCAGCTGCACGGGCAGGGTTTCCTGCACCCAGCCGAGCGCCCCTGCCGGAAGGAGCATCTCCTTCGGAGCCTGCTGCGCGGCGAGGACCGGCCGGCGGCGATACAGCGCCCGGCTGATCGCGCCGATGCGGTTGCCGAGCCCCTGGTGGAACGCCGGCGACCCGATCCCGTCGGTCGTGCCGGCGGCGAAGGCGGCACCGAGGACGGCCCGCCCGGTGGGGCCGGTCGCGGTCTGCGCGGCGCCGAGGTCCACATACGTGAGCCGGTAGTCGAGCGCCGGGGTCAGCGGCCGGCCGGGCCCGTCGGCGAGGCGGCGTGCGGCGTCGAGCTGGCGCCGGCCGATCTCGGCGGTGTTGTCCCGTTCGTCGTCGGTGGGGCCGTGGCCGGCGCTGCCGCCGAGGTTCGGCGACATGTCGCCGGCGTTGGTCTGCGCGAACGCGGCGACGAAGTCGGGACGGTCCGCGCGCTCGGCGGCCTCCCAGGCGGCCGCCGCCCAGCCCTTGTTGTCGGAGCTGAGGAGGCGGTTGCCGTTGCCCATCGACGTGCAGTGCACGGCGAACCAGTCGACCGCGGCGCGCAGCTCCCCATCGCGCTCGATGCGCAGCAGGGTGACGGCGGGGTCGATGCGCAGCGGCAACAGGTCGCGGTCCGGATTCCGGTCGAAGGAGCTCGCGCTGCGGTTCACGGAGGCGTCGCGCAGCTCGCCGCGGGCGAGCGAGAGCTCGGCGGGCGCAAGAGCCGCTTCCGCGTCGAGGACGGCGCGCACCACCCCGTCGACGAGGCGGTGGAAGGTGCGGCGGTGCTGCCCCAGGGTGGTGATGTTGTACAGCAGGTGCCGGCCGTGGCCGCCGGGGCCGCAGTGCGTGTGGGTGGCGGTGAGCACGACGTTCTCCGCGGAGAGGCGGCCGGCGGTCGCGGCGGCGAGCCGGTCGGTGATCTCGTCGACGGCCGCCTGGAAGAACATCCCGATGTCGGCGACGACGTAGGCCACGCGGTGCGCGGGCGTGGCGACGACGACGGCGCGCGCCCACTGCCGGGTGAGCAGGCCGCGGCCGCGCTGGCCCGGCATGCCGTAGCCCATCAGGCCGACGCCCCACGGCTCCCCCGTGATGTCCGTCTTCGCCCAGCCGGCCCGCCAACCCGTCGCAGTCACGGTTTCGAGGTTAGAACGTCCCCTGCGCGGCGGCGTCGACCGGCGTAAGGTCGGTCGCGCGATGAAGGAACGGTCGCCAGCCACCGCAGCCGACACCAGGACATCGACATGCGTACTCTCGCAGCAATAGTCGCCACCGCAGCCATCACCTTCTCCGGAGCCGGCATCGCGGCCGCCGCCGACGAGGAGACCGAGAAGCCCCCCACCGCCACCATCGAGACCGGGGACTCCCCGCGCGAGGTGGGGACTGCGCCCGAGTCGCCGGGCATCATCGAACCGGTCGCCGCGCCCGAATCGGCGTCGGACCCCATCGAGAACGGCGCCGAGCCGGCGGCCGCGAGCGAGCCGCGCCCGGACCCCGAGGCCGCGACGGCGGACGAGCTGATCGAGGCGACCGCGCCCGACGAGGAGGAGTGACCCCAGCGGGTCAGTCGTCGAGGCCGGGCGGCGCGGTCCGCGTCAGCCTCGGGTCGGGCTCGCGACCGGACATCCGGAGCGCGCCGACGAGGACCCGCCCCAGCGTCACCAGGCCTTTCGGGCTGCGCAGGTTCAGGCCCGCGATGAGCTGCCGCAGGATGGTCAGCTGGTCGAAGTAGATCCGCTCGGCGACGAGGTTCTCCTGCTCGTCGAAGACGAAGTAGGCGGTCATCCGGGTGCGGTGACGACCGCCGGTGGGCGGGATCGCTCCGAGCGGCCCGCGCTGCGTCCCGAGCAGCCAGAACTCGACGATCACCGCGTCCACGCTGTGCCGCAGCGCGATGAGTTCGTGGTCCTGGTCGGGGAAGGCGACGCGGGTGTCCGCGTAGTAGTCGCGCACCTCGCCGTCGCCGTCGTGCACCGTCATCGGGGCGATCAGCTCGTAGTGCGGGTGCGGGAACGTCGAGAGCGTGGCGTCCCAGTCCTGGCGCACCTCGTCGTGGAAGTGGTCGAGCACCACCTTCTCGCGGGCGCGGAGCACGGACGCGGGCGGCATCACGAAACGGGACGTGTGGGCGATCATGGCGCCATTTTACCCACAGTGTGGATAATTTCGGGTGCCGAAAGTAGGGGATGATGGGGTTCATGACCACGCCGCGGCCCCGTCGGGGGCGCCCCGCCCTCGGGGCGCCGAGACTCTCGCGCGACGCGGTCGTCGAGGCGGCGCTCACGCTGATCGACCGCGACGGGGTCGCCGAGGTCGGGATGCGGTCCATCGCGCGGCACCTGTCGGTGGACGCGAAGAGCCTCTACAACCACGTGCGCGACAAGGACGACCTGCTCGATGCGGTGACCGAGCACCTGCTCCGGTCGATCGTCGTGCACGAGCCCACCGGCGATCTCCGCGCCGACCTCGCGGGCGTGGCCCGCGCGTTCCGCACCGCCGCGCAGGCGCACCCCCGGGCGGCGACGCTGGTGTTGACCCGGCAGGTGCAGTCCGTGGCCGCGCTCGCGCCCACCCAGTCGATCCTCGAGGTCCTCCTCACCGCCGGCTTCCCGCCCGCCGAGGCCGTTCACCTCATGCGCTCGCAGCTCGCCGCCCTCATCGGAACCCTGCTCCGCGAGTTCGAGGCGGCACCGACGTTCGGCATGACGGACGCCGAGGCCATCGCGCGCCGCGAGGCGGGCCTCGCGGCCTGCGGCCTGCCGGCCGTCGAGTCGGTGGCGGCGGATCTCGCGCGGTTCGACGCGGACGCCGAGTTCGAGTACATGATCGCCCTGTCGATCAGCGCCGTCGAGGCCCGGCTCCCGCAGCGCTGACGGTCCGGACTAGCCGATCCGCAGCGGGTCGATCTGAATCCGGACGGGGTTGCCCTCACGCCGCAGGCTCCGCCCCACCTGTGCCAGGAAGAGCGCCCGCGCGAGCGCGCGCCCGTCGCGCCGCGCGACGCGCACCAGCAGCCGCTGCGGCGGCGGCCCCTCGTCGGGGGCGCCGGGGATCCGCACCCCGGGCGGCAGGTCGACGGGGCCGAGCACCTCGGCACCGTCGGGCAGGGTCGCGGTGTCGGCGACGGCCCGGATGTCGGCCTCGGCACCGTCGAGCGCGGCGAGGTGGGTGGCGGGCGGGAAGCCGACCTCGGCCCGCTCGGCGAGTTCGGCGGCGGCGAAACCGGCCGCGTCCCAGCGGATCAGGGCCTGCACCGCGCGGATCCCGGCATCGGCGCCGCAAACGACGGCGCCGTCGGCGGCGACCAGCGCGGTCGCGTTCATCCACCGCCGGAAGGTCTCCTCCGCGGCGCGCAGGTCCGCCCGGCCCAGCAGCAACCACCCGTCGAGCAGCAGCGCCGCGCCGTAGCCGCCCTCGACCACGGGCTCCGCGCCGGGCGTCGCGACCACGATCCGCCGCCCCGCAGGGACGTCGGCGTGCACCGTCTCGCCGCCCGAGACGGTGACGGCCGCCCCCGGGAAGGCCCGGCCCAGCTCCTCGGCGGTGCGCATCGTCCCGACGATCACCGCCCGCATCGTGGTCCCGCCGCAGGCTTGGCACCGGTACCCGGAGTCCTCGTGCGCGCACCAGCGGCAGCGCAGGACGCCGCGATCGGCCTGCTCGAGGGGGCCGTGGCAGCGGCGACACCGGGCGGGGGTGCGGCATCGCTCGCAGGACAGCGCCGGCGCGTAGCCGCGGCGCGGCACCTGCACGAGCACCGGGCGCTCGGCGTCGAGCGCCTCCCGCGCGGCCGCGAAGGCCGCGGCCGGCAGGCGCGCCGAGCGCGCGAGCGGGTCGCGGGCCAGGGCGACGTCCGAGTCCGCGGTCCCGGCGATGCGGGGCGAGCGGCTGCGCACTAGCTCGCGGGGCGCGGTGATCTCCGCGGCCCAGCCGGCCTCCACGAGCGCCTGCGATTCGGGGGTGCGGGCGAAGCCGCCGAGGACGAGCGCCGCGCCCTCCTGGTGCGCGCGCAGCGCGAGGACCTCCCGCGTGTGCGGGTACGGCGCGCGCGGCTCGACGAGGGATTCGTCGCCGTCGTCCCACAGGGCGACGAGGCCGAGGTCCGGCAGCGGCGCGAACGCGGCGCTGCGAGTGCCGAGGACGACGCGGGTGCGGCCGAGCAGCGCGAGGAGCCACCGCCGGTAGCGGGCCGACGGTCCGAGGCCGGCGGCCAGCACCGCGGGGTCGAGGTCCGCGCACGCGGCGGCGAGCCGGTCGAGATCGGCCTGGTCCGGGACGATCAGCAGGGCCGTGCGCCCGGACGCGACGACGGTGGCCGCGAGCTCGGCGAGGCGCGCCGCCCAGTCCTCCCCCGGCAGCGCCTGCCAGACGGCGCGCGGCGACCGTCCTGCGACGGCGGCCGCCGCGAACTGGGCGCCGTGCGTGTACTCGCCGAGGGCGGCTGCGGGCGCCTCCGGCACCGTCGGCGCGGCGGGCTCCTGCTCGAGCAGCGTCTTCTCGACGCGCGCGTGCCGCGGCGGGATCGCGAGCCGCAGCACGTCGGCCCGGGTCCCCGCGTAGCGCGCCGCGACCTCGGTGACGAGTCGCAGCACGGGCGGCGTCAGGACGGGCAGCGGGGAGACCACGCGCTGCAGCGGGGCGAGCCTGCCCTCGTGCTCGGTGCGCGGGAGCCGCTCGAGAAGGTAGCCGTCGACGAGCCGGCCCGAGAACCGGACGCGCACTCGCACGCCCGGCTGCGCCTGCTCGTGCAGCTCGGGCGGCACGAGATAGTCGAACTCCCGATCGAGGTGGCTGACCTGCAGCAGGGGCAGGACGCGGGCGATCGGGAGTTCGACGGCCGCCTGTGCGGCCTCGGCGGGGCCGAGTGCGGTCACACCGGTCGGGGCGGGTGTCAGAGGCCGGCCGCGGAGCGCAGGGCGTCCACGCGGTCGGTGCGCTCCCACGGCAGGTCGATGTCGGTGCGACCGAAGTGGCCGTACGCCGCGGTGGGCGCGTAGATCGGCCGCAGGAGGTCGAGGTCGTTGATGATGGCGCGCGGGCGCAGGTCGAAGACCTGCGCGATGGCCTGCTGGATCTTGATCGGGTCGAGCTGCTCGGTGCCGAACGTCTCGACGAACAGGCCGACGGGCGCCGCCTTGCCGATGGCGTAGGCGACCTGCACCTCGATCCGCTCCGCGAGGCCCGCGGCGACGGCGTTCTTCGCCACCCAGCGCATCGCGTACGCGGCCGAGCGGTCCACCTTCGACGGATCCTTGCCGGAGAAGGCGCCGCCGCCGTGGCGGGCCATGCCGCCGTAGGTGTCGACGATGATCTTGCGGCCGGTCAGGCCCGCGTCACCCATCGGTCCGCCGAGCACGAACTTGCCGGTCGGGTTCACCAGCAGCCGCACCTCGGAGGTGTCGAGGCTGGGCAGGTTGAGGTCGGTGATGACCGTGTTGAGGACGTGGGTGCGCAGGTCGGGGGCGAGCATGCCGTCGATGTCGATGTCGGCGGCGTGCTGGCTGGAGATGACCACGGTGTCGAGGCGGACGGGCTGCTCGCCCGCGTACTCGATGGTGACCTGGGTCTTGCCGTCCGGACGCAGGTAGGGCAGGGTGCCGTTCTTGCGGACCTCGGTGAGCCGGCGCGAGAGGCGGTGCGCGAGCGAGATCGGCAGCGGCATCAGCTCGGGGGTGTCCGAGCAGGCGTAGCCGAACATCAGGCCCTGGTCGCCGGCGCCCTGGGCGTCGATCTCGTCCTGCGCGCCGTCGACGCGGTGCTCGTAGGCCCGGTCGACGCCCTGCGCGATCTCGGGGCTCTGCGCGCCGATCGCGATGTTCACGCCGCAGGAGTTGCCGTCGAAGCCCTTGGCGGAGCTGTCGTAGCCGATCTCGAGAACCTTGTCGCGCACGATGTGCGGGATGTCGGCGTAGGCGGAGGTGGTGACCTCGCCGGCGACGTGGACCTGGCCGGTGGTGACGAGGGTCTCGACCGCGACGCGCGACGTCGGGTCCTCGGCGAGGAGGGCGTCGAGGATGGAGTCCGAGATGGCGTCACAGATCTTGTCCGGGTGGCCCTCGGTGACCGACTCGCTGGTGAACAGGCGGTGGGCGGAACTGGCGAAACCGGAAACCACTTCGGACGTCCTCTCGATGATGTTTGCGATTGGAAAGGCTAGCGGGCGGCGTGCACCCGGGCGACGGCGGCATCCAGTATGCGCGCGGCCATCGCGGTCTTCGACCCGAGGGGCAGGGCGGTCTCGCCGCCGTCAGCACCGAGCAGCCAGCCGGAGTTCTCGTCGACCTCGAAGGCGCGACCGTCGCCGACGGCGTTGAGGACCAGGAGGTCGCAGCCCTTGCGGCGCAGCTTGGCCCGCCCGTAGTCCAGAACCGAGCCGGCCGCGTCGCCGGTCTCGGCGGCGAAGCCCACGATGACGGCGTCGGAGCGCAGGGTGCCGTCGCGCCGCGCGGCGACGAGACCGGCGAGCACGTCGGGGTTTTCGATCATGGTGATCGATTCGAGGGCCTCGCTCTTACCGTCGGCGCCCTTCTTGAGCTTGGTGGTGGCGACGTCGGCGGGCCGGTAGTCGGCGACCGCGGCGGCCATGATCACGAGATCCGCGTCGGCGGCGTGCTCGGCCATCGCGGCCTGCAGATCCAGCGCGGAGGCGATGCGCACTACGTCGACGGCCGACGGGTCGGCGAGGCCGACGGTGTTGCCCGCGACCAGGGTGACGTGCGCGCCGCGCTGCGCCGCGAGCCGGGCCAGGGCGTACCCCTGCTTGCCGGAGCTGCGGTTCGTCAGGTAGCGGACGGGGTCGAGCGCCTCCTTGGTGCCGCCGGCCGAGACGACGACTCTGCGGCCCTCGAGGTCGCGGTTCAGGGCGCCGGGATGCTCCAGCAGCACGTCGGCGAGCGCGCCGATCTCGTCGGGCTCGGGCAGCCGGCCCGCGCCGGTGTCCTTACCGGTGAGCCGCCCCGAGGCGGGCTCGATGACGACGGCGCCGCGCTCGCGCAGCGTGGCGACGTTGGCGCGGGTGGCGGGGTGTTCCCACATCTCGGTGTGCATCGCCGGGGCGAAGACGACCGGGCACCGCGCGGTGAGCAGGGTGCCGGTGAGCAGGTCGTCGGCCCGTCCCTGGGCGGCGCGCGCCATCAGATCGGCGGTCGCCGGCGCGATCACGACGAGGTCGGCCGACTGCCCGAGGCGCACGTGCGGCACCTCGGGGATCGACTCGAAGACACCCGTCTGGACGGGGTTGCCCGACAGCGCCTCGAACGTCGCGGCGCCGACGAACTTGAGCGCGGACTCGGTGGGGATCACCCGCACCTCGTGCCCGCGTTCGGTGAAATGCCGGACCAGAGCGCACGCCTTGTAGGCGGCGATGCCGCCGCCGACACCGACGATGATCATGGGCTGTTAGCTCACTCGCCCTCGGTGTGCTCCAGGAGATCCTCGTGGATCTCGCGCATCGCGATCGACAGCGGCTTCTCGTGCAGGCCCGGCTCGACGAGCGGGCCGACGTACTCGAGGATGCCGTCGGACAGGCTGTTGTAGTAGTCGTTGATCTGCCGCGCGCGCTTGGCCGCGTAGATCACCAGGGCGTACTTCGAGGAGGTGCGCTCGAGCAGCTCGTCGATCGGCGGGTTGGTGATGCCGAGCGGCTGGTCGTACACGGTCTCAGTGGTGGTGCTCACGCGTCTCCTACGTCACAAAAGTTCACGAACTCGCTTCGTCGCCCAGTCTACGCGCTGGGCGCGACAGGTCCGACCAGCAAGGATACCAAATCACTCACGGCGCGGTCCAAGTCGTCGTTGACGACGACCGCGTCGTAGTCGTCGCGCGTGGCCATCTCGGCCCGCGCGGTCTCGAGCCGGCGCGCGATCTTCTCGGCGCTCTCGGTGCCGCGGCCGCGCAGCCGTCGTTCCAGCTCGTCCCAGGTCGGCGGGCTCAGGAAGACGGTGACGGCCTCGGGCAGCGCCTCCTTGACGCTGGCCGCGCCGGCGAGGTCCACCTCCACCAGCACGGGCCGCCCGGCGTCGAGCGCCTCGTAGACGGGCTGCGCGGGCGTCCCGGATCGCTGCAGGCCGCCGTGGATCTCCGCCCACTCGAGGAGGGCACCGTCGGCGATGAGGCGGTCGAAGCCCTGATCGCCGACGAAGTGATAGTCCCGGCCGTCCACCTCACCGGGGCGCGGATCGCGCGTGGTGGCGGACACCGAGAAGAACAGGTCGGGCACCTCCGAGCGGAGCTTGCTGACCACTGACGACTTACCGACGGCGGAGGGGCCGACCAGTACAACCAGTCGGCCCCTCCGGCCCGCGGGAACTTCTCCGGACACTACGTGTCAGGCGGAGAACTTCTCGAGCAGCGCCTTGCGCTGCCGGTCGCCCAGACCGCGCACGCGGCGGGTGGGGGCGATCTCCAGCTCGGTCATCAGCTCCTGAGCCTTGACCTTGCCCACCTTGGGCAGGGCCTCGAGCAGAGCCGAGACCTTCATCTTGCCGAGCACCTCATCGGTCTCGGCGTCCTTCAGCACCTGCTGCAGGGTGGTGCCGCCGCTCTTCAGCCGGTTCTTCAGCTCGGCGCGTGCACGACGAGCGGCAGCTGCCTTCTCCAGAGCAGCGGCGCGCTGCTCGTCGGTCAACTGGGGAAGGGCCACGATTCCTCCGTCTTCGATGTACTTAGGTCTTTGCCGCGAACTTGCGACTCCTGCGACGGTACCCACGATTCGCTCGGGATGGGAACCCCACCCCCCTCTCACCTGCGGTTTGGCGGTGATGTAGGCGTCCCCGAGGTTCGGTGGCGCGTACCACTGCACACGATGTGCGTTGCAATCGAGAACCGTTGCACCGCAATGCTTTCAGAACGGTAGGACCGCACTCGAGACGACTCGTCGATGTGACGGGTGAAACTCATGTGACCTGCGAAAATACCTGCACTTCGCGGCGGGCCCGGGCGTGTCGGCGGCCCGTTCCCGGTCGTCACGGCCCCGTTTCCCGTCGTCACGGGGTGTGCCGCGGCGTTCAGCCCGCCGACGGCGAGGCGTCGGAGCGCACGCGCCGCATCGTCCGCTCCCCCGCCCGGACCGCGGGCTCGACGACGCGCGCGATGATCGGCCCCACCACCGCCATGATCAGGACGTACGTGGTCGCCAGGGCCGCGAGTCGGCCGTCGACGGCGCCCGCCGCGACGGCGAGCCCGGCGATGACGATGGAGAACTCCCCGCGCGCCACCAGGGCCGCGCCCGCGCGCGCCCGGCCCATCCGCTTGACGCCGACCCGCCGGGCGGCCCACCAGCCGGTGGCGAGCTTCGTGCCGGTGGTGAGCACCGCGAGCAGCACCGCCCAGCCGAGGACGGGCGGGATCGCGCGCGGGTCGGTGTTCAGGCCGAAGACCACGAAGAACAGCGCCGCGAAGAGGTCGCGGAGCGGCTCGAGCAGGCGGGTCGCCTCGTGCGCGATCGATCCGGAGATCGCGATGCCGAGCAGGAAGGCGCCGACCGCGGCGGAGACCTGCAGCGCCGAGGCCACGCCCGCCACCAGCAGCGCCGCCCCGATGAGCTTGAGCAGGAAGACCTCGCGGTCGTCGCTGTAGACGAGCGCCGAGACGCGGTGCCCGTACCTGACGGCGGAGATCAGCACGACGGTGACGACGACGACGGCGATCGTCACCGCGGAGATCTCGCCCAGGAGCCCGATGCCCGCCAGCACCGCCGTGAGGATCGGCAGGTACACCGCCATCGCCAGGTCCTCGATCACCAGCACGGAGAGCACCACGGGCGTCTCGCGGTTACCGAGGCGGCCGAGGTCGCTGAGCACCTTCGCGGCGATGCCCGACGACGAGATGTAGGTGACGCCCGCCAGCACGAGGGCGCCCTTCGGCCCCCAGCCGAGCGCGAGGGCGACGATCGCCCCCGGGGTGGCGTTGAGCACGAGATCGAGCACGCCCGCGAGCCAGGACTGCCGCAGGCCCGTGGTGAGCTCGGCCGCGGTGTACTCGAGGCCCAGCATGAGCAGCAGCAGGATCACGCCGATCTCGCCGGCGGTGCGGCTGAAGTCCGAGGCCTCGCCGAGTGGGATCACGCCGCCGACGCCGAAGGCCAGGCCGCCGATCAGGTACAGCGGGATCGGCGAGACGCCCACCTTGCTGGCGGCGCGACCGAGGAAGCCCAGGACGAAGAAGACGGCTCCGAGCTCGATCAGCGCGACCGTGTTCTCGTCGAGGTGGAGCGTCACCCGTTCGTCAGGATCTGCGCGGCGGCCTCGAGCCCCTCGGCCGTCCCGACCACCACGAGCAGATCACCCGCGGTGAACACGAACTCGGGCCCGGGCGAGGGCTGCACCTCACCAGCCCGCATCACCGCGACGAGGGAGACCTTGGTCCGGGTCCGCATCTGGGTCTCCCCCAGCGTCCGCCCGTCGTAGGGCGAGCCGGCGAGGATCGGCAGTTGCCGGGTGTTGACGCCCTCGAGCTCGCGCTGATCGGCGCGCAGCTGATTGACCAGCTGCGGCGCCCCGAGGAGGTTGGCGAGGACGCCCGCCTCCTCGCTGGACAGGGGCACCTGCGCGGCGCACGCGTCGGGATCGTCGCGTTCCGAGAGGAACAGTTCGACGGTGCCGTCGCGGTGCGCCACCACTCCGACGCGCCTGCCGGTGGCGAGCTCGAAATCCTTGCGCACTCCGATGCCGGGAAGCGGTGTCACATCGACGTTCACCCCGTCGACGATAACCCCCCCGTGCACCGGGCGAGGACGGGATCGGGCGGGACGGGATCGATCGGGCGAGCAGGGCGGTCAGCCGAGGGAGCGCTCGACCTCGTCCCGCACCGCGAGCGCTGCGGAGCGCAGCGCGGACGCGTCCGGCCCCGCGCCGAGCACCTGCCGGGACGAGTTCGGCAGCACCGTGCCGCCGGTGCCGAAGATCGCCGCCAGGTCCGCCGGAGTCGCGCCCTGCGCGCCCAACCCGGGCGCCAGGATCGGCCCGTTCAGGCCGTCGAGATCGAGGCCGTGATCGCGGGTGGCGCCCACGACGAGGCCGACGGTGCCTGCTCCGTCGGCGTTGTCGGCGCGCGCGTCGTCGACGATGCGCTGCCCGACGCCGTCGGCCTGCACCTGCGCGCCCTCCGGGTTGGAGGTACGCGCGAGGACGAAGACGCCGCGCCCGGAGTCGCGGGCGGCGTCGATCGCGGGCCGGAGCGAGCCGTACCCGAGGTAGGGCGACAGGGTCACGGCGTCGGCCGCCAGGGGCGAGTCGCCGAGCCAGGCGCGCGCGTAACCCGCCATGGTGGAACCGATGTCGCCGCGCTTGGCGTCGGCGATCACGACAGCGCCGGCCTCGCGGCACGCGGCCATGACCTCCTCCAGGGCGAGCAGGCCGGCGGCGCCGAACTGCTCGAAGAAGGCGACCTGCGGCTTGACGAAGCCGACCTCGCCCGCGAAGGCCTCGGCGCAGCGCAGGCCGAAGGCGCGCACGCCGGCGGCGTCGTCGGACAGTCCCCACGCGGCGAGCAGCGGCGGGTGCGGGTCGATGCCCACCACCAGCCGCCCCCGGGCGGAGGCGGCGGTGGCGACGCGCGCGGCGAAGGTCACCGGTTCACCAGCGCCGCGTGCATGTCCTGCAGGCTCTTGACGCCGATGCCGCCGCGGAGCGCCGCCTCGATGCCCTGCACGGCCGCCGAGGCGCCCTGCACCGTGGTCACGCACGGCACGGAGGCCTGCACCGCGGCGGTGCGGATCTCGTAGCCGTCGACGCGCGGGCCGGCGTTGCCGAACGGGGTGTTGATGATCAGGCCCACGTCGCCGGCCTTGATCTTCTCGACGATGGACTGCTCGCCCTCGGGGATCACGTCCGAGTGCTTGAGCACCGTCTCGACCTGGACGCCGTTGCGCCGCAGCACGTCCGCGGTGCCCTCGGTGGCGAGGATCGAGAAGCCGAGGTCGGCGAGGCGCTTGATCGGGAAGATCAGCGCGCGCTTGTCCTTGTTCGCGACCGAGACGAAGACGTTGCCGGTGGCGGGCAGCGAGCCGCTGATCGCCGTCTGCGACTTGGCGAAGGCGGTGCCGAAGTCGCGGTCGACGCCCATCACCTCGCCGGTGGACTTCATCTCGGGCGAGAGCAGCGAGTCGACGCCGGTGCCGTCCGCGCGGCGGAACCGGTTGAACGGCAGCACCGCCTCCTTGACGGAGACCGGCGCGTCGATCGGCATGTGCGAGCCGTCGCCCTCGGCGGGCAGGATCTGCTGCTCGCGCAGCTCGGCGATGCTCTGGCCGAGCATGACCCGGGCGCAGGCCTTCGCCAGCTGCACCGCGGTCGCCTTGGAGACGAAGGGCACGGTGCGCGAGGCGCGGGGGTTGGCCTCGAGGACGTACAACACGTCGTCCTTGAGCGCGTACTGCACGTTCATCAGGCCGTGCACGCCGATACCGCGGGCGAGCGCCTCGGTGGCAGCGCGCACCGCGTCGATGTCGGCGCGGCCCAGCGTGGTGGGCGGCAGGGTGCACGCCGAGTCGCCGGAGTGGATACCGGCCTCCTCGATGTGCTCCATGATGCCCCCGATGAAGACCTCGCCGGTGGCGTCGCACAGGGCGTCGACGTCGATCTCGACGGCGTCCTCCAGGAACCGGTCGACGAGGACCGGGCGGTCGGGGGCGAGCTCCGTGGCGCGGGAGATGTAGTCGAGGAGCGCCTGCTCGTCGTAGACGATCTCCATGCCGCGGCCGCCGAGCACGTACGAGGGGCGCACGAGCACCGGGTAGCCGATGCCGGCCGCGACCTCGCGGGCACCGTCGGCGGTGGTGGCGGTGCCGAACTTCGGCGCCGGCAGGCCCGCCTCGGTGAGCACGCGGCCGAACTCGCCGCGGTCCTCGGCGAGGTCGATCGCCTCGGGCGAGGTGCCGACGATGGGCAGGCCCGCGGCCTTGAGGCGCGCGGCCAGGCCGAGCGGCGTCTGCCCGCCCAGCTGGACGATGACGCCGACGACGCCCGGGCCGCCCTCGCCGGAGCGCTGTTCCGAGTGGTAGACCTCGAGGACGTCCTCGAAGGTCAGCGGCTCGAAGTAGAGCCGGTCGGCGGTGTCGTAGTCGGTGGAGACCGTCTCCGGGTTGCAGTTGATCATCACAGTCTCGTAGCCGGCCTCGCTCAGCGTGAGCGCGGCGTGGACGCACGAGTAGTCGAACTCGATGCCCTGGCCGATGCGGTTCGGTCCGGAGCCGAGGATGAGCACCTTGGGCCGCTCCGTCTGCGGGGCCACCTCGGTGGTCGCCGACGGGTCGAGCTCGTAGCTGCTGTAGTGGTACGGGGTCTTGGCCTCGAACTCGGCGGCGCAGGTGTCGACGGTCTTGAACACCGGCCGCACGTCGTGCTCGTGCCGGTACGCGCGGATCTCGTCCTCGCCCACGCCACGCAGTTCGGCGATCTGCAGGTCGGAGAAGCCGTGGGTCTTGGCCAGCCGCACCAGGTCCGGGGTCAGGTCGGCGTCGCGCACGTCCGTGCCGAGGTCGATGACGGCCTTGATCTCCTCGAGGAACCAGGGATCGATCGCGGTGGCGTCGAAGACCTGCTCCACGGTGGCGCCCAGCTCGAAGGCGCGGCCGATGAGGTAGAACCGGCCGTCCTTGGGTGTCGTGATCCGCTCCAGCAGCTCCTCGAGCGTGCCCTCGACGGGGGCGCCGGTCCAGAAGCCGTGGCGCTTGGTCTCCAGGGAGCGCATGACCTTGCCGAAGGCCTCGGCGAAGCTGCGGCCCAGGCTCATCGCCTCGCCCACCGACTTCATGGTGGTGGTGAGGGTGTCGTCGGCGCCGGGGAACTTCTCGAAGGCGAACCGCGGCGCCTTGACGACGACGTAGTCGAGCGTCGGCTCGAAGCACGCCGGGGTCTCGCCGGTGATGTCGTTGAGGATCTCGTCGAGCGTGTAGCCCACGGCGAGCTTCGCGGCGATCTTGGCGATCGGGAAGCCGGTGGCCTTGGACGCCAGCGCCGAGGAGCGCGAGACGCGCGGGTTCATCTCGATGGTGACCAGCCGGCCGTCGCGCGGGTCCTGCGCGAACTGGATGTTGCAGCCGCCGGTGTCGACACCCACCTCGCGGAGGATGGCGATCGACTGGTCGCGCATGATCTGGTACTCACGGTCGGTGAGGGTCATGGCCGGGGCCACCGTCACCGAGTCGCCGGTGTGCACGCCGACGGGATCGACGTTCTCGATGGAGCAGACGACCACCACGTTGTCGCGGCCGTCACGCATGAGCTCGAGTTCGTACTCCTTCCAGCCGAGGATCGACTCCTCGATGAGCACGTTCGCGGTCGGCGAGGCGGCGAGGCCCGCGCCGGCGATGCGGATCAGGTCGGCCTCGTCGTAGGCCATGCCGGAGCCGAGGCCGCCCATGGTGAACGACGGCCGCACGACGACCGGGTACCCGAGGTCGGCGACCGTCTCCTTGCACTCGTCCAGGGTGAAACAGACCTTGGACCGGGCGGACTCGCCGCCGATCTTGGCGACGATGTCCTTGAACTTCTGCCGGTCCTCGCCGCGCTGGATGGCGTCGAAGTCGGCGCCGATGAGGCTGATGCCGTACTTGTCGAGAATGCCCTGCTCGTGCAGGCCGACGGCGGCGTTGAGCGCGGTCTGACCGCCGAGGGTGGCGAGCACGGCGTCGATCGGGAAGCCCTTGTCGCGCTCGGCGACGATGACCTTCTCGATGTACTCGGGGGTGATGGGCTCGATGTAGGTGGCGTCCGCGAACTCGGGGTCCGTCATGATCGTCGCCGGGTTCGAGTTCACCAGCGAGACGCGCAGTCCCTCGGCGCGCAGCACGCGGCAGGCCTGGGTGCCGGAGTAGTCGAACTCGCAGGCCTGGCCGATCACGATCGGGCCCGAGCCGATCACCAGGACGTGCTGGATGTCGGTGCGCCGTGGCATTACTTGTCTCCCATAACAGTCGCGAACTTGTCGAAGAGGTAGGCGGCGTCGTGCGGTCCCGCCGCGGCCTCCGGGTGGTACTGGACGGAGAAGGCGCGGCCGTCGAGCAGCTCGACGCCCTCCACGACCCCGTCGTTGGCGCACACGTGGCTGACGCGGCCGCGGCCGAACGGGGTGTCGAACTCGGCGCCGCGCTCGCCCTCGAGGGCGAAGCCGTGGTTCTGCGCGGTGATCGAGATCCGCCCGGTGGTGTGCTCCACCACCGGGATGTTGATGCCGCGGTGGCCGAACTTCATCTTGTACGTCTCCAGGCCGAAGGCGCGGCCCAGCAGCTGGTTGCCCAGGCAGATGCCGAACAGCGGCAGGCCGGCGTCCAGCACGCCGCGGGTGAGCTCCACCTCGTGCGCGGCCGTGGCGGGGTCGCCGGGGCCGTTCGAGAGGAAGAAGCCGTCCGGGTTGAAGGAGCGCACCTCGTCGAGCGTGATCGTCGAGGGCACCACGTGCACCCGCATGCCGCGCTCGGCGAACATGCGCGGGGTGTTGGTCTTGATGCCGAGGTCGACGGCGACCACGGTGAAGCGGGCCTCGCCCTCGGGCTCGATCGTGTAGGACTCGGTGGTCGAGACCTCGCCGATCAGGTTCTGCCCCTTCATCGACGGCTGCTCCCGCACCCGGTCGAGGAGCTCGGCGTCGGGAGCGAGGGCGTCGCCGGAGAACACGCCGGCGCGCATGGAACCGTGGTCGCGCAGGCGGCGCACCAGCGCGCGGGTGTCGATGCCGGCGATGCCGACGACGCCCTGGTCCACCAGCTCGCCCTCGAGGGTGCCGCTGGAGCGCCAGTTGCTCACCCGGCGGGTGGGGTTGCGCACGGCGTAGCCGGCGACCCAGATCTTGTCCCCGCGGGACTCGTCGTCCTCGTCGTTCCAGCCGGTGTTGCCGATCTGCGGGGCGGTCGCCACCACGATCTGCCGCGCGTACGACGGGTCGGTGAGCGTCTCCTGGTAGCCCGTCATCGCGGTGCAGAAGACGGCCTCGCCGAGGGTCTGCCCGACGGCGCCGAACTCGACCCCGCGGTGCACGGTCCCGTCTTCGAGAACCAGGAGTGCTTTGTTGTCGGCAGCCATCTAACTTTCCCTCACGTCCATCAGTTTTCGATACGTCGTCTTGTCGTCGGCGCGGAAGCCCGTGTCCACGACGGTGCCGGTGGGCAGCTCCCAGCGGAACACCAGCAGTCCGTCGCCGGGCATGACCTTGCCGGCCAGCTTGGAGGCGCGCCGCACCTCCACCAGGTGCTCGTCGGCGATCCACATCGGGTTGCCGCGGCCGCGCTCCATCAGGTAGCCGTCGGCGTAGCGGCTCAGGTTCACGGTGGCCCGGTAGCCCCAGTCCCCCACCGCCACTCGGTCCTGCCAGTGCGGCGCCACGGTGCTGCCGACGTACACGCCGGACACCGGGCCGAAGACCAGCTCACTGAGCTGCTCGGGGGTGCTGGGGATCTCGCCCACCGACGCCGCCTGACGCTGCCCGCGGCGGCGCCAGCCCAAGGCCATCAGCGAGAAGAGGCCCGCGAGCACCACGAGCACGAGCAGGAGCGTGGCGAAGTCGCTGACGCTCACGCCCGCACCCCGGTCCCCGGCTGCGCGGCCACCCCGTCGCGGGCCGTGACCCGGCCGCGGAGCACCGTGAGCACGGGCTTGGCCTTGAAGCTCAACTCCGCGAACGGGGTGTTGCGCGAGCGGCTCGCGAGCTCGTCCGCGCGCACGGTCCACCCCAGGTCGGGGTCGACCAGCGTCAGGTTCGCGGGCTCGCCCACGCCGATCGGCCGTCCCTGATCGTCGAGGCGCGCGATCTGCGCGGGCTTCTCGCTCATCACCCGCGCCACGTCGCGCCAGCTCAGGTCGCCGGTCTCCACCGACACCTGCGCGACGATCGCCAGCGCCGTTTCCAGCCCCAGCATGCCCGGGCGGGCGGCGGCGAACTCGCAGCACTTGTCCTGCTCGGCGTGCGGCGCGTGATCGGTGGCGACGCAGTCGATCACACCGTCCCGCAGCGCCTTCCGCAGGGCGGCCACGTCGGAGGCCTCGCGCAGCGGCGGATTCACCCGGTTCACGGCGTCGTACGTCTGCAGCCGCGAGTCGTCGAGCAGCAGGTGGTGCGGGGTCACTTCGGCCGTGATCGCGATGCCCTGGCCCTTCGCCCACTGCAGCAGTTCGACGGTGCCGGCCGTGGAGGCGTGGCAGATGTGCACGCGGGCGCCGGCGTCGCGGGCGAGCAGCGCGTCGCGGGCGACGATCGCCTCCTCCGCGGCGCGGGGCCAGCCGGTGAGGCCGAGGCGCGCGGCCTCGGGCCCCTCGTGCGCCACGGCGCCCCGGGTCAGCCGCGGCTCCTCGGCGTGCTGCGCGATGACCACGCCCAGCGAGGCGGAGTACTCGAGCGCGCGGCGCATGAGCAGCGGATCGGCGACGCACACGCCGTCGTCGGAGAAGATCCGCACCCGTCCGGGGCCGGCGGCCATCATGCCCATCTCGGCGAGCTTCTCGCCCTTCAGGCCGACGGTGACGGCGCCGACGGGGTGCACGTCGACCAGGCCGACCTCCTGGCCGCGGCGGTACACGTGGTCGGTGACCACGGCGGAGTCGGCGACGGGGCTGGTGTTGGCCATGGCGAAGACCGCGGTGTATCCGCCGAGAGCGGCGGCGGCGGAACCGGACTCGATGGTCTCGGTGTCCTCGCGGCCGGGCTCACGCAGGTGCGTGTGCAGGTCGACGAAGCCGGGCAGCAGGACCCTGCCGCCGCCGTCGATGATCTCGGCGCCGTCGGCCGGCGCGAGAGACGTTCCGATGGCGGTGATCTCGCCGCCGGCGATCGCGACGTCGACCGGATCGCCCTCGCCGTAGGGGCGGACGTTGGTGAGTAGCAGGCTCATTCGGGGGATCCTCCATCCCGCGAGTAGTGGGCAGTGCCGGGATGAGCGGTCGTCATTCCGCACCCCCTTCCTTGGCCAGAAGATGGAAGAGCACCGCCATGCGGACGTGCACGCCGTTGTTGACCTGCTGCAGGATCGCGGCCTGCGCGGAGTCGGCCACCGAGTAGCCGATCTCCATACCGCGCAGCATCGGTCCGGGGTGCAGCACCACCGCGTGGTCGGGCAGCAGGGCGGCGCGCTGCGGGTTGAGGCCGAAGCGCACCGAGTACTCGCGCTCGCTGGGGAAGAAGCCGCCGTTCATCCGCTCGGCCTGCACGCGCAGCATCATCACCGCGTCGGCGCCGGGCAGCTCGGCCTCGAGCGAGTCGGCGACCGTGACCGGCCAGGTCTCCACGCCCACCGGCAGCAGGGTGCGCGGCGCGACGAGCACGACCTCGGCGCCGAGCGTCGACAGCAGCAGCGCGTTCGACCGGGCGACCCGGCTGTGCAGGACGTCGCCGACGATGACGACGCGGTGGCCCTCGAGGCCACCGAGTCGCTGGCGCAGGGTGAGCGCGTCGAGCAGGGCCTGGGTGGGGTGCTCGTGCATGCCGTCGCCGGCGTTGATGACGACGGGGCCGGGCAGGCCGTCGAGCGCAGCGGCCGAGTTGGTCCACGCGGCGATCTGTTGCGCCGCACCGGAGGCCGGGTGCCGGACGATGAGCGCGTCGGCGCCCGCGGCGTGCAGGGTGAGGGCGGTGTCGCGCAGCGACTCGCCCTTGGCGACGGAGCTGCCGGACGCGGAGACGTTGATCACGTCCGCGCTCATCCACTTGCCCGCCACTTCGAAGGAGACGCGGGTGCGGGTGGAGTTCTCGTAGAAGACCGTCATCACGGTGCGGCCGCGCAGCGTGGGCAGCTTCTTGACCTCGCGGCCCATGAGCGCCTGCTGCAGCCGGTCCGCCTCGTCGAGGATCTCCTCGGCCTCGGCGCGGCTCAGGTCCGCCGCGGAGAGCAGGTGCTTGGTCACGACGCGCCCTCCTTCGTCTCCGGGTCCGGCAGCTCGGAGATCACCACCGCGTCCTCGCCGTCCTTCTCCTGCAGCCGGACCTGGACGTCCTCCTGGCGGGAGGTCGGGATGTTCTTGCCCACGTAGTCGGCGCGGATCGGCAGCTGCCGGTGGCCGCGGTCGACGAGGACGGCGAGCTGGACCGCCGCGGGGCGGCCGATGTCGCGCAGCGAGTCGAGCGCGGCGCGCACCGTCCGGCCCGAGAACAGGACGTCGTCGACGAGGATGACCAGCGCACCGTCGACCCCCTGCGGCGGCACCGTGGTGCGCTCGAGGGGGCGGTGCGGCTTGTGCCGCAGATCGTCGCGGTAGAGGGTGATGTCGAGGTGACCGACGGGCACCGCCACGCCGGAGAACTCCTCGATGTCGGCCGCCAGCCGGGCGGCGAGAACCGCACCGCGCGTAGGGATGCCGAAGATGACGACGCGGGGATGCGATTCATCACCCGCGGCCCTGGTGTCTAAGGCCGTCTTCTCGATGATCTGATGCGCGATCCGCGCCACCGTTCGGGTGACATCGGCCGCGGACATGAGTTCCCGAGCCACGTGACCTCCTTCTCCGCCTCTCCGGACGGCTCGCTCCGCCTCTCTGGACGGACTGAAAAGGATGCCTTGATGCAAGACGAAGCATACCAGTACGTTCAGGTCATGGAATTGTCGACCAGGCAACGCACGACGCTGTCCGCCATCGTCGACTCCTTCGCCCCGGGAGACGGGGTCGCCATCCCCTCCGCGAGCGATCTACGGGCCGGTGACCTGGCCGTTTCCTACGCCGACCGCAGCCCGCGCGACAGCGACGGGGTCACGCTCGCGCAGTCCCTGTCACTCTTCGACAACCGCGTGTTCTGCACCACTGTGCTGGGCACCCGGGGGCAGCGTTTCGCCGACCTCTCGACGGCCGAGCGTGAGCGCGTCCTGATCGACCTGTCCCGGTCACGGTTCGTGCAGAAGCGGATGCTGTTCAAGCGCCTGCGCAACATCGCGCTGCTCGCCTACTACGCCGCCGGCGGCGCCGACGGCGAGCACGGGCCGGGTTCCGAGCTGATGGCCGCGATCGGGTACCCGCGGCAGGCACCCATGAAGAAGCCGCGCGCCCGCGCCCTGCGCGCGCAGCGGCCCCTCTCCCCCGCGCGGTACGAGATCGACGCCTCGACCGCGTGCGACGTGGTGGTGATCGGCTCCGGCGCGGGCGGCGCGGTGGCCGCGGCCGCGCTCGCCGAGGCGGGACTCGACGTGCTGGTCCTCGAGCGCGGCGAGTACGTCTCCCCCACGGAGGTCGGTGACTCCGACCTCGACAACCTGGCCCAGCTGTACTCGCCGGGGCCGTTCTGGACCGAGAACGCGCAGTCCTACCTGCTGACCTCGCGCTGCCTCGGCGGCGGCACGACGGTCTCGCACGGCGGCTACTTCCTCCCGCCCGAGGAGGTGCGCGCGGACTGGGCGGCCCGGGGCGTCGAGACCGGGCCCACGCTCGACGCCGCCCTCGCGGAGGTGTGGCAGCGCTCGGGGGTCTCCGACGGTGCCGGTACGCCCTCGGCCCGCGACGTGATCCTCGAGAAGGGGTGCCGCGCGCTCGACCTGCCCGTGCGGTCCGTGAGCCTGGCGGACGACTTCGAGTCGGAGGGCCGCTGGGGTCCGTCCAGCCGGGTCGCGGCGCGACAGGACGCCGGCCGCACCTGGCTGCGCGACGCCGAGAAGAAGGGCGCGCGCATCGTGACCGGCGCGCAGGCCCGGTCGATCGAGACGCAGGGCGGGCGCGCCCGCACCGTGATCGCGCGGACCTCGGGCGGATCGTGGCTCACCGTGCGCTGCAGCGCCGTCGTGGTGGCCGCGGGCGGCTTCGAGACCCCTGCGCTGCTCGCCCGCTCGGGCATCGGCGGCCAGCACGTGGGCAAACACCTGCACCTGCACCCGACGGCCACCGCGGTCGGACTCTTCGGCGAGGTCGTCGACCCGTGGCTGGGCGCACCGTCGACGCGCTTCAGCGACGCGCACGCGAACCTCGACGGCAAGGGCTTCGGCGTGCGCTACGAGACCGCGCCGCTCACCCCCGCGCTGGCGTCGAGCTTCGTGCCCTGGCGCAACCCCGTCGAGCACCTCAACGTGATGCGCCAGTTCCCGCACCTGTCGATCGTGCGGGTCGTGCTGCGCGACCGGGGCGCGGGCGAGGTGGCGATGGACGCCTCCGGCGAGCCGTCCGTGCGCTACGACCTGGCGGAGGCCGACCGGACGAACCTGCGGACCGGCGTGGACACCGCGGTCCGCATTCTGGAGGCCGCCGGGGCACGGCGGATCTTCACTGGCCAGCAGCGCGGGGGCGACCACGTGCCCGGCGACCGCCCCGTCGAACAGTTCCTCGAGCGCTCGCACGCGGCCGGGTACGGCGTCGGCGAGATCGCGCTCGGCGCGCAGGACCCGATGAGTACCGCCCGGATGGCGTCCTCCGAGCGCCGCGGCGCGGCGAACCCGGAGGGCGCGCTGTGGGACGTGCCGAACGTGGTGATCGCCGACGCCTCGGCCCTGCCGACGGCGAGCGGCGTCCACCCGATCGGCGTGGTGCAGGCGCTCGCACTGCGCAACGCCCGGGCCCTGGCCGCCCGCCTCAAGGGCTAGCGGGCTACTCCGCGCGGTCGGCGGGTTCGGCCGCGGCGGCGGCCCGGACCTGCGGCGCGAGCGTCGCGACCTTGCCGAGCACCCCGTTGAGGTACGTCGGCGACTCGTCGGTCGAGAGCTCCTTGGCGAGCTCGACGGCCTCGTCGACCACGACGGCCGGGGGCACGTCGACGGCGTTGAAGAGCTCCCAGACGGCGATGCGGAGGATCGCGCGGTCCACGGCCGGGAGCCGCGTGAGCGTCCAGCCGGTGAGGTGCGAGGAGATCACGGAATCGATCTGGTCGCCGTCGAGGCCCACGCCGGTGACCAGGGTGGCGGTGTACTCGGACACCGGGGCGACCGCCGCGTCGTCCGCGGCGAGCTGCCGCCGCTCGGCGAGCAGGCCGTCGAGGTCGGTGACGCCGCGCGCCTCCGCCTCGAACAGCAGGTCGACGGCGCGCTTGCGCGCCCGGTGTCGGGCGCCCGACTTCTTCGGGCGCCGGTTGTCAGACTGCTCGGGCACTTAGGAGTTCACGCGCCCCAGGTAGCCGCCGTCACGGGTGTCGACCTTGAGCTTGTCGCCGGTGTTGATGAACAGCGGGACGTTGATCTCGGCGCCGGTCTCCAGCGTGGCGGGCTTGGTGCCGCCGGTGGAGCGGTCGCCCTGCAGGCCCGGATCGGTGTGCTGGACCACGTACTCGGCCGAGATCGGGAGCTCGACGAAGAGCGCCTCACCCTCGTGCATCGAGACCTGGACCTGCATGTTCTCCAGGAGGAACTTCGCGCCGTCGCCGACCTTGGCCTCGTCCAGGTTGATCTGGTCGTAGGTCTCGCCGTCCATGAAGACGTAGTCGGTGCCGTCGTGGTACAGGTAGCTGAAGTCACGCCGGTCGACGGTGGCGACCTCGACCTTGACGCCCGCGTTGAAGGTCTTGTCGACCGTCTTGCCCGAGACCACGTTCTTGAGCTTCGTGCGCACGAAGGCGGGGCCCTTGCCCGGCTTCACGTGCTGGAACTCGATGATCTGCCACAGCTGGCCCTCCTGGTTGAGGACCAGGCCGTTCTTGAAATCAGCAGTCGATGCCACGGTGTGTCGATTCTCCTAGAGTGCGATCAAGTCTTTGGTGGTGCGCGTCAGCAGTTCCGGCCCGTCCGCACGGACCACGAGGGTGTCCTCGATGCGGACTCCACCACGACCCGGGAGGTACACACCCGGCTCCACGGTGACCACAGCACCGTCGGACAGTGTACCGCTGCCGAGTTTGCCCAGCGTCGGGGCTTCGTGGATCTGCACGCCGACGCCGTGGCCGAGGCCGTGCAGGAACTGCTCGCCGTACCCCGCGGCCTCGATCACGGAGCGCGCCGCGCCGTCGATCGCGCGGACGTCGGCGCCGGGCACGAGGGCATCCCGGCCGGCGGTCTGGGCGGCGCGGACCAGGTCGTAGATCTCGCGCTGCCAGGCGGCGGGCTCGCCCAGGACGAAGGTGCGCGTCTCGTCGGCGTGGTAGCCGCGGAAGCGGGCGCCGAAGTCGATCTTGACGAAGTCGCCGGTGGCGAGGACGGCATCGGTGGGCCGGTGGTGCGGGATCGCCGAGTTCGGCCCGGCGGCGACGATGGTCTCGAAGGCGACGGCCTCCGCGCCGAACTCGTACATCAGGTTCTCGAGCCGCCGCGCGACCTGCGCCTCCGTGGCCCCGGGGCGGATCGCGCCCTCCTCGACGAGGGCGGCGAGCGCCTGGTCGCTGATCGCGCAGGCGCGGCGGAGCAGCTCGATCTCGCCGTCGTCCTTGACCTCGCGGAGCGCCTCGACGAGGCGGGTCGTCGGGACCAGGCGCGCCTCGGGCGCGAGCCGGGCGTGGTCGGCGTAGCTCAGCGCCGTCGCCTCGAAGCCGACGGTGCCGTCCGCCTCCGCCAGGAGCGCCTTCGCGACGTCCCGCTCGATGACGGCTCGCAGGTCGCCGGACTGCTCCGCGACCTGGGTGAGGTAGCGGCCGTCGGTGGCGATCGCGTCGCCGGACGGATCGGCGCCGACGAGGACCGCCCCGTTCGAGCCGGTGAACCCGGCGAGGTAGCGGACGTTGTCGAGGTCGGTGACGAGCAGTGCGTCGAGGGCGGGCTCGTGGCTCGCGAGGGCGGCGCGGAGGGTGTCGCGGCGGCGGGCGTGGTCGTGGGTCTGCGGCATCCTGCCACGGTATCGCGGCGCGACGGTCGCGCGCCGCCGCGCGGCGTCAGACCGTCGCGCGCGCGACGACCGTGACCTCGTCGGTCACCTGGAGGGTGCCCATCATGAGGGAGAAGGGCTTGATCCCGAAGTCGGTCTGCCGCACGGGGACGGCGGTGGCGAGTGCCGGGGCGGGCACGGCGTCCTCGTAGACGAGGGCGAAGTCGCACGGCCGAGTGGTGCCGCAGATCGACAGCTCGCCGCGCACGCGGAAGCCGTTCTCCGAGGCCTCGATGGTGGTGGAGCGGTACTCGATCGCCGGGTTCGCCTTGACCTTGAGCGAGCGGTGCGCGTTCGCGGTCGCGACCGCACGCTCCGGTGCGCTCAACGGGGTGAGCCCGCCCTCGCCGGAGACGACCTCCAGGGAGGCCGCGTCGACGGTGACCGCGAGGGAGACGGGCCGGTCGCCGTCGACCTCGACGACAGCCCGCCACGCGGTGGGCGCGAGCACCAGGCGGTGGCCGAGCCGGGCGGACCGCCCGGCCACCCCGGTGTGCACCTCCAGCACGCCGCTGGACTGATCGATGGTCCTGGTATCGCTCACGATGACGAATGTACCGGCGGACGGGCGCCGGCACCGGTCACGCCGGGGCCTCCTGCAGGGCACGGACCTCCACCCGGCTGCGGAGGGCTCGGGAGGCCTTCTTGGTCCACTCGATCGCGTCGTCCTCGTTGTCGGCCTCGATCACCCAGAAGCCGCCGAGGTACTCGGGCGCCTCCACGAAGGGGCCCGGAGTGAACACCGGGGCGTCGCCGGACGCGTCGACGGTCGTCGCGGTCGACGGCGGATGCAGGCCGCCGGCGAAGACGAACGCCCCGGTCGACTGGAGCTCGGTGTTGAACGCCTCGACCTCGGCGATGAGGGCCTCCAGTTCGGCGGGGTCGATGTCCGCCATGGTCGTCTCCGCGGCGGAGTCGTGCGGAAGGCTGAGGAAGTACTGGGTCATGATCGCTCCTTGGTCGCGGTGTCCGGTGCGGGCGGTTCCGCCCTACGAAGAACGCTACGAGCGGGCGCCGCGCCGCGGATCAGTCACGATGACCGGGTTCCGGGTGCGGACCGACGGGGCCGTGCTCCTGCGCGACGATCCCGGCCAGGTCGCCGCGCGCGGCGACGCCGAGCTTGGGGTACGCGTTGTACAGGTGGTAGCCCACCGTGCGGGGGCTGAGGAAGAGCTGCGCCGCGATCTCCTTGTTGGTGCCGCCCGCGGCGGCGAGCCGCACCACCTGCAGCTCCTGCGGCGTGAGCCGGTTGAGGGGGCCGGCGCTGCGCCGCCCCGCCCCGGAGTCGCCCAGGGCCGCCAGCTCGGTGCGGGCACGTTCCGCCCAGAGCACGGCACCGATGTCCTCGAACCCGGCGAGCGCGGCGCCGAGCTGCGCCCGCGCCTCGGTCCGGCGCCGCCGGCGGCGCAGCCACTCCCCGTGGGCCAGCCGGGTGCGGGCCACGTCGTATCCGCCGGCCGCGTCCTCGTGCAGCCGCAGCGCGCCGAGGTAGAGGTCCTCGGCCTCGTCGTCGGGGGCGAGCAGGGCGCGGCAGCGGAGCGCGAGGCCGTCGGTCACGGGCCGGCCGACGGCCCCGGCCCACGCCGCGAACTCGCCGAGCGGCGCGGCCGCCCGCTCCGGCGCTCCGACGCGCACGGCCGCTTCCACCAGATCGGGGACGGCCCGCAGCAGGACGTCGCGCCGGGCCGGGCCGGTGCACACCGACTCCAGCGCGATCAGCGCGTCCGCGTACCGCGCCGCGGCGAGGTCGAGCACGCCGATCCCCCACGTTCCGATGTCGGCGTCGACGCGGTGCCGGCTCCGCGCCTCGGGCAGGACCCGTTCGGCGAGGGCTCGGCAGGCCTCCTGCTCCCCCGCGACCGCGAGCAGCCACACCTCGAGCGAGCGGTGCGCGAGCCACTCCGTGCGGTTCCCCAGCTCCTCGCTCACCGCGGCGCCCTCCGCGACGCAGGCACGCGCATCGGCGAACTCCCCGCGGAGCAGCCTGGCGACGGCCTGGACACCGAGGCAGTACGGGATCCAGCCCAGGGCGCCCTCCGCGCGTGCCGCATCGAGCATCGCCTCGACGACGGGCACGACCTCGTCCTCCCGCGCGGTGAGCAGACCGGTGATCGCCGCAGTGATGGCGTGGGTCAGCGGGCCGCCGCCGTCCGTCCCGGGCGGGCGCATGCGGGCGACGGCGAGTCCCGGGCGACCGTCGGCGAGCTCGGCCCAGCCCAGGAGCGCATCCACCACGCCACGCCACTCCTCGGGCGGGATGAAGTCGCGCAGCACCGCGGCGACCTCCTGGAGCAGGTCGCCCGCTGCGCCGTGCCGGGCGGCGTGCCCGGCTTCGTACAGGGCGAGCGCGGTGCGGAGCGGATCGTCGTCGAGCGTCGACCGCGCCGCCGCGAGGGTGAGCTCGGCGTCCGCGCGCGGGGACTCCCGTTCGTAGGCGACGGCGCCGAGGACGTACGTCGCGTCCGCGCGCACTCCGGCGTCGCCGCTCAGCGAGAGGGCCTCGGAGGCGAGTCGCTGCGCGCGGTCGGGGCGTCCGCCGTCGTAGGCGGCCTGCGCCGCCAGCGCGACCCGCGCCGCTCTGCGCTCGCCGTCCTCGCTGAGCCGTGCCGCGCGGTCGTAGGCGATCGACACGGCCATGGCGCCGCCGCGGTGGCGGGCGCGCTCCGCGACGCCGTCGAGCTCGGCGGCGACCGTTTCGGCCGGAGTCGGCGTCGCGGCGGCGAGGTGCCAGGCCCTCCGGTCCGCGTCACCCGCCGTCACCCGCGCGTAGGCGCGATGCACAGCGAGGCGCTGGGGCAGCGGCTCGCCGCGGTAGGCGGCGGACCGGACCAGCGGGTGCCGGAAGTCGATCCGCTCGGAGATCCGGACCAGGCCCGCCGCTTCCGCCGGCGCGAGGTCGGCGATCGCGCCGCCGAGGTCCTCGATCACCCGCACGATCGTGCCCAGCGGGGCCGCGGAGTCCGCCGCGGCCACGAGCAGCGCCCGGCGCGCGGGTTCGGGGAGGGCCGCGATCTGCCCGCGGAAGGCGTCTTGCACGCGCAGCGGCGCCGCCAGCGCGCCCACCGGGCCGACGGTGTCCGACGGTGCGCCGTCGGCCGACCGCGGCACGGCCCCGAGCTCGATGAGCGCGAGCGGATTGCCCGCCGATTCCTCGAGGACGCGGGCCCGCAGCAGATCGTCGATCCCCGGCGCGTGGGCGTCCAGCACGCGGGCGGACTCGCGGGCGTCGAGGCCGTGCAGCGGGATCGTGTCCACGCCCGGGGTCGCGAACGGCATCGACGTCTCGCGCACGGCGAACAGCAGCGCGACGGGGTCGGCGGCGAACCGGCGCGCGGCGAAGAGCAGCGCCTCGGCCGAGCCGCGGTCGAGCCACTGCAGGTCGTCGACGACGACCAGAAGCGGTGCCTCGTCGGACAGATCGGCGAGCAGTGCCAGTGCTCCCGCCGACACGAGGAAGCGGTTGGGCGCTTCGCCCTCGGCGAGCCCGAACGCCGTGCGCAGGGCGGCTGCCTGCGGCGCGGGGAGCGCGTCGAGTCGCGACAGGTGCGGCCGCAGCAGCTGGTGCAGGCCGCCGTGCGCCAGTTCGGCGTCGGACTCGATGCCGGCGCCGCGGATCACCCGCATGCCCGTCGCCTCCGCCCGCTGCGCGGCGTGCTCGAGGAGCGCGGACTTACCGATGCCGGGTTCGCCGCGGACGACGAGGGCGCCGCCGCGGTCGGCGCGCGCGCCGGCGAGCAACCGGTCGATCCGCGCGCTCTCGCCGTCCCTGCCCACCAGCGCCACGCGGCCACCCTATCGGGGCCGGCGGGCGGCGCGGGGCCGGTCAGGCGCGGTGGATCGCGAACACCGGGTAGCGGACCGCGGCGGCCGCGAGCTCGTCGTCGGTGCTGTCGGCGGAGAGGCCGGGGAAGAAGGCGCCCACCTCCCAGGCCCACTTGCGCAGGTAGGCGCGCAGCACGGGCACCTTGGCGGCCGGGTCCGTGATCTCGGTGGCGGTGAACGGCACGGCGGCGCGCCCGAGCCGGAGCTCCCCCGCGCCCGCGGCGCGCATGTTCCGCACCCACTGGGTGACGCCGCGGGCCGCGACGAGATGCTCGGCACCGTCGACGACGAGGACGTTGACGGGGACCGTGCGCCACTCCCCGGAGGTGCGCCCGCGGACCGCGAGCTCCCTGCTGCCGTAGAGGGAGATCCCGCGTCGCGCGAGCCAGGCGACGGCGTTGTTGAACGCGGTCGCGGTGCGGCCGGGCCGGACGTGGTCGGCGGCGGGTGCGGTCATGAGATCCTCCAAGTGTGAGCAGTGCTCTCGTTTCAATCCCATGCTCCGCTGGCGTCGCGCCATTGTCAAGAGCGGTGCTCTCTTTTCGGATCAGTGCAATGATCAAGGGGTGAACGCCTCCCTCACCGCGCGCGAGCGCGCCCGCGCCGAGCTCACCGCCGAGATCACCCGCAGCGCGCGGGACCAGCTCCGCGAAGTCGGCGCCGCCGCGCTGTCGCTCCGCGCCGTCGCCCGGGACCTGGGACTGGCCTCGTCGGCGGTGTACCGCTACTTCCCCAGCCGGGACGCGCTGCTCACGGCGCTGATCACGGACGCGTACACGGCCCTCGGCGACGCGGTCGAGGCGGCGGACGCGGCGGCCGATGGCCCGCGGGAACGCTGGCTCGCGGCGGGTCACGCGGTGCGGACCTGGGCGCGGGCGCACCCGCACGAGTACACGCTGCTGTACGGCTCGCCCGTGCCCGGGTACCACGCGCCCGCGGAGACGACGGCCGCCGCGATCCGCACCTCCGGCACCTTCGCCCGCATCGCGACGTGCGGGCACGCGGGCGCCCCGGCACCGTCGGGCGGGCTCGACGCGCAGATGCGGGCCGCGGCCGAGGTCGTGGCCCCCGACGCCGAGCCGGGGCAGCTCGCGCTGGGCGTGCTCGCCTGGACCCAGCTCTTCGGCGCCGTGAGTTTCGAGCTGTTCGGCCAGTACGCGAACACCTTCGAGCCCGCGGACGCGCTCTTCGACTACACCCTCGAGCGCACCGCCGATCTGCTCGGGCTGTCATGACGACGGGACGCGATCACCGGGCGACGCGGGTCGCGCTGGGCGTGCTCGCGTACATCGCGTGGACGGCCCTGTGCGGCTGGGTCGCCTGGTGGGGCGTCTGGACCGCGGTCGACACGACGTGCATCAGCGGCGCGCGGGGCGACCTCGCGGGCGTCGCGGCGATCGGGTTCGCCGGCGTCGCCTGGGCCGCGCCGCTCGCGGCGTGGGCCGTGCGGCGCGGGAACGCGTGGGCCGGTCTCGCGGCGGCGCTGATAGCCGGCGCCGGGGTGTGGCTGGCCGTCAGCACCTACCTCGAGCCCGGAAGGCTCTGCTGGTAGCGGTCAGAGCAGGACGGCGCCCGTGGGCTGCGTGCCCTCCTTGGCGACGGCGGAGTACGCGGCGACCAGCAGCGACGGGTCCGGGGCCTCGAGCCGGCCGGGGCGGGCCAGGCCGTCGAGCACGACGAACCGCAGCATGCCCGCACGGTTCTTCTTGTCCTTGCCCATGTACTCGAGGAGCTGCCCGAACGCGTCGGCGTCGTAGCTCGTGGGCAGGCCGACGGATTCGAGGACCCGGCGGTGCCGGTCGGCGGTCTCGTCGTCGAGGCGGCCGGCGAGGCGGCCGAGCTCGGCGGCGTAGATCAGGCCGACGGAGACGGCGGCGCCGTGGCGCCAGCGGTAGCGCTCGCGACGCTCCAGCGCGTGGGCCAAGGTGTGGCCGTAGTTGAGAATCTCGCGCAGCGAGGACTCCTTGAGGTCGGCGGAGACGACCTTCGCCTTGACCTCGATGGAGCGGCGGACCAGCTCGGGCAGCACGTCGCCCGTGGGGTCGAGCGCGGCCTGCGGGTCCTTCTCGATGAGCTCGAGGATCACCGGGTCGGCGATGAAGCCGGTCTTGATGACCTCGGCCATGCCCGCCACGATCTCGTTGCGCGGCACCGTCTCCAGCGTCACCAGGTCGACGATCACCGAGCGCGGCTCGTGGAAGGAGCCGACCAGGTTCTTGCCGGCGTCGGTGTTGATGCCGGTCTTGCCGCCGACGGCCGCGTCGACCATGGCGAGCAGCGTCGTCGGGATGTGCACGACGGGCACGCCGCGCATCCAGGTGGCGGCCACGAAACCGGTGACGTCGGTCGCGGCGCCGCCGCCGAGGCTGTAGATCACGTCCTGGCGGCTCAGTCCGATGCGGCCGAGCACCTCCCAGCAGAAACCGGCGACTTGGAGGTCCTTGCCGGCCTCGGCGTCCGGCAGCTCGATGCGATGCGCGTCGATCCCCTTGTCCGCCAAGGCCTGCCGCAGCGCCTCGGCGGTCTCGGCGAGGGTCGGCTGGTAGAAGATCGCGGCCTTCGTCGCCTCACCGGCGGCCGCGACGGTCTCGTCGAGCAGCCCACGGCCGATCACCACGTCGTAGGGGCTGCCCGCGTCGACGCGGACCTTCACCGGGTTCTCGCTCATCTACTACTCCGATCGATTCTTGGCGGACGTGCGGAGGACGGCGGGCAGCTTCGGCCAGGGGCCGCGGCGCTCCCGCCCGGGTGCGGTGTCCTTGAGGCGCCGCTGCACCTGCCGGACGACGGACGACGGCGCGCGCCCCACGGTGGAGACGCGGATCGTCGCGAGTTCACGGTAGATCGGCGTGCGCCGCGCCATGAGCGCGCGGTACGCCGCGGCGGGGTCGTCGCCCTTCAGGAGCGGGCGGTTCGACGCGGCCGGGTTCACCGTGCGGCGGATCCCCTCCTCCTCGGTCAGTTCGAGGTAGACGACCTGGTGCCGCCGCAGCAGGCTGCGGGTCGTCTCGGAGAGCACCGCACCGCCGCCGAGGGAGACGACGCCGGGATGGTGCGCGACCACGTCGGCGACGACGTGCTCCTCGATGGCCCGGAAGGCGGGCTCGCCGTCGCCGGCGAAGATCTGCGGGATGGAGCGGCCCTCGCGGCGCTCGATCTCCTCGTCGACGTCGAGGAACTCCACGCGCAGGGCGCGCGCGAGCCGACGGCCGATGGTCGTCTTCCCCGCCCCGGGCGGGCCGATCAGGATCGCCGCGGGCCCCGGCTCGCGGCCGGGCGCGGTGCCCATCAGATCGCCTCGGGCGTCACCCGCTGCAACCGCGCCGCCACCTGCTCGGAGTACCGCTCGATGTTGCTGCGGGTCTCGGCGAGGCTGTCGCCGCCGAACTTCTCGAGTGCCGCCTGCGCGACGACGAGCGCCACCATGGCCTCGGCCACGACGCCGGCGGCGGGCACGGCGCAGACGTCGCTGCGCTGGTGGATCGCCACGGCCTCGGTGCCGGTCTGCATGTCGATGGTGCGCAGCGCGCGCGGGACCGTGGAGATCGGCTTCATGGCCGCGCGCACGCGCAGCTCCTCACCGTTGGTCATCCCGCCCTCGACGCCGCCCGCGCGGTTGGTCGAGCGGAGCACGCCGCCCTTGTCGGGCAGCATCTCGTCGTGCGCGGCGCTGCCGCGGCGGCGGGCGGTCTCGAAGCCGTCGCCGACCTCGACGCCCTTGATCGCCTGGATGCCCATGAGCGCCGCGGCCAGCCGCGCGTCGAGGCGGCTGTCGCCGGAGGCGACGGAACCGATGCCGACGGGCAGGCCCGTGACCACGACCTCGACGACGCCGCCCAGAGTGTCGCCGTCCTTCTTGGCGGCCTCGATCTCGGCGATCATCGACCGCTCGGCGGCCTCGTCGAAGGCGCGCACGGGCGAGGCGTCGATCCGGTCGAGGTCGGTACCCGACGGGGTCGGGCCGACGTAGGGCTCGGACGCCCCGATGGAGATGACGTGGCTGACCACCTCGGCGCCGAAGGCCTGGCGCAGGAAGTTCCGGGCGACGGTGCCGGCGGCGACGCGCGCGGCCGTCTCGCGGGCGCTCGCGCGCTCCAGCACGGGCCGGGCGTCCTCGAAGCCGTACTTGAGCATCCCCGAGTAGTCGGCGTGGCCGGGCCGCGGCCGGGTGAGGGGCGCGTTGCGGGCCATGCCGTCGAGCAGCTCCTGGTCGACCGGGTCGGCCGACATGACCTGCTCCCACTTCGGCCACTCGGTGTTCCCGATCTCGATGGCGACGGGGCCCGCCTGGGTACGGCCGTGCCGGACGCCACCGAGGATGGTGACCTTGTCGGCCTCGAACTTCATGCGCGCACCACGGCCGTAGCCGAGGCGTCGCCGCGCCAACTGGGCGGCGATGTCCGACGACGTGACCTCGACGCCCGCGACCATGCCCTCCACGAGGGCCACGAGGGCGGGGCCGTGCGATTCTCCTGCGGTGATCCAGCGCAACACGCGTCCCATCATCCCAGATCGACCCGCCGGACCGTGAGTTCGGGTGGCCGAAATCTCGGTCACAGGGTACGGTGAACACCATGACCACCGTCGCCGCATCCTCGACTTCCGACCGCCGTGCCGCAGCGCAGCGGTCCACCGTCGACGTTTTCGGTGTCGCGTGGCCCCGCTACAAGGCGGAAGCGCTGGTCGCCGCGCTGCTCGTCCTGGCCCTCGGCGCCGTGCTCACCCTGGCCACCGGCGCCGCCTCCTTCGCGCCCGCCGTTCTCGCCGCAACCGGCGCTGGCGTCGCCGTGTGGTGGGCTGCCCGCACTCTGCACGCGCGCGGCTAGCCGACCGCGAGACTCTTGCTCCCGCGTTCATCGCGGACGTACGGTCGAAGAACCGGCGAACCTCGTGAGGCGCCGCCGCCACACCCGCCGGTCAGCCCGTGACACACGGACGAGAGCGGAGGTGCGTCGTGGATCCCCCTTCCCTCCTGGGCACGCCCGTCGCCGACGCTCCTGCGGGCGACCCCGACCACTTCGCCGACCTGGGGCTGGACCGCGTCGTCGGCGAGGTCACGGCGCACGACCCCGAGACCGCTCCCCTCTTCCGCGCGCCGGCCCCGTCGGTGGCGGCCGCACGGTACCGGCAGGAGTTCTGCCGAGCCCTGCGGCAGGACACGGACCTCGCCACCGGACTGCGGCGGTTCGGCGCGACGATGGCGTCGATGCGCGAGGCCCGGGCGAACGCCGAGCGGCTGCGCCTGCGCCCCGAGCGGGACGCCTGGTACCTCGACGGCGCGCGCCGCTACCTGGCCGCCGTCGCCGGGCTGCGGGCCGCGCTCGCCGACGCCACGGACCCGCCCGCGGCGGTGCGCGACCTGCGCGCCCACCTCGATGCGCTGACCGAATCGCCCGAGCACCGAGCACTGGCGGACGACGCGGCGGAGGCCGCGGCACTCATGGACGCGGTCGAGTACACCGTGCGGATCAAGAAGTCCGACGTGCGCGTCGGGCGCTACCACGGCGAGCCGGACTACGGTGCGGAGGTCGCCGCCGTCTTCGACCGGTTCCGGGTCGACGGGGCCGCCCGCCGGGCGGAGGACGTTCCCGTGCGGCCCGGGCTCGACGGTGTCGAGGCGGCGATCCTCACCGACGTCACGGCCCTGTTCCCCGACACCTTCCGCGCCCTCGCCCGGTTCCGGGAGCGGCACGCCGGCGCCGGCGACCCGGTCGTGGCCCGCGCTGATCTCGAGATCCGCTGGTACCTGGCCTACCTGGACTTCGTCGCCCGACTGGAGGCGACGGGTGTGCCGTTCACGCTCCCGGTGATCGTCGACGAACCGGTCCTCGACGCGCACGGCACCGTCGACCTCGCAATGGCGTCGGAGCTGGTTCACCGCGGGGAGCACGTCGTGGGCAACGATCTCCGGCTCGGCGCCGACGAGCGCGTGCTGGTGGTGACGGGCCCCAACCACGGTGGCAAGACCGCGCTCGCCCGGGCCTTCGGCCAGATCCACCAGCTGGCGGCGCTCGGCCTCCCCGTTCCGGGGACCGCCGTGGAGATCGGGCTCTTCGACGCGCTGTTCACGCAGTTCGAGCGCCCCGAGTCCGTCGATGACCGGCGCGGCAGACTGGAGGCCGACATCGTCGGCATGCGCGAGATCCTGACCGCGGCAACGGGACACAGCGTCGTGGTGATGAACGAGACCTTCGCGTCCACGTCCCTGGAGGACGGCGCCCGCCTCGGTTCCGCCGTCGTCCGCAGGCTGGTGGACAGGGGCGTGCGGTGCGTCTACGTCACCTTCGTCGACGAGATCGCCCTGCTCGGCGACGGCGTCGTGAGCATGACCGCCGACGTCCCCGGTGCGCCGTCCGCCCGCACGTTCCGGGTGCGCCGGGGTCGTCCGCAGGGCCTCGCCCACGCCGCCGCGCTCGCCCGCCGCCACGGCCTCGACGCCGAGACCCTGCGCCGCAGGATCGCGTCATGAGGACGCGCCTGCTGTACCGCGACCGGGACCTGCGCGACGCCTCGGCCGCTCCCCCACGAACCGAGGAGCTGCGCCGGAACCTGGGGCTGGACCGGCTGCTCCCGACGATGGCGGCCGGGGACGACGCGCTGTACCGCGTCGCGGAGGCGGTACTGCTCGGCGACGTCGCCTCCGCCGACGACATCCGCTACCGCCACGAGGTCCTGCGGGACTGCCTCGCCCACCCCGGCGCGGTCGACGACCTGCGGCGGATCGCGGCGCGGGCGGTCGAGCGGGAGCGGCACAACTACTTCGGACTGTTCACGCGCGCCACGCCCGACAAGGTCCTCTACCGGTCGCTCGACGTGCTGGACATGTTCCTCGAGGCCTTCACCGAGCTGCGGGCGGCCTGCGACCGGTGGCGCGGCGGCTTCTCCTCGGCCGGCTTCGACACGTTCTTCTCGTGCATCGCCACGGACCTCGACGACGCCTACCTGGCGACGGTGCGGGAGCACCTCGAGGGGCTCCGGTTCGCGAAGGGCGAGCTGATCAGCGTGCGGCTGGGCGCCGGAGCGCACGGGACGGACCACGTTCTGCGGCACCCGGACCGCACGGGGTGGCGACGGCTGCGCGGGCGCGACGGGGCGATCGACCTGGACGTCGACGACCCGGCCGCCGCGGAGGCCCTGACGGTGCTGGCGGGCCGCGGCATCCGGACCGCGGCGGACGCCGTCGCGCAGGCGGCGGAGCACGTCGCCGCGTACTTCCGGACCATCGCCGACGAGCTGGGCTTCTACCGCGCCGTCATGAACCTCCTCGCCGCGCTCGACGAACGCGGCGCCCCGTGGTGCCTCCCGGAGCCGACCGAGCGCGGCCTGACGTGTCGGGGCCTCTACCTCCCCGCGCTCGCCCTGGAGTCGCGGGACCCCTTGGTCGGCAACGACATCGACACCGAGGAAGCCTCGGTCACGATGATCACCGGCGCGAACCACGGCGGGAAGACCACGCTGCTGCGCAGTATCGGCACCGCCCAGCTCATGCTGCGCTGCGGCATGCCGGTACCCGCGCGGGCGTACCGCGGCCCTGTCCACCCGCAGGTGTTCACGCACTTCGGCGGCGAGGAGCGCGACGGCGGCGACACCGCGGGCCGGTTGGAGGAGGAGCTGGGCCGGATGAGCGCCATCGCCGACGTGATCCGCCCCGGAGCACTGCTGCTGTGCAACGAGTCGCTGGCGTCGACGAACGAGCGCGAGGGTGCGGCGCTGGCGCGGCAGATCGTCGAGACCGTGCGGAACTGCGGGATCACGGTCGTCTACGTGACCCACATGTACGAGCTCGCGCGCGGACTCGCCGACGCCGACGATCCGCGGCACGCCTTCCTCCGCGCCGAACGCCTCGATTCCGGCGACCGCACCTTCCGGGTGCTGCCCGGCCGGCCCCTGTCGACCAGCCACGGCGAGGACCTGTTCGAGCGCATCTTCGGCGCCGAGGCCGGCGTCTGAGCCGGGCTCAGGCGAGGCAGTTGGGGCCCAGCAGCGCCTTCAGGTCGCCCATGAGCGACGACGACGGGTTCACCCGAAGGGTGTCGTCGAGCCGCAGCGTGGTGGCCTTGTCGCCGCTGACGAGCTTGACGTGCACGTCGGAGACGCCGGGGTGGCGCTGCAGCACCTGCTTGAGCGCGGAGACCTTGTCCTGCGTGCACACCCGCGTCTGCATGGTGAGCGACAGCGGCTTCGCGACGCCGATCTGGGACAGATCGATGGGCGCGATGTCGTTCGCGATCAGGGTGACCTTGTCGTCGCGGAAGTTCACGCGCGCCTTGATGAGCACCACCGCGTCCTCCACGACCTCGGCCCCGTACGCGGCGTAGGCCTGCGGGAAGAAGAAGACCTCGATGCCACCGGACAGATCCTCGATCTGCGCGGATGCGAAGGGGGCGCCGTTCTTGTTCACGCGCCGGTTCACCGACTGCAGGATGCCGCCGACGGTCACCTGGGTGCCGTCCTTGACGTCGCCCTCGACGATGGCCGGGATGGGGGTGTCGGTCTGCGCCGCGATGACGTGCTCGACGCCGTCGAGCGGGTGCGCGGAGACGTACAGGCCCAGCATCTCGCGCTCGAGGGCGAGCTTGTGCTTGCCGTCCCACTCCTCGTCGGGGACCTTGATGGTGAAGACGTCGTCGATCGGGCCGGCGGCACCGTCCTCCTCGCCCATCGACCCGAAGAGGTCGAACTGGCCCACGGCCTCTGCCTTCTTCGTCGACAGCACCGACTCGATGGCATCGGCGTGCACGAGGAGCAGGCCCTTGCGGGGGTGCTCGAGCGAATCGAAACCGCCCGCCTTGATGAGGGATTCGGTGACCTTCTTGGAGCAGGCCGCGACCTCGATCTTGGCGAGGTAGTCGGAGAACGAGGTGAAGTTCCCCTTCTCCTTGCGGGTGTTCACGATGGACGCGACCACGCCCTCGCCGACGTTGCGGACCGAGCCCATGCCGAAGCGGATGTCCTCACCGACCGAGGTGAAGGCGTGGAAGGACTCGTTGACGTCCGGCGGGAGCACGGTGATGCCGAGGCGGCGGCAGTCGCCCAGGTAGATGGCGGCCTTGTCCTTGTCGTCACCGACGGAGGTGAGCAGCGCGGCCATGTACTCGGCCGGGTAGTTCGCCTTGAGGTACGCCGTCCAGTAGGAGACCAGGCCGTACGCGGCGGCGTGCGACTTGTTGAACGCGTAACCGGCGAAGGGCAGCACCGTCTCCCACAGTGCGGTGATAGCCGCCTGCGAGAAGCCGTTGTCGAGCATGCCCTGCTGGAAGCCGCCGTAGGCCTCGTCCAGGACTTCCTTCTTCTTCTTACCCATCGCGCGGCGCAGGATGTCGGCCTGGCCGAGGCTGTACCCGGCGACCTTCTGCGCGATGTGCATGATCTGCTCCTGGTACACGATCAGGCCGAACGTGTCCGCGAGGATCTCCTTGAGCGGCTCCTCGAGCTCCGGGTGGATCGGCTTGACCTGTTGCCGGCCGTTCTTGCGATCCGCGTAGTCGTTGTGCGCGTTCATGCCCATCGGGCCGGGGCGGTACAGCGCGCCGACCGCCACGATGTCCTCGAACTTGGTGGGCTGCATACGGCGCAGCAGATCGCGCATGGGGCCGCCGTCGAGCTGGAAGACGCCGAGCGTGTTGCCCCGCTGCAGCAGCTGGTACGTGGTCTCGTCGTCGAGCGGCAGCTCGTCCATGTTCAGGTCGATGCCGCGGTTGTGCTTGATGTTGTCCAGCGCGTCACCGATGACGGTGAGGTTGCGCAGGCCCAGGAAGTCCATCTTCAGCAGGCCGATGGCCTCGCACGACGGGTAGTCCCAACCGGTGATGATCGCGCCGTCCTGCGCGCGCTTCCACACGGGGATCGCGTCCGTGAGCGGGTCACAGGACATGATCACCGCACAGGCGTGCACGCCGGCGTTGCGGATCAGGCCCTCGAGCCCGAGCGCCATGTCGTAGATCTTGGAGACGTCCGGGTCCGTCTCGATCAGCTGCCGGACCTCGACGGCCTCCTTGTACCGCTCGTGCGAGGGGTCCGTGATGCCCTTGACCGAGATGTCCTTGGCCATGATGGGCGGCGGGAGCGCCTTGGTGATGCGGTCGGCGATCGAGTACCCCGGCTGGCCGTAGATGACGCGGGCCGAGTCCTTGATCGCGGCCTTCGTCTTGATGGTGCCGAACGTGATGACCTGGGCCACCTTGTCCGAGCCCCACTTCTCCGAGGCGTACGTGATCATCTCGCCGCGGCGACGATCATCGAAGTCGATATCGATATCGGGCATCGACACGCGCTCGGGGTTGAGGAACCGCTCGAACAGCAGGCCGTGCGGGATCGGGTCGATGTTGGTAATGCCGAGCGCCCACGCGACGAGCGAGCCGGCCGCGGAACCACGCCCGGGGCCGACGCGGATGCCGACCTCGTGCGCGTGCGCGATGAGGTCACCGACGACGAGGAAGTACGCCGGGAAGCCCATCTCGTTGATGACCGACAGCTCGTACTTGGCGCGCTCGACGTAGTCGGCCGGCGGACCGTCGGGGAAACGGCGGTCCAGGCCGTCCATGACCTCGGACTCGAGGAAGGACTCCTGCGTGTGGTGCTCCGGGACGGGGAACCGCGGCATGCGGTCCTTGTGCTCCCAGACCTCCTTGTAGGACTGGACCCGCTCCCCGATCTCCACGGTCGAATCGCACGCCCCGGGGACCTGCGAGTCCCACAACTGGCGCATCTCATCGGCGGACTTGAGGTAGTAGCCGTCACCGTCGAACTGGAACCGGGTCGGATCCGACAGGGTCTTACCGGTCTGGATGCACAGCAGCGCTCCGTGCGACTCCGCCTTGTCCTTGGTGACGTAGTGGCAGTCGTTGGTGGCCAGGGGCTTGATCCCCAGCTTGCGGCCGATGTCGAGAAGGCCCTCGCGGACGCGGCGCTCGATGTCGATGCCGTGGTCCATCAACTCCAGGTAGAAGTTGTCCTTGCCGAAGATCTCCTGCCACTTCGCCGCGGCCTCGAGGGCCTCCTGGTCGTGGCCCAGGCGCAGCCGGGTCTGCACCTCGCCCGACGGGCAGCCCGTGGTGGCGATGATGCCCTCGGCGTGCTCGGCGATGAGCTCCGCGTCCATGCGGGACCACTTGCCCAACTGCCCCTCGATCGAGGCCAGCGAGCTCAGCTTGAACAGGTTCCGCAGGCCGGTCGCGTTCTCGGCGACCATCGTCATGTGGGTGTACGCGCCCGAGCCCGAGACGTCGTCACTCTTCTGCGACGGGTCGCCCCAGCGCACACGCTTGGTGGAGAACCGGGACTCCGGCGCGATGTACGCCTCGATACCGATGATCGGCTTGATGTCGTACTTCACCGCGGTGTTGTAGAAGTCCGAGGCGCCGAACATGTTGCCGTGGTCGGACATGCCCACCGCGGTCATGCCGAGGCGCTTGGCCTCCGCGAACAGCGGATCGACCTTGGCCGCACCGTCGAGCATCGAGTACTCGGTGTGGTTGTGCAGATGGACGAACGAGCCGGCGGCGGACGTCATGGGCTACTCACCTCCGGTGAAGAATCTCATCGCTGTCATTAGGCAGTGTAGGCCCCTCCACCGACACGTCTCGCGGATCGTCAGCCGAAGGCGATGACCAGGATCAACACCAGCAACGCGACCACCGCCACCCCCACCAGCACCAGGACCGCGGGCGACATCCCGCCTGCGGAGGGGGCCTTCGCGGGCTGCGCGCGCGGCGCCGGCGGGCGCGGCACCGCGCCGGACCGGGCGCCCGCGTTCGCACCGTACAGCGGCTGCGGGGCGGCCGACTGCCGCGCGGCGGGCTGCGGAGCCGACGGCTGCGGGGCGGGCCGCGCCGGCGGGTAGCCGGCCCGGTGCGCCTGCCCGCGGATACCGGGCGCGACGGTGCGCTGCACGGGCACCGACGGACGCCCCGCGGTCGCGGGCAGCGACGGACGTCCCGCCGTGGCCGGGGCCTGCGGCCCGGACGGATGCCCGGGGCCGGGCACGTACCCGGGCGGCGCGGGGCGCGGCACCGGGCGCGGCGCGGGCCGGCCGACGGGGGCCGAGAACGCGGACTTGAGCGCGGTCGCGAACTCCTTGCACGTGGCGAACCGCTCCGCCGGGGTCTTCGCGAGGCCGCGCGCGACCACCGCGTCGACCGCGGGCGGCACGCCCTCGCGGATCTGCGAGATGCGGGGCGGCGGCGCGTTGAAGTGGGCGTCGATCACCGCGTCGGTGCTCGCACCCGTGTACGGCACCTTGCCCGTCACCAGGTGGAAGAACGTCGCGGCCAGCGAGTACTGGTCCGAGCGCGGATCGAGCTCCTCGCCGCACAGCTGCTCCGGGGAGGCGTAGGCGAGCGTCGCGAGCACGGTGCCGACGGCAGTGAGCTGCGAGGTGTCCTCGCCGCCCTTCGCCACGCCGAAGTCGGTGAGCAGCGCCCGCCGCTCGTCGCCGTCGTCCTCATCGTCGGCGGCCGCGACCAGGATGTTCGCGGGCTTGATGTCGCGGTGGAGCAGGCCGGCGCGGTGCGCCCGGTCCAGCCCGCGGCCGATCTGGCCGATGATCTCGACGGCGACCGCCGGATCGAGTCCGCCGGGGCTGCGCTTGAGCAGCACCGAGCAATCGTCGCCCTCGACGTACTGCATCGCGATCCACAGCCGGGCGCCCTCGGTGCCGCGGTTGTAGATGGTGACGACGTTGGGGTGGTCGAGCCGGGCGGCGAGCTCGGCCTCCCGTAGGAAGCGCTTGCGGAAGGCCTCGTCGCCCGAGTACCCGGCGCCCAGGACCTTGAGCGCGTCGTACCGGGGCAGCTCGGGGTGCTTGGCGAGGTAGACGGAGCCCATGCCGCCCGAACCGAGGCGCCGCTCGATCCGATAACCGCCGATCACCGTCCCGGGTGCGAGTTCGTCACTCATGTCGGTCGCTTCTGCCCCATATCGTCCGTTCCGTCGAGCACCAGCGTAACCCGCTCGCGGACCGTCGCCCCGGTGGCGAGCCCTTCGCCGACTCGCGCGTCAGATCTCGACGCCCTCGAACTGGGCCCGGTAGAGGCCGGCGTAGTGCCCGCCGGACGCCAGCAGCTCGTCGTGCGAGCCCTGCTCGACGATCCGCCCGTGATCCATGACGACGATGACGTCCGCGTCGCGGATGGTCGACAGGCGGTGCGCGATGACGAAGCTCGTGCGGTCCGCGCGCAGCGCGTGCATCGCCTGCTGCAGCAGTACCTCCGTGCGGGTGTCCACCGAGCTGGTCGCCTCGTCGAGGATGAGGATGGCCGGCTCGGCGAGGAAGGCCCGCGCGATGGTGATGAGCTGACGCTCGCCCGCGGAGACGCTGCCGGACTCGTCGTCGAGCACGGTGTCGTAGCCGTCGGGCAGCGAGTGCGCGAAGCGGTCGACGAAGGTGGCGCGCGCGGCGGCGTAGACCTCCTCGTCGGTCGCGTCGAGGCGGCCGTACCGGATGTTCTCCCGGATCGTGCCCTCGAACAGCCAGGTGTCCTGCAGCACCATGCCCATCCTGCGGCGCAGGTCCGCGCGCTCGACCTCGGCGATATCGACCCCATCGATGGTGATCCGGCCGCCGCTGAGCTCGTAGAACCGCATGATCAGGTTGACCAGGGTGGTCTTGCCCGCGCCCGTGTGGCCGACGATGGCGACCGTGCGGCCCGGCTCGGCGACCAGGTTCAGGCCCTCGATCAGCGGCTCGTCCGGCTTGTACCCGAACGAGACGTCCTCGAAGGCGACGCGGCCCCGCGTGGGCTTCGGCAGTGCGCCGGTGCGCTCGGCGGTCTGCTCCTCGGCGTCGAGGATGGCGAAGACGCGCTCCGCGGAGGCGACGCCCGACTGCAGCATGTTCACCATCGAGGCCATCTGGGTGACCGGCTGGGTGAACTGCCGCGAGTACTGGATGAAGGCGATCACGTCGCCCAGGCTCATGCCGCCCGCGGCCACCCGCAGCCCGCCGACGACGCACACGGCGACGTACTGCAGGTTGCCGACGAACATGCTGATCGGCATCACCAGGCCGGACAGGAACTGCGCCTTGTAGCTCGCGTTCATCAGAGCGTCGTTCTCCGTCGCGAAACGCTCCTGCAGGGCGTCGCCGCGGCCGTAGACGGTGACCAGATCGTGCCCGGTGAAGGCCTCCTCGACCTGGGCGTTGAGCGAGCCGGTGGACTTCCACTGCGCGACGAAGTGCTTCTGGCTCCGCTTCATGATCTGGCCCGCGAAGATCACGATCAGCGGGATCACGACGACCGCGACGGCGGTGAGCAGCGGCGACACGACGAGCATCATGATCAGCACGCCGATCACGGTGAACGCCGAGACGATGAGCTGGCTCAGCGCCTGCGTCAGCGACTGGCCGAGGTTGTCGATGTCGTTGGTCACGCGGGAGAGCAGCTCGCCGCGGGGCTGCTTGTCGAAGTAGCTCAGCGGCAGCCGGTTCAGCTTCTCCTCGACCTCCCGCCGGAGCGAGTACATGACGCGTTGCACCGCGCCGTTGAGCAGGAAGCCCTGCGCGTACTGCAGCGCCGCGCTCGCCACGAACAGCGCGATCACCCAGGCGAGGATCGTTCCGACGCGGGAGAAGTCGATGCCCGGCCCGTGCTGCAACTGCGAGCGGAAGCCGTCGTAGATCGCGTCCACCGCGCTGCCGATCACCTTCGGGGCGATCACCGCCGCCGTGACCGAGCCGACCGACAGCAGCACCGCCGCCGTCATCGCCGAGCGCTGCTCCCGCAGGCGGCCGAGGAGACGCTTGAGCGAGGGCCAGAAGGTCATCGGCTTCTGGGTGGGCGAGCCCGCCGTCGCCGCGGCGGCGGCCCGTGCTCCGGGTCCGGTCATGCTGCACTCCCCGCCGTCGCCTGGCTGCCGGCGATCTCCTGATAGGTGGGACACGTCTCGAGGAGCTCGGCGTGGGTGCCGTGGCCGACCACCTCGCCGTCCTCGAGCACGAGGATCTGATCGGCGCCCGCGATCGTCGAGATGCGCTGGCCCACGATGAAGACGGTCGCCTCCCGCGTGTAGGGGCGCAACGCGGCGCGCAGCTTCGCGTCGGTCGCGAGGTCGAGCGCGGAGAAGCTGTCGTCGAAGAGGTAGATCGCCGGCTTCGCGACGAGCGCGCGGGCGATCGCGAGCCGCTGACGCTGGCCGCCGGAGACGTTGGTACCGCCCTGGGCGATCGGCGCGTCGAGGCCGCCGAGCTCGGCGACGAAGCCCTCCGCCTGCGCGATGCGCAGGGCCTCGGCGAGCTCGTCGTCGGTCGCGTCGGGATTGCCGAAGCGCAGGTTGCTCGCGACGGTGCCGCTGAACAGGTAGCCGCGCTGCGGCACCAGCCCGACGTGCCCCCACAGGGCGTCGGCGCGGAGGTCCCGGACGTCGACGCCGTCGTAGCGCACCGCACCCGCGGTCGCGTCGAACAGCCGCGCCAGCAGGTTGATCAGCGTCGACTTCCCCGACCCCGTGGACCCGATGATGGCGACGGTCTCCCCCGGCCGGGCCGACAGGTTCACGTTCTGCAGCACCGGTTTCGCGGCGCCCTGGTAACACATCGTGACGTCGTCCAGTTCGACGGTGCCGGTGATCGCGGGGAGCGGATCGGGCCGCTCCGGCGGCGCGACGGTGGAGGTGGTGGTGAGCACGTCGGTGATGCGCTCCGCCGCGACGGAGGCGCGCGGCACCGTCATCACCATGAAGGTCGCCATCATCACCGACATGAGGATCTGCATCATGTACTGCATGTAGGCGGTGACGGAGCCGATCTGGGCGGTGCCGTCGGCGATGAGGTGCGCCCCGAACCACCAGACCGCGACGGTGGAGAGGTTGAGCACGAGCATGACCCACGGGAACATGACGGCCATGAGCCGCATGACGCGGATGGAGGCGCCGGTGAGGGCGGTGTTGGCACCGTCGAACCGCTCCCGCTCGACGGGCTCGCGGACGAACGCCCGGATCACACGGACGCCCGTGAGCTGTTCGCGGAGCACCTGATTGACCGCATCGAGACGCGTCTGCACCACGCGGAAGCCGGGGATCATCTTGGCGATGACGACGCCCAGGACCGCGCCGAGGACGGGCACGGCCACGACCATGAGCCAGGCGAGGCCCGGCTCCTCGCGCAGCGCCATGAAGACGCCGCCGACGGCCATGAACGGCGCCTGGATCATCATCGACAGCGTCATCAGTACGAGCAGCTGGACCTGCTGCACGTCGTTGGTGGTGCGGGTGATCAGCGAGGCGGCGCCGAAGCCGGAGACCTCGCGGCCGGAGAAGGTGCGGACCCGGCCGAACAGGGACCGCCGGGTGTCGCGGCCGAAGGCCATGGCGCTGCGGGACGCAAAGTAGGTGGCGCCGCCGGCGGCGACCACCTGGAACAGCGTGATGGCCAGCATGATCCCGCCCATGCGCCAGATGTAGCCGGTGTCGCCGGTCGTGACGCCGAGATCGATGATCTTGGCGTTGATACTGGGCAGCACCAGATTGGCGACGACGCTGACGAGCTGGAAGGCGGCCACGGCGAGCAGCCAGGGCCGGTAGGGCCGCAGGTGGGCGGCGATGAGTCTGAGAAGGGTCACGGGGGGCTGTTCCTTCGCGCGGTGGAGGGCTGGGCGGAGATGCCGTCGAGCAGGACGTCGACGATGCGGCGCGGCGACAGGACGTGCCCGTCGCTGATGTGGGGGTGGCTGCCGGAGAAGGTGAGCAGGCGCAGGAGATGGATCGCCTCCTCCGGTGGGACGGAGAGCTGGTCGGCGTCGTCGCCGATCACGCCGCGGAGGCGGGTCACGAGCGCGGGGCCGCCGTCCTTCGCCCGACGGTCCGCGTCCCGGTCGCGCCGGTGCGGCGGGGCGACGAGCCCGAGGGCGTCCATGAGACCGAAGATCCGCTGGAACCGCGCCTGGACGAGCTCGGTGAACCGGTAGAGCCGATCGCGGAGCGACAGTGCGGGATCGATCGCGTCGATCTCGGCGAGGAGCGGCGCGGGATCGAAGGACTCCGTCATCACCGCGTCGAGCAGGTCCTCCTTGGAGTCGAAGACCCGGAAGATGGTGCCCTCCGCGACGCCCGCGGCGGCGGCGATCTGCTTGGTCGTGGGGACCGTGCCGTGTTCCAGGAGCGCGTCGCGCGTGGCGGCGATCAGCGCCGCGCGCCGCTCCTCCGGCGGGAGGTGCGGTGCGCGGGATCGGGTGTCGTTAGCCGCGGGCACGACTTCGAGACTACAGATGTGAGCGCCCACTCACAATTGATTTTCCGTTCGCCTCCGGCGAATCGGTCGATTGCGGGCGCGGCCGTCAGTCGAGGAGGTCACCGAGGGCCGCGTCGAGGTCCGGGTACGCGAAACCGAAGCCCGAGGCCGGCAGCACCGTCGACGTGGCGTGGCGTCCCGTGAGGCCGAGCGCCGGGTCGCTGCGCATCCCGATCGCTCCCAGCGCCAGCACCGGCGCGGGCGTCGGCGGCGCGGGCGGGCGGCGCAGGTGGCGCCGGAGCCCGCGCATCAGGTCGGCGTTACGCACGGGGTGCGGCGCGGCGGCGACGACGACCCCGCCGGGCAGGTCGACGCCCGGTTCGATCCCGAGGCCCGCGCGGACGATCGCGAGCCAGTCGTCCCGGTGGATCCAGCTGAACCACTGGCGGCCGTCGCCCAGGCTGCCGCCGAGGAAGGCCCTGGTGACACCGACCATCTTCGCCATCGCGGGCGAGTCCGTGTCGAGGACGATCGACGTGCGCAGCACGGTCATGTGCTCCGTCTCGGCATCGGCGGCCGCCTCCTCCCAGGGGCGGGCGACGCCCGTCATCTGCGGCAGACCGGGCTCCGGTACCGGGGTGTCCTCCGTGCACCACCGCTCCCCCGCGTCGCTCCAGATCGCGGTCGTGCTCGCCTGCACCCACCGGCGGACGCCCTTGCCCCGCGCGGCGGCGACGAGGGCCCGCGTCGCGTCCACCCGGCTCGCGGTGAGCGCCGCGATGTTCGCCGCCGTGGGCCGGCAGTCGACCAGCTTCCCCGCGAGGTTGATCACCGCGGTGTTCGGCGCGTCGAGCACCGCCTCCCACGCCCCGACGGTGCGCCCGTCCCACGCGACCTGCGCGAAGGGCAGGTCGCGGCGGATCGAGCGGGTGAGGATCGTGACGTCGTGGCCGCGCCGGACGAGGTCGGCCGCGACCCGCCGGCCCAGCGCCCCGGTGCCGCCTGCGATGACCACGTTGAGCGGTTCAGCGGCGCGCGGCGGACCGGCAAGCATCGCCCATCGCGCCAGAGCCGTATCGGCGTCGGCGGCGAACCGCCGGGCGACGAGCCGGTCGAAGAACGGCCCGGACGCACCGGACGAGGTCACGGTCTGTTCGACGACGGTGCCGCCCGCGGCCGGCCGCAGCGTCCACCGGAGCGTCGTGATCCCGCCCGGCTCGTCCTGCGTGACGGCGAGGGCCCTCTCGGTCGCGAACTCGGTGACGACGGCGGGCGCCGCGAACCGGCGGTGCACCCACGCCGCGCGGAGATCCGGCACCCAATCGAGACGGGCACCGAGGGCGACCGGGTCGCGCAGCGGCGCCGAGGTGACGAAGGGCTGCCACAGCGGCAAGCGCTCCAGGTCGAGGAGGACGTCCCAGAGCGCACGCGCCGGAAGGGCGATGAATCCACTGCTGCGATGCACGGTTGCCATGGCTTCGACGCTAGTTCGCGATGACGCGGATTCACTGTGCGATCACGGAGAGCTTTCTCACATCGTGAGATGCCTCTCGTGTTAGTCAGGTGTAGACCAGACTGAGAACCAATCGGCTGAGACCAGCGCCGCCGGCCTGAATGAGGACGTACACGTACGGATCCGTCGGCCTCGCGGACACCGCGACGACAGCGCGACACCTGTCGAGCCGGCCCTGCTCCACCGCCTGCGTCACGAGGAACTCCCAACTGCTCCCGTCCCGCTCGAAGCGCGATCCCGGCGCCGCATCGACGATGCGCACGGAGCCGGGAATCTCTCTGAACCCGACCTGCCGCGTGGGGTCGCGGCAGTCCGCGGCGAGCTCACGGACAGTGCGCTCACCGAGTTGCGAGAGGAAGCCGTCGAGCCCACCGGTCACGGTGTCGAAGACGGCGTACATCGACGAATCCCGTGACACGTACTCCTGCGCCGTGACGACGGTGATCGACTCCGGAAGCGCGGCACCCGTCCACCTCTTCACGACCGCCCGAACCCCGTCGGCATCGAGCTGGCGCGTCGTGTCACCGAAGGTCACACACGAGGCGACCACGAAGACGAAGACGGCCAGCACGGCCGCGGCGGCGACAACGGGGACAGCGCACCCGGGCAGCCTCGCCCACGATCGATTCATTCCAACACGATACCGATGCAGAGCAGTAATTTATCGCGGCGGCACCGGACGGTCGTCGGGGCCGGGGGCGGCGGTCACCGTCGACGACGGCAGCAGGGCGGAGACGCCGAAGCGGGCACCGGCGCGCGGGAGGACCTGGACGGACCGCACCCCGGGCCGACCGGACACCGCACGCAGTGCATCGCCGGTGCCCCACACCACCACGCCGACCACCGCGGGCACGCCCGCGCGCAGCCGGGCCGCGGTGACGCGGGCGATCGCGTCGCCCCGGTCGCCGGGCGCGACGAGCGTCGGCATCGCCAGGGCGGCCAGCTCGCTCGCCGCCCGCACGCCCTCGATGCTCTGGCCCGTCGGCACCGTCGCGGTGGGGGTCGCGACGCCGGGGATCCGCACCCGGACCAGCACCCGGCCCACGCGGTCGAGGCCCGCGGCACGGGCCCACACCTCGTCGGGCGTCCACTCCGCGGCCGGGGAGACCAGCGCCCAGCGCCGCTCTCCGGCGGGCGCCGCGGCCAGGGAGGCGCGGGCGTCGCCGAGGTACTCCGCGACGGCCTGACCCGACTGCGGGCCGAGGCGGTCACCGTCGGGCCGCACGACCCGCACCGGGGTCTCCGACCCGAGCCAGAAGGACAGGCCGAGGGCCACGGCGAGCAGCGCGGCCCAGCCCGCGAGGGTGCGACTCACGCGTCCCGCAGGACGTCCAGGGCGTGCTGCAGGTCGTCGGGGTACGGCGAGGTGAACTCGACGTACTCCCCCTGCGTGGGATGCGTGAAGCCGAGGGTGCGGGCGTGCAGCCACTGGCGGTCCAGGCCCAACTTCTTCGCGAGCACCGGATCGGAACCGTAGGTCGGGTCGCCGCAGCACGGGTGGTGCAGCGCCGCGAAGTGCACGCGGATCTGGTGCGTGCGTCCGGTTTCCAGGTGCACGTCCAGCAGCGTCGCGGCCTGGAAGGCCTCGATCGTGTCGTAGTGGGTGATCGACGGCTTGCCGTCCTTGGTGACCGCGAACTTCCAGTCGGAGCTGCGGTGCCGGCCGATCGGCGCGTCGATGGTGCCGGACATCGGGTCCGGGTGGCCCTGCACCAGCGCGTGGTACCGCTTGTCGACGGTGCGCTGCTTGAACGCCCGCTTGAGCACGGTGTAGGCGCGCTCGGAGACGGCGACGGCCATGACGCCGGACGTGCCGACGTCGAGGCGGTGCACGATGCCCTGCCGCTCCGGCGCGCCGGACGTGGAGATCCGGAAGCCCGCGGCGGCGAGGCCGCCGATCACCGTCGGGCCGGTCCAGCCGACCGAGGCGTGCGCGGCGACGCCGACGGGCTTGTCGACGACCACGATGTCGGCGTCGGAGTAGAGGATGTTCATCCCCGGCACCGGCTCGGCCACGATCTCCAGCGGCCGCGCGGGCTCGGGCAGCGTGACGTCGAGCAGGGCGCCGGCGTGCAGCTTGTCGGACTTGCCGACCGCGACCCCGTCGAGGGTGACGGAGCCCTCCGCCGCGAGCTCCGAGACGACGGTGCGGGAGAGGCCCAGCAGGCGGGCGACGCCCGCGTCGACCCGCAGGCCGTCGAGCCCGTCGGGGACGGGCATGGTGCGCGACTCACGCATCGGTCGCCTCCGATCCGGTGGTGCGGGCGTTGTCGTCGGTGGTGCGGGGTTGATCGGTGCGGGTGCGCTTCTCGCCGAAGCCCTCGTAGGGGTCGCGCCCGAACAGGGTCAACGCGACGAGCAGCACCGCGGCGACGCTGATCGCGCTGTCGGCGGTGTTGAAGACGGGGAACCAGTCGCCCACGGAGAAGAAGTCGATGACGTGTCCGCGGAAGACGCCGGGGGCGCGGAAGATCCGGTCGGCGAGGTTGCCCAGCGCGCCGCCGAGCACCAGGCCCAGGCCGAGGGCCCACGGCAGCGAGGTCAGCTTGGAGCCCATCCGCACGATCCACACCACCACACCGACCGCGATCAGCGTGAGCACCCAGGTGTATCCGGTCGCCATGGAGAAGGCGGCGCCCGGGTTCTTCACGAAGTACAGGCTGAACGGGCCGAGCACGTGGATCTTCTCGCCGTAGTCCATGTGCCGGACCACCGTGGTCTTGGCCGCCAGGTCGATGAGGAAGACCGCGACCGCGACCACCGCCAGGAGGATGCGCGGGTTCCGATACCAGCTCGGCCGTGCGGTTGCGGGGGAATCCATGACTCCATCATCCACTACGGTGGCGGTGTGCATGGCAAGCGGTTGCGGCTGGTCCCGGTGGTGGCGACGTCGACGGTGGTGCTCGTCACCGCCCTCGCGGGGTGCGGAGACGGTGACTCCACCGGCGCCGGGGCCTCGTCCTCGGCACCCGCGCGACAGTCGGTCGCGGCCCCCGCGGCGGAGGCCGGCTGCGCCGCGAATCCGCCCGCGCTCCCCTCGCACGCGGTCACGGTCGACGTGCCGCAGGCGACGGTCGTGCTCGACTCCCCCGGCACCGGCGCACCCCGCGCGCTGACGGTCCGCCCGACCGCGGTCGCGGAGTACGCCTTGTTCACCAACTCGCTGCAGGTCTCCCAGGTCGCGGGCGAGCAGCCGACCGGCGGCAACCGCGACGTGACGCTGCCGCTGGTCGCGCAGCCTGCGTGCGCCGACCCGCTCGACGTCTACCTGTTCTTCGACGCGCCGCGGTCCACGGACGCCGCCACGACGAAGGCCCTCGACGTGGAGGCCGGGTCCGTCGCGCGCGTGAAGCTCGCGGCGAGCGGTGAGGTGCGCTCGTTCACCCTCGCGGCGCCGCCCGGCGTCTCCGCCGAGGCGCAGTCCGCGTTCGAGCAGGCCCTGCTGCAGACCTTCCTGCGGCTCGTGCCGCTGCCCTCCGAGCCGGTCGCCCCCGGCGCGACGTGGACGGTGACGCGGTCCATCCGCGCCGACAGCACTCTCACCCAGACGATGCGGGTGACGCTCGGCGGCACCACCCTGCGCCCCGAACTGAAGGCCAAGGTGGACGAGTCGCCCGACGACTCCGTCTTCCGCGTGCCGGGCAGCGGCAGCACCCTGACCATCGAGAGTTACACGTCCGAGGGCAACGGCACCATCGAGATCGACCCGGCGCGTGCCTTCGGGCAGGGCGGGGTGCAGTTGGAGGGCGGCCGCACGCTGGTCGGCGACGATCCCGCGAAGAAGCTCACGCAGAAGACGGGCAGCGTCTACCGGTTCGGGCCGAAGTAGGGCGTCAGTGGCAGGAGGGCGAATCGCGCCCGACCTGGACGATCATCTGACAGGCGTAGGAGCGCTGCAGCTTCCACCGGCCCTCGTCGAAGGCGAGGGTCGCGTACGCGAGCTGGTTCGTACCTCCCATGAGCACCGAGAACTGCGCCTTGGCGAGGCCCGGCTGTTCCAGCACGGGCCGGCCGATGTGCCAGCTGACCTGAGGGTTGTCGCTGCGCAGCTTGACCAGCTCGTCGAACAGCGGGCCGTCGGCAGGGGTCGCACCCTGCACCAGCTGCACCTTCTCCTCGAGCGGGACCTTCGGGTCGACCGCCCGGCTGAGCATCTCCTCGAGCTGCTGCGTCGACGGAGCGCGGTCCGGAGTGCTCGACGGGGCCTCCGTCACCTGAACGGAGACGGCCGACGGTGTGCTCGACCGGGATTCGGTGTTCTCCCCGCTGCAGGCTCCGCAGGCCAGGCCCACGAGTACCGCGACAGGGGCCATGAGGACCCGTGCGCGCATCGAGAAAGTCACCTCCGTCCGGCCGCTGCTTCGCCGCCTCCACTATGCCAAACGTGGCGCGGTGCGCCACCGCAGCCCGCGCCCGGCATGCGATGCTGCTTCGCATGCCTGCAGTGATCGTGCTCGCCACGGGTGGCACCATCGCCAGCCGCCACGACGACTCCGGTGCCGCCGTCCCGGCCGACGCGGGCGCGGCGCTGGTGGCGACGGCCGGGGCCGTGCCCGGCGTCGACGTGACGGTCCGCGACGTGACCGCCACGGACTCCTCCGCCCTGACGCTCGACCAGCTCGACGAGATCCGCGCCGCGGTCACCGACGCCCTCGGCGACCCGGATGTGGCGGGCGTCGTGGTGACGCACGGCACGGACACCATGGAGGAGACGTCGCTCCTCGTGGACCTCGCGCACGCGGACCCGCGGCCCGTGGTCTTCACCGGCGCGCAGCACCCCGCCGACTCCCCCGCCGCCGACGGCCCCGCGAACCTCGCCGAGGCGATCGCCGTCGCCGCCGACCCCGCGTACCGGGGGCTCGGCGTGCTGCTCTCCTTCGCCGGCAACGTGCAGACGGTGCGCGGGCTCGCGAAGGTCTCCACGGTCGCGCCGCAGCCCTTCGCGGGCGGCCTGCCGGTCGCCGAGCTGGAGGGCACGGCGCCGCACCGCCTGCTGACCAAGCAGGCACCGATCGCCGATGTCCGGGTCGACGTCGTCGCCTCCTATCCGGGAGCCGACGGTGCCCTCGTCGACGCGTCCGTCGCGGCCGGGGCGCGCGGGATCGTCTTGGCGGGCACCGGGAGCGGGAACACGACGGTGGCGCTCGCCGACGCTGTGCGGCGCGCCCTCGACGCGGGCGTCGTGGTGGTCGTCTCGACGCGGATCGCGTCCGGCCCCGTCGACGCCGCGTACGGCGGGGGCGGCGGCGCGGCCGATCTCGTCGCCGCCGGTGCGCTGCTCTCGCGTCGGCTGCGTCCCGGGCAGGCGCGGATCGTGCTGCTCGCCCTGCTGGCCGCCGGCGTGGGCCCGCGGTGGATCGGCGCGTACCTCGGGCGGTAGCGCGGGGGCGCGGTAGGTTCGGCTGATGGCCCGCGGAATGGCCGGCCCGACCCAGCCGGCACGCCTGATCGTCCTGGGGTTCGGCCTGGCGACGGTGCTGGGCACCGTCCTCCTCTCGCTGCCGATCGCGGCCACCGACGGCCAGCGGACCGCCCTGAGCACGGCGCTGTTCACCGCCACCTCGGCGGTCTGCGTGAACGGGCTGGCGGTGGTCGACACCGAATCGCACTGGTCCACCTTCGGCGAGGTGGTGATCATGGTGCTGGTGCAGGTGGGTGGTCTCGGGATCATCTCCCTGGCTTCGCTCCTCGGGCTGCTGGTGGCGCGCCGCATCGGGCTGCGGCTGCAGATCCTGGCGCAGGCGGAGAACAAGAGCCTCGAGCTCGGCGAGAGCAAGCGCGTGGTGCTCGGCGTGGTCCGGATGAGCCTCGCCGTGGAGGCGGTGACGGCGCTGTTCCTGTTCGCGCGGTTCGCGCTGGGCTACGACGTCTCCCTCGGCCGCGCCGCGTATCTCGCGGTGTTCCACGCCGTCACGGCCTACAACAACGCGGGCATCGCCCTCTACTCGGACAGCCTGACCCGGTTCGCCGAGGACCCCGGCATCGTCGTGCCGATCATGGCCGCGATCGTGATCGGCGGCCTCGGGTTCCCGGTGATCTACGAGGTGACGCGAGCGATGCGCCGTCGCCTGAACCGCGACACCGCGCTGACCCGCTGGTCGCTGCACACCAAGCTGACCCTCGTCACCTACTTCGCGCTGCTCGTGGCGGGCGTCGCGCTGATCACCGCGTTCGAGTGGTCGAACCCGGCGACGCTGGGACCGCGCGACGTGCCGGGCAAGATCCTCACGGGCATGTTCGCCGGGGTGTCGCCGCGCACGGCCGGTTTCAACACGATCGACGTGGGCGCGATGCACCCCACGTCGCTGCTCACCACCGACGTGCTCATGTTCATCGGCGGCGGCAGCGGCGGTGTCGCGGGCGGGATCAAGGTGACGACGTTCGCGATCCTCGCGTTCGTCATCTGGGCGGAGGTCCGCGGCGAGCCTACGGTGCACGCCTTCGGCCGGCGCATCTCCGCGGACGTGCAGCGGCAGGCGATCACGGTGGCCCTGATGAGCGTGGGCGCGGTGATGGTGGGCACCTTGACGCTGCTGCAGATGACGCATTTCGAGCTCGACGCGGTGTTGTTCGAAGTGGTGTCCGCGTTCTCGACGGTGGGCCTGAGTACGGGGATCACCGACGACCTGCCCCTCGGCGGGCGGATACTGCTGGTGGTCCTGATGTTCGCGGGGCGACTCGGCCCCGTGACCGTGGCGTCCGCCCTCGCCCTGCGCGAGCGCGAACGCCGCTACGAGTTGCCGGAGGAGCGTCCGATCGTTGGCTAAGTCACTCAAGCGCACCGGGATGCGCATCGTCGTCATCGGGCTGGGACGGTTCGGCGCGTCGGTGGCGCGCGAGCTCATCGCGCAGGGCGCGGAGGTCCTCGGGCTGGACGTCGACGAGCGCCGCGTGCAGCGGATCTCCGACGACCTGACCTTCGCGGCGGTCGCCGACTCCACCGACGAGGAGGCGCTCAAGCAGCTGGGCGTGCCCGACTTCGCGCACGCCGTGGTGTCGATCGGCTCCGACCTGGAGGCGGGCATCCTCACCACGTCGCTGCTCTCGGAGTTCCGGATCCCCAACATCTGGGCGAAGGCCACGAGCCATCAGCACCGTCGGATCCTCGAACGGGTCGGCGCGCACCACGTCGTGCTCCCCGAGCACGAGATGGGCGAGCGGGTGGCGCATCTCGTGACGGGCGGCAAGATGCTCGACTACGTCGAGTTCGAGCAGGACTACGCGATGGTCAAAGCGCACGCCCCGCGCAGCATCGTCGGCAAGGCGCTCAAGGACTCCGGCGTGCGGCACAAGTACGGGATCACCGTGGTCGCGATCAAGCATCCGGGTGAGGACTTCACGCACGCCGACTACGACACGGTGGTGCAGGAGGGCGACGTGCTCATCGTCGCGGGCCGCAACGAGGCCGTCGAGGCGTTCGCGGACGTGAACTGACCGCGCGTCAGTCCCGCCGGTGCTGGGAGTTCAGCGCGGCGCGGACGGCCTCGGTGTGCTCGCCCAGGCCCGGCGGCCTGCGGTAGTCGACGACGGGGGTGCGGGAGAAGCCGATCGGATTGCGCACCTGGTCCATCGCACTGTCGCCGACGGTGACCCGTGGGCGCAGGCCCAGGCGTTCGGCGAGTGCGAATCCCGAGGCGACGTCGCCGACGGTGCCGGCCGGCACCCCCGCCTCCGTGAGCCGGCGGGCCCACTCCTCCGCTTCGTGCGCCGCGAGCCCCTGCTCGAGGAGCGGGACCAGCTCGGCGCGGTGGCGCACGCGGTCCGGGTTGGTCGCGAAGCGTGGATCGTCGGCGAGGTCCGCGGCTCCCACGGTGGCGGCGAGGCGCGCGAACTGGCCGTCGTTGCCGCACGCCACGGCGAGGATGCCGTCGCGGCAGCGGAGTGTCTCGTAGGGAGCGATCGACGGGTGGCTGTTGCCCATCCGCGACGGGGTGGCGCCGGTCGCGAGGAAGTTCGCGCCCTGGTTGGCGAGCGAACCGAGAAGGGACGAGAGCAGATTCACCTCGACGCGCTGTCCCCGGCCCGAGCGCTCCCGCTCGTAGAGGGCGGCGAGGATCCCGGCGACGGCGTCCTTGGCGGTGAGGACGTCCACGAGGGCGACACCCACCTTCATCGGGTCGCCGTCCGGCTCGCCCGTGATGCTCATCAGCCCGCCGAGGGCCTGGACGAGGAAGTCGTAGCCCGGCAGCTCCGCGCCCGCATCCGAGCCGAATCCCGTGACCGAGCAGTAGATCAGGCGTGGGTTCGCCGCGGCGAGCTCCTCGTAGCCGAAGCCCTTCGCGTCGAGCGATCCGCTGCGGAAGTTCTCGACGAGGACGTCGGCGCGGCGCGCCAGTTCCCGGGCCGCCGCGCGATCCTCGGGATCGTCGAGGTCGAGCTCGACACTGCGCTTCGAGCGGTTCGCCGACTCGAAATAGGCGCTCGTGCCGTCGGTCCACGGCGGGCCCCAGCGCCGCGTGTCGTCGCCCGTGCCCGGGCGCTCGAGCTTGATCACGTCGGCGCCGAGGTCCGCCAGCATCACCGTCGCGAGCGGTCCCGCGAGGACCCGACTGAAGTCCGCGACCACGATCCCGTCGAGTATCGATGCCATCGTGCTCCTCCGTCCGTCGAGTGCGTGATCGCTTCGGATTGTGCCCCGCACATCGCCGGGGGACCGCCCCGCCCCTCCGCTCCGTCCGGCCGGGTGCTCGTGACCCCGTCGTGCTACGGAAGCGGCCTGCGCCAATCCAACCCGACGACACGGATCCGGGTTTCGGTGTCACCGTCCCACTCGTAGTGGAGCCCCTGGGCGTCCAGAGCCGACGTGATCACGGCAGCGAGATCGTCGAACGTGCGCTCGTACAGCGCGGCCATCCGGTCGTCGTCGCCCCCGGCCCTCGCGAGCTCGGCGGGATCGATCGACGGCGACGGACCGAAGGAGCCGTAACCGAGGTAGACGGACGGCTCTGCGTAAGCAAGGGCAATGGCGTCCTGCTGGGTGAAGAACACGTAGCCCCACTCATCCGCACGATCGTCCCCGATCTCGGCGTCGGCGCAGGTGCGGCAGCAGGTGAAGTTCTGCCGCACCAGGATCCCCTTCGCGGCGATCGCGTCGCACGCGGCGTCGAACCGCACCCAGTCGCCCTCGCCCTCCGACCGGTCGAGGTGTGCCTGGTACGCCGCACGCGCCGCGCGGACAGCTTCCCGCGCTTCCGCAGATCCGGCGCCGGACGCCTCGAGCAGCTCCGCCACCCGGCCCGCCGTGAAATAGCCGGGGTTGACGAGAATCGAGGCGGCACGGAGTCTGTTGTCCGGCAGGGTCCGCACGAGCGTCCCGTCGCGCAACCGCTCGGGCACCTGACTGTTCTGCTGACTGAAGCGACTCCCCACTTCTGCACCATATCGCAGAGTGGATTCACGTTCCCTGACTTGTGACATAGTGATGTCATGAGCACCTGGGAGGACCTGCAGCGCACGCCGATCGCCGACGTGCGGCGGCGCGCGGCGATCGTGGACACGTGGAACGACATCGAGCCCGTCGACGTCCCCGGTGGCGTGCGGTTCGCATGGAACGACGGGGGTGGACAGGCCGCCGGCTGGTTCTTCGCCGGCGACGGGCGCGTACTCCTGCTGACGTTCGAGCACGAAAGCTCGCTCAACTTCTACGACGACGACTACGCGGGTCAGCGCGCGGTCTTCGACGACGTCCCGACGGACCTCGTAGCAATGGTCGCGAACCAACCTTCGAACTACGAGTTCCTCACCATCGCGAACACTGAGGGCGAGACGCTTCCCCACGCGAGCGGCGTCTTCTGGTTCGACGGCGCCGCATGGCACGTCGCGCAGGGCCTGGTCGACTACTGCGCCACCCACGACATCTCCCTGATCGCGGACGGCGTCTTCAGCCACGACGTCGGGTTCGAGTACGCCCTGGGCGACTACCGATTCGGCGAGGAGTTCACAGCCGAGGCGCTGATCGCCGAGCAGGTGGCGAACGGCTACTACGAGGAGCCGGGCGAGGAGGAGGCCGCGCTCGCGAGGTTGCGCGCCGTGTTCGCAGCGTACGACCGCGCCCCTCGGTAGCGTGGCGGGATGACCGAGGAGTCCCGCCACATCAGCGTCGTGATCCCCCGCCCCGCCGCGGAGGTGTACGCCTTCGCCCGCGATCCGGAGAACCTGGTCCGCTGGGCCGCCGGCCTCGCGACCGGCGTGCGGTTCGACGGTGACGACCTGCTGACGGACTCGCCGATGGGCGAGGTGCGTGTGCGGTTCGCGGCGGCTAATCCGTTCGGCGTGCTCGACCACGACGTGACGCTGCCCGACGGCACCGTCGTGAACAATCCCCTGCGCGTGCTGGCGCAACCGGACGGTGCGGAGGTGTTGTTCACGGTGCGGCGGCTGGGCGCCAGCGACGCGGACTTCGACCGGGACTGCGCGACGGTGCTCGCCGACCTGGAGCGCCTTCGCTCGGTGATGCTCGCGCCCTGACGACCACACCATTTCATCGAACCTTTCATCGATAATCGTTGCAGTCCCATCGAACATCGAGGTAGAATGAAGGTGTCCGAGGGGGGCGAGATGAACACTTCTACCTGCACAGCAGCGGAGTATCTCGATGCGCTCGCCTCTTTCGAACACGCGGCCGAGCGACTCGCGCAGGCCGACCCCGTCATGCTCGACTCACAGGACGTTCTCGCCTCGTTGGAGCGGCTGGAGACAGCGGTTCGGAAGGTGCCCTTCAGCCAGCACCTCCTCACTCAGGTCGCGGTGGAACAGGGTCTGCCGGGGCAGCTCGGGTACACCGGGATGAAGGAGCTGCTGGTGCAGCGGCTCCGCCTCGCGGGCGGCGAGGCGCGGGACCGGATCCACGGCGCGCGGGACCGCGCTCCCCAGCACGGGCACGGCGTGTGCCCCGAGCCGCGGTATGCGCTCGTCGCCGAGGCGCAGCGCGACGGAACGATCTCCGATCGTCACGCCCTCGCGATCGAGCACGTCTTCGCGAAGTGCCGCAGGACGATCCGGCCCGACCAGGCCGCGATCCTCGAGGACGTGCTCGTCACCGCCGCCGCGGACGTCACGCCCGAGGACCTCGCCGTGATCGGCGCCCTCGCGCTCGCACACCTCGATCCCGATGGGGCGGAGCCCGATTCCGACGTCGTCGATCGCGCCCGCGGGCTCACCGTGGGCATGCAGGACGACGACCTGATGACCTCGTTCGGCGGCGACCTGACCCCCGAGGGCCGCGTACTATTGGACACGATCCTGGAGAAGCTCGCGCGGCCCGGCGTGAACAATCCCGCGGACGCGGACGATCCCGTGGACCTGGCGGATCAGGACGCGGTGAAAGCGGCGGCGAAGCGCGACCGGCGCACCACCCCGCAACGCAACCACGACGCACTGGTGACCGCGCTGGGGCTCGCCATCGCGTCCGGCGGGCTCGGGCAGCATCGCGGCGTGCCCTGTGTACCGATCATCACGCTCGGCATCGACCAGCTCGAGACGGAGACCGGCGTCGCCACCACCGCGACCGGCGGCAGGCTCCCGGTCGCCGACGCGCTGCGCATGATGGGCACCAATCCGAAGTACGTCCTGGTCCTGGACCTCGCGTCGCGGCCGCTGTTCCTCGGGCGCGAGAAGCGCCTCGCCTCTGCTGATCAACGGATCGCGCTGTACGGCGCCGAGAAGGGCTGCACCGCACCCGGATGCGACGCGCCCGCCACCCGCTGCCAGGTGCACCACATCACCGAGTGGGCCGACGGCGGCGCCACCGACATCACCTGCCTGACGCTGGCCTGCGACGCGCACCACGGGAAGGTCACCCCCGACACCGGCGACTTCCCGCGGGGTTGGGACACCATCACGGTCCGTGCAGGTGAGTTCGCCGGCCGCACCGGTTGGCGCCGCACCGCGGACCCGTCGCACGAGCACCGGGTGAACCACACGCACCACGCCGACGAGCTCTACCGGCACGCCCTCGAACGGTGGCGCGCCCGGTGCGCCGAGCTCCGGAACCTGTGGCGCAGCGAGGAACTCCGCGTCCGGTACGAGAAGTGCGTCGGCACGATCCACGACGACATCGCCGCGATCCTCGACGGCCCTCATGGCCCGCCCATCCTCGAATCACTTCTTGAGGAGCACGACCAGGAAGACGCCTGGCACAGTGCCGCACCGACCGAACTCGATGGTGCCGCGTGACGGTGCGCGCCGGCGTGGTCCGGCATGATCGTCGAGTGGACAACTGGGACGCACTGCAACGGACGCCCATCCCCGAGCTCCAGCGCCGCGCCGCGCTCATCGAGATGATCGATGACTTCCTCGAGCCATCTCCCGTCGAGAATGGCCTGTTCGTATGGGAGGACGGCGGTGGTCAGAACACGGCGTGGCAATTCTCCGACGACGGACGGGTCCTGCTCCTGACGTATGAACACGAGGGGCTCCTCAACGTCATCAATGAGGAGCTGATCGTCCAGCGGGGGTTCTACGACGGGGTGCCGACCGATCTCATGGAGCTCGTTCTGCGTGACTCCGCCGCTACCGGCTTCATCGACTTCTCCGACGAATCGCTCGGCACCGTACTCGTCGCAAGCGGAGTCTTCTGGTTCGACGGCGACGTATGGCACATCGCCGAGGGCCTCACGAGATACTGCGCCGAAAACGACGTGTACATCGGAGAATCCGGTTTCGACTACTGCACCCGGCCCTATCTTCTCGGCCAGGACTTCACCGCTGACACGTACTACCAGAAGTTCGCCCTCATGGACTGGATGAAGGAACCCGAGCGGGCCGAGCTGAGGCGCACGATCGACGCCGGGTTCGCAGCGTACGGCGAATGACTCAGTCCTCGTCGTCCTCGTCGACACGCAGGTGTTCGGCGGGCCAGTCGAGGGAGTCGAGGGGGTCGGCCTCGCGCAGGTCGGGGTCGTCGGCCTTGAAGCTGCGCATGCGGCCGGCGCCGGAGCTCCGGGTCTCGAAGCGCACCGACAGCACGCCGTGGCCGGCGCCCTGCACCCAGCCGTGGCCGAACTCGGGGTGGCGCACGTCCATGCCGGGGCGCCACCCCACGACAGGTATCTGGACCTCGGCCGGGTCGACACCGCCGTCGTCGTCTGCGACCTCGTCCGCCGCCCCGGAGGCCTCGTCGTTCCTGTCGCTCTCGTCACCGAACAGCGCGAACTGCTCCACGCTGCTCAGCCCGGAGAAGCCGACACCGACGAGCCTCAGGCCGCCGATCTCCATCGGGTCGAGCGCGAGGCGCTGGGCGGTCGCGGTGAGCACGGCACCGTCGGTCGTGGCGGACGGCAGGGTCGCGGACCGGGTGAGCAGGGACATGTCGGACCGCTTGAGCTTGAGCACGACGGTCCGCGCCCCGCGCCCGTCCCGGCGCAGCCGCCGCAGCGCGTGCTCGGCGCTGCGGTCGATCTCCCGCCGCAGCGCGTTCATGGTGGTCACGTCGGTCTCGAGAGTGTGCTCCGCGCTGATCGACTTCGCCTCGCCGTTCACCGCCACCGGCCGGTCGTCCTCGCCGCGGGCCAGCCGGTGCAGCGCGGGCCCCAGCGTGACGCCGAGGACCGAGACCACCTCGACCTCGCTCATCGCCGCGAACTGCCCGATGGTGTCGATCCCCAAGCGGGACAGCCGCTCCCCCGCCACCGGACCGATGCCCCAGAGCTTGCGCACCGGCAGCGGGTACAGCATCGCCTCCTGGGCGGCGGGTGGGATGACGGACACCCCGTCGGGCTTGGCGAGACCGGAGGCGATCTTCGCGGCCTGTTTCCCCGCCCCCGCGCCGACGGAGGCGACGAGCCCCGTCTCCTCGCGGATCCGGCGCCGGAGCTCCTCGGCGAAGGCGGTCACCTCATCGGTGGAGGCCCCGGCGAGCTCGACCGGCTCGCCGAAGGCCTCGTCGAACGACAGCGTCTCGACGACGGGGATGAGCTCCCGCACCGTCGCGAAGACGCGCCGGCTCACCGTCCCGTACAGCGCGCCGCGCGGGGGCAGCACCACCGCGGCCGCGCCGACGAGCCTGCGCGCCTGGTGCATCGGCATCGCGGATCGCGCGCCGAAGACCCGCGCCTCGTACGAGCACCCCGCCACCACGCCGCGGCCGCCGAGCCCGCCCACCAGCACGGGACGACCGCGCAGGGTGGGCCGGGTCAGCTGCTCGCAGGACGCGAAGAAGGCGTCCATGTCGAAGTGGAGCACCCACCGGGCGCTCCGCTCCGCATCGACCGACCCCACCCGGTCCGCCTCGGCCACGGCGCGACGTCGCTCAGGCGCGAGTCAGGCGGGCCCGCACGCCGTCGCCCAGGTCGACAGCGTCGGCGTCCCCGTCGAGCGAACCGAACTCGAGCGACGTCGCGAGCACCTCGCCCGCGATGAGCTCCCGGTGCGTCTGTGCCGCCGCGGCGTGCTCGGCGGGGACGTCGAGCACCAGCGCGATCCGGTCGCTCACGTCGAGGCCGGCGGCCCGGCGCGCCTCCTGCAACTCGCGGATGCGGTCCTTGGCCCAGCCCTCGGCCTCGAGCTCGGCGTCGACCGAGAGATCGAGCACCACGAGCCCCGCACCGTCGGGCAGCTCCGCGGTGGAGTCCGGCGCGGCCGCGACCAGCTTGCGGGTGTACTCGCCGTCCTGCAGCGCGATCCCCGCGGCGGTCACGACGCCGTCGGCGACGGTGTAGTCACCGGACTTGACGGCCTTGATCACCGTCTGCACGTCCTTGCCCAGGCGCGGCCCGGCGGCGCGGGCGTTGACGGCGATCTCGACGCGGCCGAACGCGTCGGCGTCGGGCGAGACCTGCACGTCGCGCACGTTCACCTCGTCGGCGATGATCGACGCGAAGGGCGCGAGCTTCTCCGCGCCCGGCCCGGCGACGGTGAGCGTGTGCAGCGGCAGCCGCACACGCAGCTTGTTCGCCTTGCGCACCGAGGAGGCCACCGAGCAGACGTCGCGGACCTCGTCCATCGCGGCGACCAGCTCGGGGTCGGCCGGGAGGTCCGACGCCGCGGGCCAGTCCGTCAGGTGCACCGACTCCCCGCCGGTGAGGCCGCGCCACATGGCCTCGCTGGCCATCGGGAGCAGCGGCGCCGCGAGCCGGCACGTGGTCTCCAACACGGTGTACAGCGTGTCGAACGCGCCGGAGTCCGCGCCGTCCCAGAACCGCGCCCGCGAGCGGCGCACGTACCAGTTGGTCAGCGCGTCGACGAACAGCCGCAGCTCCTCGCAGGCGTCGGCGATGTTGCAGGTATCCAGGGCCTCGGTCATCGTGTCGCGGGTCTGCGCCAGCTTCGCGAGGATGTAGCGATCCAGCACGTCCTGCGAGTCGGTGCGCCACGTGGCCGGCCGCTCCGCGTACAGCTGCAGGAACGAGTAGGCGTTCCACAGCGGCAGCAGCGTCTGCCGCACGCCGTCGCGGATGCCCTGCTCCGTCACCACGAGGTTGCCGCCGCGCAGGATGGGCGAGGCCATGAGGAACCAGCGCATCGCGTCGGAACCGTCGCGGTTGAAGACCTCGTTGACATCCGGGTAGTTCCGCTTCGACTTCGACATCTTCAGTCCGTCGTGGCCCAGCACGATGCCGTGCGCCGCGACCGTGCGGAAGGCGGCGCTGTCGAACAGGGCCGTCGCCAGCACGTGCAGGTTGTAGAACCAGCCCTTGGTCTGCCCGTTGTACTCGACGATGAAGTCGCCGGGGAAGTGGCTGTCGAACCACTCCTGGTTCTCGAACGGGTAGTGGACCTGCGCGAAGGGCATGGAGCCCGACTCGAACCAGCAGTCCAGCACCTCGGGGACGCGGTGCATCGTCGACTTCCCGGTCGGGTCGTCGGGGTTCGGCCGGGTCAGCTCGTCGATGTACGGGCGGTGCAGGTTCGTCGGGCGCACGCCGAAGTCGCGCTCCAGCTCGTCGAGCGAGCCGTACACGTCGACGCGCGGGTACGCGGGGTCGTCGGACACCCACACCGGGATGGGGGCGCCCCAGTACCGGTTGCGGCTGATGTTCCAGTCGCGCGCGCCCTCGACCCACTTGCCGAACTGGCCGTCGCGGATGTGCGCGGGGTTCCAGGTGATGTCCTGGTTCAGCTCCAGCATGCGCGGGATGATCTTGGTGACCTCGACGAACCACGAGGGCACGGCCATGTAGATCAGCGGCTGGCCCGAGCGCCAGGAGTGCGGGTAACTGTGCTCGATGGTCTCGTGGCGCAGCAGCCGTCCCTTGGCCTTGAGGTCCTTCGCGATCACCGGGTTGGCGTCGAAGACCTGCAGCCCCTCGTACGGCGGCACCGCGGAGGTGAACTTCCCGCCCGGGTCCAGCGGCTGCACGACCTCGATGCCGTATTTGCCGGTGGCGAGGTCCATGTCCTCCTCACCGAACGCGGGCGCGAGGTGCACCACGCCGGTGCCGGAGTCGGTGGTCACGTAATCGGCGAGCAGCGTCACGTGCGCCTTGGGATGCCCGGCGAAGAAGTCGAAGGGCGGCTCGTAGGCGGCGAACTCGAGGTCACGCCCCTTGTACGTCCCCTTGACCTCGGGCGACTCCCCCAGCTCGCGGGCGTACTGGCCCAGCCGTGCCTCGGCGAGCAGGTAGTCCTTGCCGTCCGCGCCGGTGACGTGCACGTAGTCGAGGTCCGGGTGCACGGCGATCGCGAGGTTCGACGGCAGCGTCCAGGGCGTGGTGGTCCAGATCAGCGCCTCGACACCGTCGAGCGCCTCGAGCGGGGTGCCCTTGGTGCGCAACGGCATCCCGACGGTGACCGCCGGGTCCTGCCGCATCTTGTAGGCGTCGTCGAGCTTGGACTCCTGGTTCGACAGCGGCGTCTGCTCGTACCAGGAGTACGGCAGCACACGGTAGCCCTGGTAGATCAGGCCCTTCTCGTGGAGGGTCTTGAACGCCCACATGACCGACTCCATGAAGTCCAGGTCGAGCGTCTTGTAGTCGTTGTCGAAGTCCACCCAGCGGGCCTGGCGGGTGACGTACTGGCGCCACTCCTCGGTGTACCGCAGCACCGAGGTGCGGCAGTAGTCGTTGAACTTCTCCACGCCCATGGTCTCGATCTCGGACTTGTCCCTGATCCCCAGCTGACGCTCGGCCTCGAGCTCGGCGGGCAGGCCGTGGGTGTCCCAGCCGAACCGGCGGTCGACCTTCTTGCCGCGCATCGTCTGATACCGCGGGACGAGGTCCTTGACGTAGCCCGTCAGCAGGTGGCCGTAGTGCGGCAGGCCGTTGGCGAAGGGCGGACCGTCGTAGAAGACGAACTCCTCCGCGTCGGCGCGGTTCGCGATCGTCCGGCGGAAGGTGTCGTTCTCGGCCCAGTACGCGAGGACGCGCTCCTCGAGGTCGGGGAACGACGGCGTACCCGTCTTGGCGGGGCTGTCGTCGTCGCGGGTCATGTCGACCAGCGGATAGGGGCGCTTGCTGCTCACGGTGACTCCTCGTGCCGTCTACTACCAGCACGGGGACGATCCCCGACCCTCGGCCGGGTACCGCGGTACCACCCCGCTTGCGCCTCCCGGGAAGGGCTGCGCCGCTCTTGACACGGGCTGTGACGGGCCCCACCGTCCGGTTCTACTGGGGCGGAATCCGCCCGTTCTTCCGGATGCTCCCCGGTGATGGCCGGATCAACGCAGTGCTACCACCAAGGATAGCTAATCGTGCAACGTCATTTCTTGCCGGGATCTTCCGACTCCGGCTCCTGCGGCGGGGTCCACTCCGTGCCCCACGCCTGATCGATCCGGATCTGCGGGATCTGATCGGTCATGTCCGGGTCGTACTTCCCCGGCGCGAACAGTCCGCGGGTGGCCTCGTCGTCCGTGTCGGCCGGCGATTCGTGCTCCCAGCCCGTCGGCCCGCCGAGCGGGCCCATCGCGAACTGCGTGGTCGGGTTCGCGTCGTCGTCGTGGTGACCGAACTCCTCGTGCCCGACGGTGCCCGCCTCGCGCGTCGCGTCGTCGACGGGGGCCGGCGCGGCCTCTTCTTCGTCGTCGCTCGTGGACGGCGTGGCGGCGCGAGCCGGACGGCTCGACGGCGCCGCGTCCTCGTCGTCCGCGTCCTCGTCGTCCCGGTCGCCGGGGCTCCAGGGCGCGGCCCGGTCCGCCTTGTCGCGTTCGCCGCGGCGGTAGGTGAGAACGTCGCCGAGCAGCAGGCCGACGCCGATCACCGAGACCACGACGCACGCGATGGCGAGCCAGAGATTGGCCGTGACCAGGGCGACGATCAGCAGGATGAACCCGATGATCGTCGCCCCCAGTGCGGCTAGCAGCATGAGAACTCCGCCCTAGTACCGGCTGGTACCAGCGGCTACTTGTACTGCTGGTTGCCGCCGGCGGCGTTGCCGGGATCGTTGAAGTCGCCACCGCGACCCTGGCCGTGATCGACCGGGGCGGCGCTGCGCAGCGATTGCAGCTCCTCGAGCTGCCCCTCGAGGTAGGTCTTGAGGCGGGTGCGGTACTCGCGCTCGTACGTCTTGAGCTGCTCGATCCGACCCTCCAGCACGGTGCGCTGCTGGTTGATGGTGGTCATGATCTCGGTGTGCTTCGTCTCGGCCTCGGCCTGCAGCGCGTCGGAGCGCTCCTGCGCCTGGCGCAGCTGGTTCTCCGAGCGGGTCTGCGCGTCGGCGAGCAGCGCGTCGGAGCGCTGGCGGGCGTCGGCCACCATGGCCTCGGCCTTCTGCCGGGCGTCGGTGACCATGGCCTCCGACTGGGCGCGCGCGTCCGAGACCAGCTTCTCGGCCTCGGAACGCGAGTTGTTCGTGAGGCGGTCGGCGGTCTCCTGCGCCAGGCCCAGCACCTTGGCGGCGCGCACGTGCGCCTCCTCGGTGGTGGCCGGTGCCGCAGCGGCGGCCGGAGCCGGCTCGGCGACGGCCGGAGCGTTCGGCGTCGGCGACGCGAACGCGACGGTGCTATCCGCGGACGGCTGCTCGCCGCCACCGGCGCGGGCCTCGCCGAGCTCGCGCTCGAGCTCGGTGTTGCGCTGCTGCAGATCGTTGTTCTCGTCGATCAGCCGAGCGAGCTCGGTCTCGACCAGATCGAGGAACTGATCCACCTCGTCCTCGTTGTAGCCGCGCTTTCCGATCGGCGGCTTGCTGAACGCCACGTTCCGCACGTCGGCGGGTGTCAGCTTCATAGGTCGTTTCCCCTCAATTCGGCTGCTCGACAGATCTCAAGTCACTCGGACCAACACTGTAACTAGTGCACATCCTGTCACACCAGACCCGTTTGTTCCTCATCACCCAACAATCACGCAATGAAATGTCCGATTCTCCGCGTCGGAGTCGGCCGGAACCGAACTAAACCGCGAGTCCGCCGACGATCCGCTGCGCGATCGCGACCAGCAGAAACAGCACGATGAACGACAGATCCAGCCGGATCGGCCCCAGCTGCGGAGACGGCAGCACCTTGCGGAGCGCCTTCAGCGGCGGATCCGTGACGGTGAACACTGCTTCGAGGATCAGGGCGACGATCCCCTTCGGGAACCACTCCCGCGCGAAGGACTTCACCACCTCGACCACGAGCCGAACGATGAGGAGGAACCAGAAGATCGAGAGGAGCGTGTAGACGACGAGCCAGAATGCTTGCACCTGTACAGTCTGCCCGAATCCGTCAGCGGTTGTAGAAGCCGGTCTCCGCGATCCGCGCCCGGTCCTCCGCCGTGACGTCCACGTCGGCCGTGGCCAGCATGAACACCTTGGTGGTGATCCGGTCGAACGAACCGTGCAGCGCGAAGGTCAGGCCGGCGGCGAAGTCGACCAGTCGCTTGGCGTCGGCGTTGTCCATCGCGGTGAGGTCCATGATCACCGGAATACCCTCGCGGAAGCGCTCACCGATCGTGCGCGCCTCCTCGTACGAGGTGGGACGCAGCGTGGTGATGCGGGACATCGGGTTCTCCTGGCTCAGCACATCGGCGCGGGTGTCCATCGCCAACGCGCCGCGGGTGGACGGGGCGACGGAGCGCGAGACGTCCCGCAGCGGCTCCAGGCGCGGCAGCGGCGCGCGGGCGGGCTCGCGGTAGCCCCGCTCGTAGCCGGCGTCGTAGCGATCGTCGTAGGCGGCGCCGCGGGCGTCGTAGCCGTCCGCGTAGGCGGGCTCGTACGCGTCGTACTCGTCGGCGCGGCGGCCGTCGTAGGCGTAGCCGCGCTCGCCGCGGTAGTCGTCGAAATCGTCGTCGAGGCTGCGGCGGCCGCGCGGCTGCGGGGTGCCCTCGTCGACGTATCCGTCGTCGTAGGCATCCAGCGGAACCATCCCGAAGTACGCCTTGACCTTGTGCAGAGTGCTCATCTTTGCCCTTCCTCGGCGCCTGCATGGGCTGGTGTGACGGTTGTGACTGTCGTTATGGAAGTGAGATTAGTAGGGAAGACGGGCGAATGGCGGTTCCGACACGCGCACGAATCCCATCGATGTCATTTCGGTGTGTCGATCCAGATCACCGAGGCCAGGCGCCCCGTCGGCGCGCCCCGGCGATGCGAGAACAGCGTGGGATCGCTGATGGTGCACCGCGGGTCCTCGGCGACCGCCGCGACGCCCAGTCCCTGCAGCTGACGACGGATGCCGGCGCGCAGGTCGAGCCCGTCGGTGCCCTTCTCGGTGCGGCAGCGGCTGCCCGGCAGGTGCTGCTCGACGTCGGCGGCCATCGAGGCGGGGACCTCGTACTTCGCGCCGCTGGCCGCGGGTCCGAGGAAAGCGCCGATCCGCTCGGGGCGCGCACCCAGCTCCCGCATCGTGTCGATCACGGCGGGCACGATGCCGATCCGGGCGCCGACGCGGCCCGCGTGGACCGCGGCCAGCACGCCGGCTTCGTCGTCGGAGAGCAGGATCGGGACGCAGTCGGCGGTGAGCACGGCGAGAGCGAGTCCGGGCACCGTCGTCACGAGCGCGTCCGTTGCCTCGACGGGCTCCGCACGCGGACCGTCGACGACGGTGACGTTCCGGCTGTGGATCTGCTCCATCCACACCACGTGTCCGGGCTCGACGCCGATCTCGCGCTCGAGGCGCAGCCGGTTGGCGGCGACGGCGGCGGGATCGTCGCCGACGTGATCGCCCAGGTTGAACGTGTCGTACGGGGCCTGCGAGGCACCGCCCGCGCGAGTGGTGGTCACTCGCCGGACGCGGTGCGCAGTGACAGGAGCGTTCGCGGGATCAGTCATGTCACAAGACTACTGACGGCGCCCCCGGCAGAGCCGGGAGCGCCGTCGGTGTCAGTACCTCAGCGGCGGTTCTGCAGGAAGGACGGGACGTCGAGGTCGAAGTCGTCGTCCGAACGCGTCTCGCGGCCCGCAGGAGCGGCCGAGAACGGGTCGTTGGCCCGGGCCGGGCGCGCGCCGAACGGGTTACCGCGACGCGCGTCCTCCGGCTCGGCCGCCGGCTGCTGCTCGACCGCGGTGTGCTGACCGCCGATGCGGGTGACCGGGCGGCGCGCGGGGGCGCCGCCGTCGAAGCCCGCGGCGATGACGGTGATCCGGACCTCGTCGCCCAGATTGTCGTCGATCACGGTGCCGAAGATGATGTTCGCGTCCTCGTGCGAGGCGCCCTGCACCAGCGAGGCGGCCTCGTTGATCTCGAACAGGCCCAGGTCGCTGCCGCCCGCGATGGACATGAGCACGCCGTGCGCGCCCTCCATCGAGGTCTCCAGCAGCGGCGAGTTCACGGCGGCCTCCGCGGCCTTGAGCGCGCGGCCCTCGCCGCGGGCCGAGCCGATGCCCATGAGCGCGCTGCCGGCGCCCGACATGACGCTCTTGACGTCCGCGAAGTCGACGTTGATCAGACCCGGAGTGGTGATCAGGTCGGTGATTCCCTGGACACCGTTGAGGAGCACCTCGTCGGCGCTCTTGAAGGCGTCGAGCGCCGAGACGCTGACGTCGCCCAGCTGCAGCAGCCGGTCGTTCGGGATCACGATGAGGGTGTCGCACGACTCGCGCAGCGAGGTGATGCCCTGCTCGGCCTGCTTGCCGCGGCGAGCGCCCTCGAACGTGAACGGGCGGGTCACCACGCCCACGGTGAGCGCGCCGAGCTTACGGGCGATGCTCGCGACGACGGGCGCGCCGCCCGTGCCGGTGCCGCCACCCTCGCCCGCGGTGACGAAGACCATGTCGGCGCCCTTGAGGAGCTCCTCGATCTCGTCCTTGGCGTCCTCGGCGGCCTTGCGGCCCACCTCGGGATCGGCGCCGGCGCCGAGGCCCCGGGTCGAGTCGCGGCCCACGTCGAGCTTGACGTCGGCGTCGCTCATGATGAGCGCCTGGGCGTCGGTGTTGATCGCGATGAACTCGACGCCCTTGAGACCCTGTTCGATCATCCGGTTCACGGCGTTGACGCCGCCGCCGCCGATGCCGACGACCTTGATTACGGCGAGGTAGTTGTGCGCGGCGGTCATGTTTCGCCTTTCCCCTGATGTGAAGTCTGTTGCTTCTGAGACGAACCCTAAACCTCAACAGAAGGCTTAAAGTTATGTCAAGTAGCTGGTCTGAAACCAAGGTAGAGGGCGGTGCGCCGCTTGCCGTGCAAGCGCGCGGGCGTGTCGGGAAAAACGTTCTCGGTGAGGGGAAGAACACCCTCAGCGGGTGGTCGGCATGTCCGGGTTGATCACGGTGAACTCCTTGCCGGGGCGCGTCAGCACCATGCGCAGCGCCGCGGTCTTGTCCGCGGCCCGCTGGTCGTCGCCCCAGTACACGACCCGCTTGTCGCGCAGCACGAAGCGCACGTTGGCCGGCGAATCCGCCCCGATCTCGACGACCTGCCCGTGCAGGTCCGGCGGCAGCGACTTGAGGACCGCGATCGACGAGGCCGTCGCGGGGTCGTCGGTCTTCGGGTCGTCGACGACGAGCTTGGGCGTGAGGATGGGCGGCTCCCCCACCTTGATGAAGGGCACGCCCTTGGCGTCCACGAGCACCGTGCCGGCGGGCCTCTGCGCGTAGGCCACGACCTCGCGCTCGGTGACCTCGACGACCAGTGTCGACGGGTACGACACGGTGACGGTGGCGCGGTCGATCCACGGGCTCACCGCGATAACCTGCGCCGCGTACGCGTCGCGCTGGCCGGGCGTGATCTGCAGCAGCGGACGCCCCTTGAGCGGCTCCACCACCTTCGCGACCCGATCCGCGGGCGCGTTGGTCGCACCGGTCACGGAGACGTCGCGCGCCGAGAGCAGCGGCGAGAAGTACGCCGCCGCAGCGAGTCCCGCCACCACGGCGAGCGCGAGCAGGACCAGCAGCAGACGCCGCAGCCCCGGCACGCGCCTGCGCGTCGCAGGAGAACTCACGCGCCCGCCTCGGCGCCGCGCTGCGCCAGCGTGTTGAGGATCGTCGGGCCCTGCATGGTCACATCGCCCGCGCCCATGGTGATCACCACGTCGCCCGGGCTCGCGAGGCCGGCGACCACGCCGGCCACCTCGGCCTGGCTCGGCACGTAGTGCACGGAGGCGGTCACCTTCTCGGCGATCCGCTCCCCCGTGACGCCCGGCAGCGGCGCCTCGCGCGCGCCGTAGACGTCCAGCACCACGACCTCGTCCGCGAGGCTGAGCGCCTCGGCGAACTCGGCGGCGAACTGCTCGGTCCGCGAGTACAGGTGGGGCTGGAAGGCGACGATCACGCGGCCCGGCCCGGTCTGCTTGGCGACCATCTCCGCCGCCGCGGTGAGGACCGCGCGCACCTCGGTCGGATGGTGCGCGTAGTCGTCGAAGACCCGCACGCCCTGCTCGGTGCCGCGCAGCTGGAACCGGCGGTGCACGCCGCCGAAGGCCTCGATGCCCTCGATCACCTTCGCGGTGGGCTGCCCCGTGCTGACGACGGCGATCGTCGCGGCGATCGCGTTGAGCGCCATGTGCTTCCCGGGCACGGAGAGCAGGATCGCCCGCTCGGTGACGTCCCGGTTCTCGTCGGAGAAGCGGACCTTGAGCATGCCGCCCTCGGCGCGCGGCTTGTAGTCCAGCAGCTGCGCGATCAGCGTCACGTCGGGCGCGAGGTCGCGGTGGACGCCCTCGCCGTAGCCGAGCACACGGACGCCGCGGGCGCGCAGCGCGGCGTGCGTGCGCTGCGCGAGCGCCGCCGAGCCCGGGTCGTCGAGGCACACGACGAGGGTGCCGCCGGGGCGGATCCGCTCGGTGAAGGCGTCGAAGACGGCGACGTACTTCTCCTCGGAACCGAAGAAGTCGAGGTGATCGGCCTCGACGTTGGTGACGACCACCACGTCGGGCGCGTACTGCAGCAGCGAGCCGTCGGACTCGTCGGCCTCGGCGACGAAGACGTCGCCCGTGCCGTGGAAGGCGTTGGTGCCGGACTCGTTGAGCTCGCCGCCCACGGCGAAGGACGGGTTGGCGCCGCAGTGCTGCAGGCCCACCACCGCCATCGACGTGGTGGACGTCTTGCCGTGGGTGCCGCTCACCAGCAGGGTGCGGTAGCCGTCCATGAGGTCGGCGAGCACCTCGGGCCGCAGGATCACCGGGATGCCGCGGCGCTGCGCCTCGACCAGCTCGGGGTTGTCCTTCGGGATGGCGGCATGGGTGGTCACGACCACCGTCGGGCCGCCGGGCAGCAGGTCGAGCGCCTCGGGGCTGTGCCCCACCTGGACCTGCGCGCCGCGAGCCCGGAGCGCGATGACGCCGCGCGACTCCTTGGCGTCGGAACCCGACACCTGCCCGCCGCGGGCCAGCAGGATCCGCGCGATGCCGGACATGCCGGCGCCGCCGATGCCCACCATGTGGACGCGCTGCAGCCGATCGGGCAGCGCTCCTGTCGACTCCGTCACCGCGTCCGCCTCTCCTGTGCCAGTGCCAGCGCCGCCGCCGCGACGGTGCCCGCCGCGTCGCGATGCCCGGTGCCGCCGGCCGCGGCGCTCATGGCGGCGAGCCGCTCGGCGTCGCCCGCGAGCGGGACGACGGTCTCGCGCACGAGTTCCGGGGTGAAGGCGGCGTCGTCGACGAGCAGTCCCCCGCCCGCGGCGACGACCGGCTGCGCGTTGAGGGCCTGCTCGCCGTTGCCGTGCGCGAGGGGCACGTAGACCGCGGGCAGCCCGACGGCGGCGACCTCCGCCACCGTCATCGCCCCCGACCGGCACACGGCCAGATCGGCGGCGGCGTAGGCGAGGTCCATACGGGACAGGTAGGGGACGGCGACGTAGCCGGGCACGTCGACGTCGACGGAGTTCTTGGGGCCGTAGGCGTGCAGCACGCCGATGCCGGCGTCGGCGAGGTCCCGGGCGGCGCCGACGACGCCGTCGTTGAGGCGGACCGCGCCCTGGCTGCCGCCGAAGACGAGCACGACGGGCCCGTCGGCGGGGAGCCCGAAGTGGGCCCGGGCCTCGGCGCGCAGGGCCGCGCGGTCGAGCCCGGTGATGGAGGCGCGGACGGGGATGCCGACCACTTCGGCGGGCACGCCGGAACCGGGGACCGCAGCGAAGACCTTGGTGGCGAGCTTCGCGCCGACCTTGTTCGCGACGCCCGCGCTGGCGTTGGCCTCGTGGATCACGATGGGCACGCCCATGCTGCGCGCGGCGAGGTACGCGGGCAGCGCGACGTAGCCGCCGAAACCGACGACGACGTCGGCGCCCGTCTCGCGGAGCACCGTCCGGGTGCGGCGGACCGCGCCGGCGAGCGTGAAGGGCAGCTTCGCCAGGTCCTTGCCGGGCTTCCGCGGCAGCGGGACCGGCGGGATCATGGCGAGCGGGTAGCCGCGCTCCGGGACGAGGCGGCCCTCGAGCCCCTTCGGCGTGCCGAGAGCGGTGACCTCGGCGTCGGGGCGCAGTGCCCGGACGGCGTCGGCCACCGCCAGGGCGGGTTCGATGTGTCCTGCGGTGCCGCCACCGGCCACCACCACCGAAACCGCTCGAGAAGAACTCACCACGCCCGTCTGCCCTTTTCCTGTCCTCGGCGCCGCTGCTGCGGCGCGTTCCGCTGCTGTCCGGCGCGCTCGCCCCGCCAGGGATCCCCGCCGCGGCCCTGCGGCCGCATCGGCGGGAGGTCCCGACGGGGTGCCCGGCGTCGGCCCAGGCTCTCGTCACCGTACGGGTGTCGATCGTACGGCGACGGTGCCGCGGGTTGCGAAGGCCCACGTCGTGCGGGCGCCGGGCGGCCCTGCCGCGGGGCGGGCCCGCGGCCTGCGGGACGCTCGGGGCGGGGCGGGATGTAGGGCAGCGGCTTGGGCAGGCGCAGCAGCCGGCCGGTGCGGCCCTCGCGGCCGCCGGCCAGCGCGGCGATCGCCTCCGGCTCGTGCCGGGCGGCGTTCGCGAGCAGCCCCATCATGAACAGCACGAGGATCACCGAGTTGCCGCCCGCGGAGAGCAGGGGCAGCTGGATGCCGGTCACGGGCAGCAGCCCCACGACGTAGCCCATGTTGATGATCGCCTGCAGCGCGACGAGCGTGGTGATCGAAGCGGCCATGAGGCGCAGGAAGGGATCGGCGACGCGGCGCGCGATCCGCATGCCCACCCAGGTGAGGATGCCGAACATGAGGATGACCACGCCGGCGCCGAGGTAGCCCAGCTCCTCGCCGATGATCGCGAAGATGAAGTCGTTGTGCGCGTTCGGCAGGTAGCTCCACTTGGCCGTCGAGTTGCCCAGGCCCACGCCGAACAGGCCGCCGTCGGCGAGCGAGTACCGCGCCTGGTTCGACTGGTAGTTGGCGCCGAGGGCGTCGTCGGTGCGGCCGAGCCAGGCCTGCACGCGGGCCGAGCGGTAGCCCTCCGCGAGCGCGAAGAAGATGCCGAGCAGGGCGAAGACCACCAGCAGCGAGGCGATGAGCTTCGAGGACAGCCCGGCGTAGTACAGCAGCATCGCGCCGACGGCGACGATGATCATGGCCGTCGACTGGTTGGGCTCGGCGACGACGAGAGCCGCCATGAGCACCACGACGGGGCCGAGCGGCAGCAGCAGTTCCTTGATGTTGCCCTTGCGGCCGCGGTCCGCGAGCAGGTGCGCGCCCCAGACGATGAGCGCGACCTTGGCGATCTCCGAGGGCTGCAGCGTGAAGCCGCCCACGTCGATCCAGCGGCGCGCGCCGCCGACCATGGTGCCGACGCCGGGCACGAGGACGGCCGCGAGGAGCGCGATGGAGACGAGGACGCCGCCGAGCGCCACCCGGCGCAGCAGCGCGGGGCGCAGGTACAGGGCGAAGACGAACGCGACCACGCCGAGGCTGACGTAGATCAGCTGGCTGGTGAACTTGCCCCACGGCGAGCCGGTGGCACTGATGTCCTCGACCGACGAGGCCGAGAGCACCATGATCAGGCCCATCACGGTGAGAACGGCGGTGAGGCCGAGCACCAGGTGGAAGGACGCGAGCGGGCGGCGCAGGGCCGTCGCGAGCCCGACGGCGCCGCCCCGCAGCAGGGAGGCGCCGGTGCGGGCGACGTCCGCGCCGGTGCGCGCCGTGGATGCCGCACGGGCACCCGCCGCGCCGCGCGAGCCCGTCGCCGGCCCGTCGCCGTCCTGGGGCTGCGCGTCGAACTCGGTACTCTCCGGGGCGTTGACGCCGCCGGGGGCGAGATCGGAATCGGTGTCGGAAGCGGCGGCGGCCTTGCCGGCGCGGTTCACGAGGCGTCTCCGAGCGCACGGGCGGAGGCCGCGAAGGCGTCGCCGCGGTGCCCGTACGAGGTGAACATGTCGAGCGAGGCCGCGGCGGGCGCGAGCAGCACGACGGGGGCGGCACCGTCGTGCGCTGCGGCTTCGGCGATCCGGGAGGCCTCGGCGACGACGGCGGCCATCACCGCATCCGCATCGCCGGACACTCGCACATCGCCAGCCCCAGTCGTCCCTACAGAACGATTCGCATCATTAGTCATAGGAGACACAGGACTATGTTCGCCCGAGGACACCCGAACCACGGGGACATCCGGCGCGTGTCGCGCCAGTGAACCCGCGATTTCGTCTCGATCCAGCCCGAGGAGCACCGCGCCCACGAGCCGCGGCGCCACGCGCTGCACGAGCGGCGCGATGTCCGCGCCCTTGAGCTGGCCACCCGCGACCCACACCACGCGCTCGTGCGCCTCGATCGAGTTGAGCGCGGCGTGCGGGTTGGTCGCCTTGGAATCGTCGATGTACGTGATGCCGCGCACCGTCGCGACGGGCTCTGCGCGGTGCGCGCCCACCCGGAACGCGGCGAGGGCCTCCCCCGCCTGCGCGGCGGTCACGCCGACGGCCTGCGCGAGCGCGGTCGCGGCTAGGCCGTCCGCGATCCCGGCGGGCCCGGGCGGCGAAACCGCGTCGGCGGGGAGGACGGGGGCGCCGGCACCGTCGACCAGGACGCCCTCGCGCACGCCGTACTCGCCCGGCCCGGGCGTGCCCGTGGTGAACCCGACGGTGACCTCCCCGCGCAGGCCCGAGGCCACGGGATCGTCGAGGCCGATGACGGCGAGCTCGCCGGACAGGGCGCGCGCCTTGTCGGCGGTGTACGCGGCCATGGAGCCGTGCCAGTCGAGGTGATCCTCGGCGACGTTGAGCACGACCCCGGCGCGCGGGCGCACCGACGGGGCCCAGTGCAGCTGGAAGGAGGACAGCTCGACGGCGAGGACGCGCGGGTCGGCGTCGTCGCCGATCGCGTCGATCACCGGGCGGCCGATGTTGCCGCAGGCCACCGCGCGCACGCCGGCGTGCAGCAGGATCGACTCGAGCATCTGGGTGGTGGTGGTCTTGCCGTTGGTGCCGGTGACCACGAGCCAGTCGCGGGGCGCGCCGAAGGCGCCGGAGCGGTCGATGCGCCAGGCCAGTTCGACGTCGCCGATCACCTCGACGCCGGCGGCCTCGGCGGCCACGACGACGGGTGCGGTGGGCCGGAAGCCGGGCGCGACCACGACGAGGTCGTAGCCGGACGGGTCGTGTCCGTCGAGATCGGCGACGACGATGCCCGGCACCTCGCCGGCGATCTTCTCCCGCGCCGCGGGCTTGCCGTCGGCGACGGTGACCACGGCCCCGAGCCGGAGCAGGGCCCGGGCGACGGCCGGGCCGGTGACACCCCCGCCCGCGACGAGGACGTGCGCGCCGGGGCCGGGGATCGTCGCCATCTAGCCGACCGCGCCCGAGCCGAGGAACTCGGCGTAGAACAGCACGAGGCCGAGGCCGCAGGAGATGGCTGTGAGGAGCCAGAACCGGATGATCACCGTGGTTTCGGCCCACCCGGACAGCTCGAAGTGGTGATGGAAGGGCGCCATCCGGAAGACCCGGCGGCCCGTCGAGCGGAAGACGGCGATCTGGATGACCACCGAGACCATCTCGGCGACGAACAGCGCGCCCAGCACGACGGCGAGCAGCTCGGTGCGGGTGGTGATCGACAGGCCCGCCAGGAGGCCGCCCAGCATGAGCGAGCCGGTGTCGCCCATGAAGATCTTCGCGGGCGCGGCGTTCCACCACAGGAAGCCGAGGCAGGCACCGCCCGCGGCGACCGCGATGAGCGCGAGGTCGAGCGGGTCGCGCACGTCGTAGCAGCCGGCGACCTGCTTGGTCTCGCAGGCGTAGCGGAACTGCCAGAAGCTGATCAGGACGTAACTGCCCAGCACCATCGCCATGGAGCCGGCGGCGAGGCCGTCCAGGCCGTCGGTGAAGTTCACCGCGTTCGACCAGGCGGAGACGACGAACCAGCAGAAGATCACGAACACGATCGCGCCCATCGAGATGGTATTGATGTCGCGCGTGTAGCTGAGGAACTCGCTGGCCGGGCGCACCCCGTCGGCGTTGGGGAACTGCAGCACGAGCACGCCGAAGATCAGGGCGGCCACGGTCTGGCCGACGGTCTTCGCGGTCTTGTTGAGGCCCAGGTTGCGCTGCTTGCGCACCTTGATGAAGTCGTCGAGGAAGCCGACGATCGCGAGCGAGGTCGCGAGGCCGAGCACCAGCAGGCCCGAGGCGCTGGGGCCGGGGCCGGAGTTCCAGCCCAGCAGGTGCGCGCCGAGGTAGCCGGCCCACAGGGCCACGACGATCGCGACGCCGCCCATCGACGGGGTGCCGCGCTTCTTCTGGTGGCTCTGCGGCCCCTCGACGCGGATCTCCTGACCGAAGCCCTGCCGGGAGAAGACCCGGATCAGGACGGGCGTGAGCAGGATCGCCACGGCCAGCGAGATGCCGCCCGCGAACAGGATCTGGATCACTTCGGTGACTCCCCGTTCTCGTTGTTGACCGCGCTCGCCGTGCCCAGGTGCTCGGCGACCTCCCACATCTTCTCGGACTTCGACGCCTTGACCAAAACGAGGTCGCCCGGCCGGAGCTCCTCGCGGAGCCGGTCCACGGCCTCCGCGCGGGTGTCCACCCGCACGGCCTCGCTGCCCCACGAGCCCTCCATCACGGCGCCCTGCCACAGGGCGTGGACGGCGCGGGAGGTGCCGACGCAGATCGTCGAGGTGATGTCGAGCCGCACGAGGAACCGGCCGAGGCGGTCGTGTTCGACGATCGACTCGTCGCCCAGCTCGCCCATCTCGCCGAGCACCGCGAAGGTGCGGCGCCGCTCGCGGCCGGGCAGCCGCTCCCCCGCCTCGTCGTGCTCGGACATGAGCACGAGGCTGCGGAGCGCGGCCCGCATCGCGTCGGGGTTCGCGTTGTACGTGTCGTTGACGACGGTGACGCCGTCGTCGGTGGTGAAGACGTCCATCCGGCGCGGCGAGGCGGCGCCGGCGCCGGACAGCGCCTCGGCGACCTGCGCGACCGTCGCGCCGCACTCGAGGCCGACCGCCGCGGCGGCCAATGCATTGTGCACCTGGTGCTCGCCGTGGACCTTGAGCGCCACGGGCGCGGTGCCCGCCGGGGTGCGCAGGGTGAAGGTCGCGCGGGCCTGCGCGTCGATGCGCACGTCCTCCGCCGCGATCTCGGCCTCACCCGTTCCGTAGAACACCACGCGCGCGCCGGTCCGGGAGGCCATCGCGGCCACCGCGGCGTCGTCGGCGTTGAGCACGGCGACGCCCTCCGCGGGCAGCGCCTCGACCAGCTCGCCCTTCGCGCGGGCGATGGCCTCGCGGGACCCGAACTCCCCTAGGTGGGCCGTGCCCACGTTGAGCTCGACCCCGATGCGCGGCGGCGCGACCTTCGCCAGCGCCGCGATGTGGCCCTCGCCGCGGGCCGACATCTCCAGCACGAGGAACCTCGTCGACGCGGTCGCGCGCAGCGCGGTCCACGGGTGGCCGATCTCGTTGTTGAAGGAGCCGGGAGGTGCCACGGTCTCGCCGAGCGGCCGGAGCACGGCGGCGATGAGATCCTTCGTCGACGTCTTGCCGGCCGAGCCGGTGACGCCGACGACCGTCAGACCGTCCGCGGCCAGGGTCTTCGTGCAGTGCGCCGCCAGGTCGCCCAGCGCCGTGAGCACCGCGGCGCCCGCGCCGTCGGTGTCGTTCTCCAGCGCCATAACGCGGTTGTCGGTCTCGCCGGAGACGGGCACGACGATCGCGGGGACGCCGACGGGGCGGGCACCCAGCACGGCGACCGCGCCCTTGTCGATCGCCGTCGCGGCGAAGTCGTGGCCGTCGACGCGGGCGCCGGGCAATGCGAGGAACAGGCCGCCGGGGCCGATCTCGCGGGAGTCGAACTCGACGGTGCCGGTGACCCTCGCCTCGGGGTCGGGCACGTCGTGCAGGGTGCCGCCGACGATCGCGGCGACCTCACGCAGGGTCAGGTCGATCATGCGCGCGCCTCCAGGGCGGCCGCGAGCTCGTCGCGGTCGTCGAAGGGGTGCTTGACGCCGTTGATCTCCTGGCCGGCCTCGTGGCCCTTGCCGGCGATGAGCACGACGTCGCCGGTGCGGGCCCAGTTCACGGCTTCGACGATGGCGGCGCGGCGGTCGCCGATCTCGCGGACCTCGCCACCGCCGGACACGGCACGCGCGCCCGCGACCACGGCGGCGCGGATCGCGGCGGGGTCCTCGGTGCGGGGGTTGTCGTCGGTGACGATCACCAGTTCGGCGGCGCTCGCCGCGGCCTCGCCCATGAGCGGGCGCTTGCCGCGGTCGCGGTCGCCGCCCGCGCCGACGACCACGGCGATGCGGCCGGCGGTCTGGCCGCGCAGCGTCGCGATCACCGCGTCGAGCGCGGCCGGCTTGTGGGCGTAGTCCACGACGGCGAGGAAGTCCTGGCCGCGGTCGATGCGCTGCACCCGGCCGGGCACGGCGACGGCGCCGATGCCGCGGGCCGCGTCCGCGAGCGGGATGCCCGCCTCGTGGGCGATGACGAGCGCCAGCGCAGCGTTGGCGACGTTGTAGGCCCCGGGCAGGCCGACGACGGCGGAGAAGGTCTGGCCGTCGGGCCCGCTGAGGGTGAACCGCTGGGTGCCGTCCGAGTACGCGGCCACCTCGCCCGCGGTCCAGTCGGCGGGCCCGGTGGTCGCGACGGTCACCAGCGGCAGATCGGCCGCGCGGCGCAGCTCGGCCATCCGCTGGCCCCACTCGTCGTCGACGCAGATCACCGCGCGCTCGCAGGCCCCCGGCCCGAGGAAGAGCAGCGACTTCGCGGCGAAGTAGTCCTCCATCGTCGGGTGGTAGTCGAGGTGGTCCTGGCTCAGGTTCGTGAACGCGCCGACGGCGAACCGGGTGCCGCCCGCCCGGTTCTGGGCGAGCGCGTGCGAGCTGACCTCCATGACGGCGGCGGTCACGCCGCGCTCGACCATCGACGCGAACAGCCCCTGCAGGGCGGAGCCCTCGGGCGTGGTCAGCGTGGTCGGAACGTCGACGCCGGCGATGCGGGTGCCGACGGTGCCGATCAGGCCCGTCGGATTGCCGCCCGCGGCGAGCGCCGCCTCGACCAGGTAGCTGGTGGTGGTCTTGCCGGAGGTGCCGGTGATGCCGACGAGCGTCATCCGGGTCGACGGTGCGCCGTAGACGACGGCCGCGACGGGGCCGAGGACGCGGCGCGGGTCGTCGTGCAGCAGGACGGGGACGTCGTGGCCGTCCTCGGCGAGGAGGGCGGCACCGTCGGGATCGGTGAGGACCGCGACAGCCCCCGCCTCGATCGCGCCGGCGGCGAACCGCGCGCCGTGCGTCGCGGTGCCGGGGACGGCGCAGAACAGGTCGCCGGGACGCGCGTCCTGGGCGCGGACGGTGGCCCCGGTCAGCCGGAGGTCGCCGGCGTCGGCACCCGCGACGGTGACGCCCGGGACCTGCGCCGCGACCTCGGCCGGCGTGGCTCCGCGGGGGTGGGCGGGGCGTGTGAGAGTCGATTCGGGCACCGGTAGATCCTACCCGCCGGTTAACTACTTACCGGCCACCAGCGTCAGCGGCTTCGACGGCGGCGAGAGCGGGACGCCGTACTTCTGCAGCAGGAACGAGGCGATGTCGTGGAACAGCGGCGCCGCGGACTGGCCGCCGGTGCCGTCGGAGCTCCGGGTGGGCGCGTCCATCATCAGGCCGATGACGAAGCGCGGATCGTTCGTGGGCGCGACGCCGGCGAAGGTGATGTTGTACAGCGAGTTGGAGTACGCCTTGGTCACCGGGTCGACCTGCTGCGCGGTGCCGGTCTTGCCGCTGATCTGGTAGCCCTCGACGGAGCCCGGCGCGCCGGTGCCCTGCTGGTACCCCATCGGGTCGCGCTGCAGCGCCGCGCGGAACATGTCGAGCACCGTGCGGGCGGTCTCCGAGCTCATCACGCGGACCGGCTCGGCGCCGGACGCGGGGTTGGCGGCACCGTCGACCTCCTTGATGATGCGCGGCGGGATCCGGACCCCGTCGTTGGCGAGGGCCTGGTACATGCCGGCCATCTGCAGCACCGTCATCGACAGGCCCTGACCGATCGGCAGGTTGGCGAAGGTGCCGCCCGACCACTGGTTGCGGGCGGGCACGGCGCCGCCGGACTCGCCGGGCAGGCCCACACCGGTGGAGCGCCCGAGGCCGAAGCGGTCGACGTAGTCGGCGAAGGCGTTCTCCCCCACGCGCTGCGCGAGCATCAGGGTGCCGACGTTGGAGGACTTACCGAAGACGCCGGTGGTGGTGTACGGCTCGGTGCCGTGCGCCCAGGCGTCCTTGACGGTGACGCCGGCCATGCGGATCTGGCCGGGGACCTGCAGCACCTCGTCGGGCTTGGTCTTGCCGCCGTCGATCGCGGCCACGGCGGTGATCAGCTTGTTCACCGAGCCCGGCTCGAAGGGGGTGGTCACCGCGAGGTTGCCGGTGCGCGCCGAGTCCGGCTGATTGTTCATCCCGTGCGACGGGTTGAAGGTGTTGTCGACGCCCATCGCCAGCACCTGGCCGGTCTTGGAGTCGAGCACGACGGCCTGCACGCTCTTCGCGCCCGACTTGGCCTTCGCCTGCGCGACGGCCTGCTGGACGAAGAACTGCACGTCGTTGTCGAGCGTGAGCACGACGCGGGCGCCGTTGGCGGCGGGGTGGATGTCGCGGGTGCTGCCGGGGATGACGGCGCCGTCGGAGCCGCGGTCGTACGTGCGCGAGCCGTCCGTGCCGGCGAGGATCGAGTCCAGCGAGGACTCGAGGCCGATGAGCCCCTGCCCCTCGAAGCCGGTGGTGCCCACGATGTTCGCCGCGAGCGAGCCGCCCGGGTAGTTGCGGATCGACTGCCGCTCGGCGCCCACCTCGGAGTACTCGTCGGTGATCGCCGAGGCCTTGGCCGGGTCGACCCCACGGGCCAGGTAGACGAAGGTGTCGTTGCCGCGCATCTGCTCGAGCAGCTTCTGCTCGTTCACGGAGTCGCCGAGGACGGAGACGATCTTCTTGGCGATCTGCTGCAGGCGGTCGTCGACGCCGACGGGCGTCACGCCCTTCGCGGCGTCGCCGCCCTCCTTGACCAGCTCGACGTCCTTGTCGTACTTCTCCTGGATCTGCTTGCGCACCGCGACGGGCTGCAGGGTCAGCGACTTGGCCTCCATGGTGAAGGCGATCGGCTGCCCCGCGCGGTCGGTGATCGAGCCGCGGACGGCCGGCAGCACCTCCTTGACCTGGCGCTGGCTCTCGGCCTTCGCGGACAGGCTCGGGGCCTGCACGAACTGGACGACGCCGAGCCACACGGCGATGACGGTGAAGACCGCGACGATCACCCAGCCGCCGATGCGGACGCGGCCGGTGAAGGCCGTGGAGACCTCGGGGGCGCGGCCGCCCTTGACGCGGGCGCGGGCCGACTGGTGGCCGGCCTTGGGGGCCGCGGCACCGCGCTGCGGCGCCCCGGAGCGGGCCGTGGGCCGCGTCTTCGTCGGCGGACGCTGCGAGCGCGTCACCGGGCGGTCCCCTGGGCCGGAGCCTGCGGCGCCGGGCTCGGGGCGGGGGTCTGGGCCGGGGTCTGCGCGGGGGTCTGGGTGGCCGCCGACGGTGCGGGCGTCGGCGCGTTCACGACGGTCGGGCTGCCGGGGTTCATGGTGACCAATTGTTCCCCGCCTGCCGGTGCGGGCCCGGAATTCCCGGCGACCGGCGTGCCGGATCCGTCGGACGTGGCGCCGCTCGGGTCGCCCGTCCGCTGCGCGGGCGGGTTGAGCGCGGGCTTGGCCGCGCCGGTGGCGGGCGCGGGCTTGCCGACCACGGCGACCTTGCCGCCCTCCTTGCCGACCAGGACAGGGACGGTGCCGGCGGGGATCATGCCGAGCGCGGTGGCGCGCTCGGCGAGGCCCGGGGCGCTCTCCCCCGACTTCACGTCGCGCTCCAGCGCCGCCTTCTTCTCGGCGAGCGAACTGTTCACGGCCTCACGGCGGGTCAGCTCGTAGGAGTTCTCGGCGCTGCCCGTCGACAACCACAGGGTCATGCCCAGACCGGCGCAGACCAGGGCGATGAGCGCGAGCACGAACGGCACCCGGCGCACCATCCCGGTCGGCCGGGGCAGGCGCGCGAGGAGCCCCGCGGCGGCGGCGCCGTCGCGGTGGCGGCGCAGGGCGCGCTCGGCGGGCGTCTCGCGCAGGGTGCCGCCCGCGTCGAGGACGGCCCGCTGCTGCTCGAGGCGCTTCTGCCGGCGGTCCAGCGCGCGCTGCGCCGAGCTCGACCGGGGCCGGGAGGTGTCGCGGTCGTCGCGGCGCGCGGGGGCCCGCCGGGTCCGGGTGTCCGGCGTCGACGGTGCCTGGGTCGCGTTCGGTGCGGTCATCGCGCGCTCCTCGTGCTGCGGGTCCGGTCGGTGGGGGTGTCGAGGCGGCGGGCCGCGCGCATGCGCACGGGCGCCGCCCGCTGGTTCTCCGCGATCTCGTCGTCGGTGGCGCGCTCGGCGCCGCGGGTGAGCAGTTCGAACGTCGCGCCGGTGCCGGGCAGGTCGACGGGCAGCCCGGCGGGGGTGGTCGACCGGGTGCGCTCGGCGAGCGCGGCCTTGACGATGCGGTCCTCGAGCGACTGGTAGCTGAGGAAGACGATCCGGCCGTCGGGGGCCAGCGCGTCGAGGCCCTGCGGGACCGCGGCCTCGAGGGACGCGAGCTCGGCGTTGACCTCGATGCGCAGCGCCTGGAAGGTGCGCTTGGCCGGGTGCCCACCGGTGCGCCGCGCGGGCGCGGGGATCGTGGCGTAGAGCAACTCCACGAGGCGGCCACTGGTGGTGAAGGGCTCCTTCTCGCGCTCCTTGAGCACGGCGGAGGCGATCTTGCCGGCGAATCGCTCGTCGCCGTAGCGCTGCAGGATCCGCGCGAGGTCGCCGTGGGAGTAGGTGTTGAGCACATCGGCCGCGGTGAGCGGGTCGTCCGCGTTCATCCGCATGTCCAGCGGCGCGTCCACCGAGTAGGCGAAGCCGCGCTCGACCCGGTCGAGCTGCATCGACGAGACGCCGAGGTCGAACAGGATCGCGTCGACGCCGGGGCCGCCCGAGGCGAGCGAGAGCCCCAGTTCGTCGAGGGCGTCGGCCATGCCGTCGTAGCGGGTGTGGACGGGGATGAAGCGCTCGCCGAAGCGGGCGAGCCGTTCGCCGGCGATGGCGTGGGCGTCGTTGTCGCGGTCGAGGCCGACGACGCGGGCCTGCGGGAAGGATTCGAGGATGAGCTCGGAGTGGCCGCCGGCACCGAGCGTCGCGTCGACGTAGACGGCACCGTCGTGCTGCAGGGCCGGGGCGAGGAGCTCACGCACGCGGGTCGCGAGGACCGGCACGTGACCGAAGAACTCGTCGGACATGACTCCTCCAGGGCACACGATGGCGTTCGATGGTTTCTGGCGGATGGAGCGGGGTCCCCGCCCGACCCGTACCTGGCGTTGGGGAAGTACGTCAGGGCCGGTTCGGGCGCAGGCCTCGGTCCACCTCGACCGGGCCGCGCGAGAGCGCGGTTGTCAGAAGATCGCCTTGAGCGATTCGGACTGCGGCTGTGCGTAGTCGTCTTCGTGCTGTGCCTGGTAGTGCTCCCACGCCTCCGCGTCCCAGATCTCCAGGAACCTCCGCGATCCGACGACGACGCATTCCTTGGTCAGGCCTGCGTAGCGACGGTGATCGGCCGAGAGCGAGATCCGACCCTGGGAGTCGGGACGCTGGTCGTCCGAGCTGGCGAAGAAGTTGCGGTAGAAGGCGCGTCCCGCGGGGTCGGTCCATTCGATGGCATCCGCCTTCTCGGCGATGCGCTCGAACTCCGCCTTCGGGTACACCGTGAGGCTTCGATCCTGTCCTTTCGTGATCGTCAGCCCACCCGCCAGTTCCTCGCGGTACTTCGCGGGGAGGGTGAGCCGTCCCTTGTCATCGAGCTTCGGCGTGTAGGTACCCGTGAACATCACGGCCACCTCCCGCCTACCCCGAGGGGTTGTCACTGGATCGAGACTTCAGACTAGCGCGTCTTTCTCCAGTGCGCCCCACATTACCCCACCATTCACCACTTTCAACCACATCGCGGCGCGTTTCGCGGCGGATTCTCAGAATCGACGCAGGTCAATACCGTGGCGTGAAGTGGGGGACGCGGCGCGCACCGGCGTGGCGGACTTCGTCACACCTGCGCGATCACGCGCGATCTGCGCGACGGTTGGGACTCATGAGACATGGCGGACGCCGGGATGGCCGGCCGTGGGGAGAAGTGGGGAATCCCGGTGGGGAGAAGTGGGGAATGGGCGACAGGACGGTCCGGCGCAGGCCGTTCCGGCGAATCCACGGCTCCGATGCACGCGAGACCGAATCCGGCCCTCCGTCGAGCTGAGCCGCGCATTCACAGCGGGGGCGTCGCACCAGGGCCGGCGGTGCAGCTGGAGGGCGGCGCGAATGGGCGACGTACGACGCCGGTTCGCCCCCATCGGATCGCACCCATCCGCTCCCGCGAACGTTTCCGCCTCGTCATTGCGTTGCAACGGGATGACGAAGCAGAAACGCTCGCGGGAGGGCCGGACCCTCACCAAGGAGCCGGCAAGCGCACACGACGCAAGTGGTCCGCGGCGCCGCCGAGGGCTCGTCGCGACCGCGGTGGGCGATCGCCGATTTCGCTCACAGCGCAACGAAAAAGCCGCCGACCATCAGGTCGGCGGCTTCATCGGCTCTGCGAACTCAGGGGAAGCGGCGGCGGAAGCGCTCTTCCATGCGGGCGACGAAAGACTGCCCGGACGCGCGGGCACCGCCGGCGCTGCGGCCGCGGCCCGATCGGGAACGCACGGAGCCGTCGTCCTCGACGGTGCCGCGAGGGCCCTTGGCAGAGGGACCGGACCACAGCGCGTAGATCACGGAACCGAACATCAGCAGGAAGCCGACGAGACCGACGATCACGGTGTACTCGACCTTGCCGAGCAGCATGCCCGCGATGAGCAGCATCAATCCGACCGCGAAGCCGATCGCGGCGATGACGCGGCGCTTACCCGACGCGCCGCCGAACCGACCGCCGCGGACGTTCGACGCGAACTTCGGATCCTCGGCGTAGAGCGCGCTCTCGATCTGGTCGAGCATGCGCTGTTCGTGCTCGGAGAGTGGCACGTTCCCCTCCTTCAGCACTCATGGGGTCCAACTCCTCCCTTCATGATACGAGGCTTGCGACCCGACGACCACCATCCGTCGAAGAATGAGCGTTCGCTGTGAGAAATCATGCAGCCCGGCACAGATCCGCTTCGACGGAGTTCAGGAAAGTCTGCACGCGGGCGTGGAGGACGGCGACCTCGTCGGCACTCACCGTGCGAGCCGTGGTCTCGAGCGCCGCGACGACGCCGGACACCGACGTGAAGTAGGCGACCCACTCCGCGTAGCCCGGGGCCGCCTTGGCGAGCCGCAGCCAGGCGTTGCGCGTGGGGCGCCGAACGCCCGTCTCCCGCTCGGCCAGCAGGGCGGCCGCGCCGCGCAGCGCGGCGTGGTAGATCTCGCGGTACTGGTCGGCCGGAGCCGGCGAGCCGCCGGCCCGGGCGAGGAACTGATCCGCACGATCGAGGATGCGCGCCGCGCCCGACTCGCCCATGTGGCGACGGGAACCGACGAGATCGATCCGTGCCTTCGATTCGACCATGACCTTCCTCCTGCTCCGTGGGCCTCTTCACCCTGTTACCGCGAGTTGTACCGGACGGGACTGACACGTAACGCTTCCCTCGTTCCGCGCCAGCCCCGCCCGGCGGACCGGGATCGACACCCCGCCCCGGCGCCAGAACATGCGCGCCAATCCGATGGTCCGCGATCGAACAATTATTCGATCACTTCTAATATAGCGTGAGTGTGCGTGACGTCAAGGGAGAGGAAGCCGTGACCGCAGTGCCGACGCAGCAACCACGGATCCACGCCCTGTCGCCGCAGGACGCCACGCTGTGGCTGCCCGCCGCCCTGCAGATCTACGTGGCCGCGATGGACTACCCCGCCGGCACGGAATCGCACCGCCTGCCCATGTGGCGCGAGCACCTCAACCGGCCCGGATACGCGGCCTTCGGTGCCGTGCAAGCGCTCCGCACCGACGACGGCCGGATGGTCGACCACCTGGTCGGCATCGCCTACGGCTACAGCGGCGCCGGCGATCAGTGGTGGAACCGCCAGCTCCGCGTGGGCCTGGGCCGGCGCGGCCTGCCGCAGGAGCAGGTCGAGGCCGTCGCCGCCGACTACTTCGAACTCACCGAGCTGCACGTGCACCCCGCGGCGCAGGGGCACGGCGTGGGCGCGGCCCTGCTCGGCGCACTGCTCGCCGGCCGGCCCGAACCGCGCGTTCTGCTCTCCACCCCGGAGGTGGCCGCCGAGCAGAACCGCGCGTGGCGGCTGTACCGCCGCACCGGCTTCTACGACGTGCTCCGCGACTTCCGCTTCTCCGGCGACCCGCGCCCGTTCGCCGTCCTGGGCCACGACCTGCCCTTCGTCCCGCCCGCGCCGTGATCGACGTCGCTGTCGTCGGTTCCGGCCACAACGCGCTGGTCGGCGCCGCGTACCTCGCGGCGCAGGGCCGCTCCGTCGCGGTCTTCGAAGCCGACACCGTGCCCGGCGGGGCGGTCAGCACCGTCGAACGCTTTCCGGGCTATCGCGTGGACCGCGGCTCGTCGGCGCACCTGATGTTCCGGCACACCGGCATCGCGGAGGAACTCGACCTGGCGGCGCACGGGCTGCGCTACCTGGACTGCGACCCCTGGGCCTTCGCCCCCACCCCGCCGGGCTCCACGGAGCCGCCGATCGTCTTCCGCCAGGACCTCGACGCCACGACCGCATCGATCGCCGCGGCCTGCGGGGACCGGGAGGCCGCGGCCTACCGCCGGTTCGTCGCCGAGTGGGCGCCCCGCGCACGGGCGACCATGGCAGCCTTCGGCTCCTCCCCCAGCGCCCCGCGGCTCGGCCGCGCCTTCTGGCCCACGAAGGGGCGCGCGAGCCTGACGCAGCTGTCGCGCACCTACCTCGCCTCGGGCGACCAGCTGCTCGACGAGTACTTCGACGACGAGCGACTCAAGGCCGCCCTCGCCTGGTTCGGCGCCCAGTCCGGCCCCGCGATGAGCGAGCCCGGCACCGCGCCCATGGTCGGCTTCGCCGCCCTCCTGCACACCCTGCCGCCGGGCCGCGCGGTCGGCGGCAGCGGCGCGCTCACGGCCGCCCTCCTCTCCCGCCTCGCGTCCGACGGCGCCACCGTCGCCCTGGGGACGCCCGTCACCGCGCTGCGCCGGTCGGGCCGGGCATGGGAGGTCACCGTCGGCGGGCCCGACGGTGCGCGGACCGTCCGGGCCCGCACCGTGCTCGCGGGCTGCCACGTGCTCACCACCCTGGACCTGCTGGCCCGCGGCGGCTACGACGCCGGCCGGGTCGCCCGCTGGCGCCGCGGCATCCAGGTCGGGCCCGGCGTGGGGATGGTGCTGCGCCTGGGCACCACCGCACCGCCGGCCTTCGCCGGTGTGCCGCTCGCGGACCAGTCGGGGCTGGGACTGCTCGTCGCCGACCGCGGCCACCTCGCCCGCGCCCGCGGCGACATGCTGGCCGGGGACGCGCCCCGTCGGCCCGCGGTGCTGGCGATGACCTTCTCCGGCCTGGACCCGTCGATCGCGCCCGACGGGCGGCACAACACCACCCTGTGGGCGCAGTGGTACCCGTACGCCCTGCATGGCCACCCCGACGGCTGGGCCGCCGTCGCCGAGGCGGAGGCCGACCGGATCGTGGCGGAGACGCAGCGCTGGGCGCCCGGCTTCGCGGCGTCGATCGAGCACCGCTTCGTGCAGACCCCCGCGAGCCTGGAAGCCGAGCTGGGCCTGCTCGGCGGGAACGTCATGCACGTGGAGATGGCGCTGCACAACATGCTGCTGTTCCGGCCCGTCCCGGAGCTGGCGGGCGGACGCGTGCCTGGCGCTCCGGGCCTCGCGCTGGCGGGCGCGTCGATGCACCCGGGAGGCGGGGTGAACGGATCGAGCGGGCGGATCGCGGCGCGGCTGCTCGCCCGCGACCTGGGACACCTGGCACGATGGCGGTCGTGACTCTCCGAAGGATGCTCGCGGCGCTGGCGGTCCTGCTGCTGGTCGCCGCCCCCGCGGCGTGCTCGAGCCCCGGCCCGGGCGACCGGATGTCCGGCAAGATCGTCGCCGCGCAGACCCCGGCCGCCAACCCGCAGGGCCCGCAGATCGCGGCACCCGGCGAGCTCAAGGGCCTCGCGGAGGTCAAGCCGTACGACTCGAACGGCAAAGTCGGCACGCAGATGATCTTCCAGAACATCACCTTCGGCCAGTTCAACCAGGTCGGCGACGTGGTCTCGCAGGCCTTCGACACCTCGGCGGCGTCGATCAAGATGCGCGTGCAGCGCACCGGCGGCACGGTGATCCTCTCCGGCACCGCCGACCTCTCGTCGCTGGCCCCGAACTCGGGCGTCATCGTCGTCTCGCTGCAGTTCCCCGGCCCGGTCACCGCCACCAACGGCCAGCAGGAGGCCGACGACCTCGTGACCTGGACGCTCAACGCCGGCACCTCCGCGGCGCTGACCGCCGAGGCCGAGTACGCCGACCCGTCGATCGCGTCGTTCACGAAGTGGGCGTGGATCACCGCCCTGACCTCGTTCCTCGCCGCCGCGATCGTCGCCGGCGCCGCCTACGTCCGCCGCGACCGCAGCCCCAAGCCGGGCCAGGAGTCCGCCGAACCGGAGTCGCTCATCGAGCTGCCCCAGTGGCTCCGGGAGAAGCTCAACCGCTGACGGCTCACGTGGGTCAGCCGTCGTACCGCGCCGTCCCCGGGCGGTGCCGAACGAGCGGCCGGTACAGGATCAGCCCGAACACCGCCGACTGCACCAACCCGTCGGCGACGTCGCCGTCGACGTCTCGAACGTCGAGCTCCGGCTCGCGCTCGATCAGCTCTGCCACCAGCGGTCGCACAGTGGCCAGATCGACTCGATACTCCTCGCCGCCCAGATCCACGAGAGTCGCTGCGTCGACCCCGTCCCAGAAGGTCGTCCGCGCCCAGTGCCGGATCCCACACCCCTCGATCGCCTCGATCATCACAAGTCTCGTGACCTCGTCGATGCGGTCCGACGCACGCCGCGCCCGCACCGCCGCCAATGCGTGTCGGTAGGACACACCCTCCTGCCGGGCGAGGGCCCGGGCGGCGCGCTTCTCCGCGGAATCGATCGTCATCGTTCGTCCTTCAGCGACGCGGCCCGCGCCCGACATCGCACTCGTACGAGGATGACAGGGTTTCGCATCCGCGGATCCTGAGGACCTTGCCCGATCAGCGCCGACTGCAGCACGGGTGCGTCGACTCCGGGTGGCTACGCGGGGTAGCGCTGTCCGGAGTGTAGCGCGCGAATGTCAGGTCAATTGTCCTCGAGATCAATGGAACGAATGACCGAACATCGTGGCACTAGACGCCGACCGGCAGCATCCCGAGGTTCTCGAGCACCTCGGAGGTGGCCTTGGCGAAGTTCAGCGTGCAGAAGTGCAGCGCCGGCGCGCCCTCGGCGATGAGCCGCTCCCCCATGCGGGTGGCGATGTCGATGCCGACGGCGCGCACGGCGGCCCGGTTCTCCTCGGGCCCGTCGCCCGCGGCGGCGCGCAGCTCGGCGCGCATCGACTCAGGGATCTTCGCGTTCGACAGCTCGGCCATGCGGACCACCGACTTCAGCGAGGTGATCGGCATGATCCCCGGGATCAGCGGCTTCGCGCCCTGCTCCGGGTCGGCGGCCACCACGGCGTCGCGCAGCCGCAGGTAGTCGTCGACGTCGAAGAACATCTGGGTGATCGAGTAGTCGGCACCCGCGCGCAGCTTGTTCGCGAAGTACCGCACGTCGGTGTCCAGGTCGGGAGAGCGGTGGTGCCCCTCGGGGAAGGCGGCCACGCCCACGTGGAAGTCGCCCAGCTCGCGCACCAGCTCGACGACCTCGCTCGCGTACTTGAGGCCCTCGGGGTGGCGCACCCACTTGCCCATCGGGTCGCCCGGCGGGTCGCCGCGCAGCACCAGCACGTTGCGCACGTCCTGGTCGGCGTACGAGCCCATGAGCGCACGCAGCTCCGAGATGCTGTGGTTCACGGCGGTCAGGTGGGCCACCGGCAGGAGCGTCGTGGTCTCAGCGATCTCGCCGGTCACGCGGACGGTGCGGTCGCGCGTCGAGCCGCCCGCGCCGTACGTCATGGAGACGAAGGCGGGGTCCATCCGCTCGAACGTGCGGACGGCGCGCCACAGCCGGGCCTCGCCCTCCTCGTCGCGCGGAGGCATGAACTCGACCGAGAACGGCATTCGGCCGCTCGCGCGCACGGCGTCGAGACGGTCGAGTACGGTCCGGCTTTGTTCACTCACACCTATGAGAATAGATTTCCAGGTATGACGCTGCCCGTCGCCCCGCCTCAGACCTCCCTCCAGGACATCGCGGCGGCCGTGCAGCCGGCGCTCGAATCCTTCCTCGATGAGCGCCGTGACCTGGTCGAACCCGTCGGTCCGGTGTTCACGGAGGCCACCGCAGGGCTGGAGCGCTTCGTTTTGCGCGGCGGTAAGCGTATTCGCCCCGCCTTCGCCTGGGCGGGGTGGTTGGCGGGCGGCGGCGAGGCCGCCGGCGACGTCGCGCGGTCGGCGCTGCGGGCCTGCGCGTCGCTCGAGTTCGTCCAGGCGTGCGCCCTGATCCACGACGACATCATCGACGCCTCGCTGACCCGACGGGGCTTCCCCACCACCCACCGCGAGTTCGCGCAGCTGCACGCCGAGCGCGGCTGGTCTGGTTCGTCGGAGAAGTTCGGCGAGGCGACGGCGATCCTGCTCGGCGACCTGGCGCTGGCCTGGGCCGACGACATGTTCCTCGGTGCCGGCCTCGCGCCCGAGCGCTACCTGCGGGCCGCGCGCGCGTGGGCTGCCATGCGCACCGAAGTGCTCGGCGGCCAACTGCTGGACATCGTGAGCGAGGCCTCCCGCGACGAGTCGGAGGACGCCGCGGAGCGCGTGGTCCGGTTCAAGACCGCGGGTTACACCGTGGAGCGGCCGCTGCACGTGGGCGCGGCGCTGGCCGGGGCGTCCGACGCCGCGATCGCGGCGCTGCGGGAGATCGGCGTGGACCTGGGCGTCGCGTTCCAGCTGCGCGACGACCTGCTGGGCGCGTTCGGCGATCCGGCCGTGACGGGCAAGCCGTCGGGCGACGACCTGCGCTCCGGGAAGCACACGCCGATGCTCGCGCACGCCCTCGCCACCGGCGGTGACGCCGCGGCCGAGCTGCGCGGCCTCGTCGGCACCGACCTCGACGACGCGGGCGTCGAGCGCGCCCGCGCCGCGCTGCGGGAGACGGGGGCACCGTCGGCCATGCAGGCGCGGGTCGAGGAGCTCACCGCCCGCGCGACGTCCGCCCTGGCGGAGGCGCCGATCGACGACGGTGCGCGGCCCGTCCTGGCCGGGCTCGCGGCGGTCCTCGTGGACCGCGCGGCCTGATCGCGATCAGCAGAGTTAGGCAAACCTAGCCACCCCTGGGTATGGTTCCGTTTACCTAAGCCTCTTTACCTACGGCTTACGGTGCCCGTCTTGAAGCAAGAACGAGAATGGAGTCACCCCCGCATGTTCACCCGCTTCCGCAAGGCCGCGCCCGTCGCGGCCGCGCTGATGGCGACCGGCCTCGTCTTCGCCGGCTGCTCCACCACCAGCGCCGATGAGGACAAGCCCGCCAGCGGCGAGAAGATCACCGTCAGCACCAACAAGGGCGACGTCCAGGTCCCCAAGAACCCGAAGCGGGTCGTGGTCCTCGACAACACGAGCGCGGAGACCGTGAAGGCCATGGGCGTGACCCCGGTCGCGATCCCCAAGGGCCTGTTCGCCAAGAGCGTGCTGGGCGACTGGATCTCCAACGCGGACATCAAGGACACGGGCACCCACGCGGAGCCGAAGCTCGACGTCATCGAGGACGTCAAGCCCGATCTCATCATCGGCGGCTACCGCTTCGCGAAGGCCGAGGGCGACATCAAGAAGATCGCCGAGAAGACCGGCGCCGCCTTCATCGACATCGCCGCCGAGGACGGCGCGCCCAAGGGCCGCGTCGAGACCATGCGCGATTCGACCATCACCCTCGGCAAGATCTTCGGCAAGGACGAGCAGGCCAAGCAGATCGTCGCCGATTTCGACAAGAGCCTCGACGCGGCGAAGGCGCAGGCCACCGGCCAGAGCGTCTTCCTCTCGATCGTCAACGGCGGCAAGATCGACAACGGCGCCAAGCGCATGCAGCCGTTCATCGCCCCGCTGAACCTCAAGGACGTCTTCGGCGGCCAGGCCGGCGATCACCACACCAACTCGGGCCTGACGCCGGAGGCCATCGCGCAGGCGAACCCGCAGTGGGTCATCGTCATGGACCGCGACGCCGCCGTCCCGCCGACCGACGGCAGCAAGCCGCAGACCGCGGCCGAGACCTTCAAGGCGCAGCAGGCGTTCGCGAACGTGGAGTTCCAGCAGAAGGACCGGATCTTCTACCTGGACAACGACTTCTACATCCGCGAGGGAATCCAGGACTACGGCGAGAACTACGCCAAGCTGGCCGAGGCCTTCGCCGCTAAGAAGTGACGACGACCGACACCGACGCACCGCCCCAGGCGGGTCCCCGGACGGGGACCCGCCTGGGTCGCGTCACGCTCCCCCTCCTCGCGCTCGCGTGCGTGGCTCTCCTGTTCGCCTCGCTGATGACCGGCGAGTACCACATCACCCTCGCCGGGCTCCTCGCCGGCGACGAGGAGATGTGGCGGATGTTCTTCATCTCCCGCGTCCCGCGCACCGCGGCCCTGGTCTTCGCGGGCCTCGCCATGAGCTTCTCCGGCGTGATCATGCAGCGACTCACCCAGAACCGGTTCGTCGAGCCGACCACCGCCGGCACCGCCGAGTGGGCGGGCCTGGGCGTGTTGCTGTGCATGCTCTACATCCCGGGTGCGTCGCCCATGGTCCGGATGGTCGCCGCCACGGCGACCGCCTTCCTGGGCACCCTCGTCTTCCTCGGCTTCATCTCCCGGATCCGCGCCCGCCGCTCCGCGATCGTGCCGCTCGTCGGCCTCATGCTGGGCGCCGTGGTCAGCGCCATCACCACCTACCTGGCGATCGGCGCCAACCTGCTGCAGGCCGTGGTGAGCTGGCGCTCCGGCGGTTTCGCGCACATCGTCCGCGGCTTCTACGAGCCGCTGTGGGCGGTCGCCATCATCGCGGTCGCGACCTTCCTGCTCGCGAACTACTTCACCATCGCGGGGCTCGGCAAGGACGTCGCGACCTCGCTCGGCCTGCGGTACGGCCTCACGATGGGCATCGGCGTCACCATGGTCGCGCTGGCCTCCGGCGTCACCAGCGTCGTCGTCGGCTTCATCCCCTTCCTCGGCCTCGTGGTGCCGAACATCATCAGCGCGCTGCGCGGCGACGACGTGCGCAGCGGGCTCCCCTGGGTGGCGGTGCTCGCGACTGTTCTGATCGTCGGCTGCGACCTCATCGGCCGGGTCGTCGTGCGGCCCATGGAGATCCCCGTGTCCGTGATCATGGGGGTGGTCGGCGCCGTCACCTTCCTGTCCATCCTGCTCACCAGGAGGAACCGTGTCGCTCTCTGAGGCCGTCTCGGCTCCCGCGGTGGCCGGGAGTACGAGCCGCGTGGGCTGGCGCGCCCGGATGGCGATCGCCGCCGCGCTCGCCACGGCGTGCCTGGCCGTGTACCTGCTGATGCGCACCGGCGCGGACGACGTGCTGCGCTGGGACTTCCAGTTCGGCCTGTCCTTCGAGCGGCGCCTGCGCACCGCCACCGCCATCCTCATCGCCGCGTTCTGCGGCGCCCTCTCGACGGTGCTCTTCCACACCGTGACGCACAACCGGATCCTGACGCCGCAGATCATCGGGCTGGACTCGCTGTACGTGCTGATCCAGACCGTGGGCGTCTACATCGTGGGCGGCAAGTTCGTCGACAACGGGGACTCCGTGCCGCAGTTCGTCGCCCAGACCGCGGCCATGGTGATGTTCGCCGCCGTGCTCTACGGCTGGCTGTTCTCCGGCCGCTTCGCGAGCCTGTTCCTGCTGCTGCTGGCGGGCGTCGTTCTGGGCCTGGCCTTCCGCGCGTTCGCCGAGTTCCTGCAGCGCCTGCTCTCCCCCACCGAGTTCGACGCACTGTCGATCAAGCTCTACGGCCGGCTCACCGCAGTGAACGCCGACCTGCTGCCGATCGCCGCCGTCGCGTGCATCGTGGTGGGCGTCATCGTGTGGCGGCGACGCCGCGTGCTCGACGTCCTGCTGCTGGGCCGCGATCCCGCGATGGGACTCGGCGTGAACCACCAGCGCGAGCTCACGCTGGCGCTGGTCCTCATCGCCGTCCTCGTCTCGATCAGCACGGCGCTCGTGGGACCGATGATGTTCTTCGGCTTCATCATCGCCACGCTCGCCTACCAGCTGGCGGGCGACTGGCGGCACCGCGCGACGCTGCCGATGGCCTTCCTGATCGGCGTGATCATGCTCGCCGGCGGGCAGTTCATCCTGCACAACATCTTCTACGCCAACGGGATGCTCACGGTGATCATCGAGTTCGTCGGCGGAATCCTGTTCCTCGCCATGCTGTTCCGCCGAAGGGGGACGATGTGACCCAGAACCTGACCGAGACGATCCCCGCGATCGCGTTCACGGACCTCACCAAGACCTACGCCGAGACCGTCGTGCTGGGCCCGGTCTCCGGGGAGTTCACCCGCGGCGGCGTCACCGCGCTCGTCGGGCCGAACGGCGCCGGGAAGTCGACGCTGCTCACCATCCTGGGCCGCCTCCTGACCCCGGACTCCGGCACGGCGCTGCTCGAGGGCACCGACATCCGCTCCATGAAGCCGACGGAGGTCGCGCGCAAGCTCGCCATCCTCCGGCAGGAGAACGGCGTCAACGCCCGCCTGACGGTGCGCGACCTCGTCGCCTTCGGCCGGTTCCCGCACACCAAGGGCCGCATGACCGCCGACGACGTGCGGCACGTCGACGAGGCCCTGGGCTTCCTGGGCCTGACGGAGCTCGCCGACCGGTTCCTCGACGAGCTCTCCGGCGGGCAGCGCCAGCGCGCGTACGTGGCGATGACGCTGGCGCAGGACACCGACGTGATCCTGCTGGACGAGCCGCTGAACAACCTCGACATGCGCCACCAGGTGGGCATGATGCGTCGCCTGCGCCGCGCGGCCGACGAGCTGGGCAAGACGATCATCCTGGTGGTGCACGACCTGAACTTCGCCGCCGCCTACTCCGACCGCATCGTGGCGCTGAAGAACGGCGCGATCGCGGCGTCGGGCGCACCGTCGGAGATCATGACCGGCGAGCTGCTCACCGAGATCTTCGAGACCCCCGTCGCCGTGCACGTCCTCGAGGGGGGCCCGGTCGCCGTGTACGCGGGGCTGGCCTGACGGTGCGCGCCGCCTAGACTGGCGGGGATGTCCGGATCAGTTCAGTCCGCGCTGCGCGGCTACAGCACGTTCCTGCGGTCCAGCGACGGCCGTCCCGCCCTGCTCGGGCTCCTCGGCGCCGTCCTGACGACCCTGGGCAGCTTCGGCGCGGGCGCGATCCGCGTGCACGACACCACCCTCGAAGCTGCCCACCTGTCGTGGCTGCGCTTCGGCCACGGCCTGGTGCTGAGCTCGATCCTGTTCTGGACCGGGATCGCGCTGTTGGTGATCGCGTGGATCCGGCTCGGCCGCGCCGCGCTCGGCGGACGGCTGGAGGTTTCGCAGGTCGCCGGCACCGTCGGCCTGTGGATCGCTCCCCTGCTCGTGGCCGTGCCCCTGTACTCGCGCGACGCGTACTCCTATCTCGCGCAGGGCGCGCTGCTGCGCGACGGCTTCGACCCGTACGTCGACGGCCCCGTCGTGAACCCGAACGGCCTCCTCGACGACGTGAGCGGCATCTGGACCACCACCACCGCGCCGTACGGCCCGCTGTTCATCCTCATCGCGAAGTGGATCACGCAACTGTGCGGCGACAACGTGCTCGCCGGCGTCATCGCGCTGCGGTTCGCCATGCTGCCGGGCATCGCGCTGTCGGTGTGGGGCGTGACGAAGCTGGCCCGGCACTTCGGGGCGAAGCCGGCGGTGTCGCTGTGGTTCGCGGTGCTCAACCCGTTGGTGATCGTGCACCTCGTGGGCGGCGTGCACAACGAGGCGCTCATGGTGGGCCTCATGGTGGCGGGCATCGCGATGGTGCTCGACCGGCAGCACCTGTTCGGGGTCGCGGTGATCGTGACCGCGGTCGCCGTCAAGGGCACCGCCGCGATCGCGCTGCCCTTCGTGGTCTGGATCTGGTTCCATCACCGGCGCGAGGCGAACCCGGAGGAGTCGACGGCGAAGGCCTTCGGCACGGTGCTGGCCGCCTCCGTGGGAGTCTTCGTCGCCCTGTTCGCGGCGTTCACCGTCATCGCGGGCGTGGGGCTGGGCTGGATGACGGCGCTCGCCGGATCGATCAAGATCATCAACTACATCACCCTGCCGACCGCGCTCGCGCAGATCACCGCGTTCCTCGCCGCCCCGTTCACCGACCTGCACCTCGCGCCCATCCTCGTGGTGACCCGCGCCCTGGGCATCGTGCTGCTCGCGCTGACCCTGGTGGTGCTGTGGTGGCGATTCCGGCAGAACGAGCGGCGCAACGTCATGGGCATCCTGCTGGGGCTGCTCGCCGTGTGCGTGCTCTCCCCCGCGTCGCTACCCTGGTACTACACGTGGCCGCTGGCCGTGGCGGGCGCGTTCACGTGGTCGCGGCGGACGCTGGCGATCATCGCGGGCCTGTCGGTGTGGCTCATGGTCGTGTTCATGCCGACCGGCTCCATCGGCCTCTACTCGCTCTGGAACGTCGCCCTCGCGGTCGCCCTCGGCGCGCTGGCGGGCTGGTCGCTGCTCGGCCCGGACCCGCTCAAGGTGCGGCCGAAGCTCGGCCTGGCCCCCGCGGTGTAGACGCGAGCTCCCGAGAGCGGGCGGGCGCAGAAACGGATCTGCCACGCCGGAAGTGGTGACGTGTCGCGTCGAACGAGCTATGCAGTTTCGGTATACCGTGAATACGCAGGTCAGAGTGTCGCGACGACATGGAGCTCTGCGGATTCGGCATACCGAGCATCGCTCGGCGCTCCGAGCGCGGCACGGTCGGTCCTGCGCGCGGCCCCGCGAGTGCCGGGGCGCCGAGCATCACCGCACCCGCCCGACACCTCGTTCTCCGACATGTCGGTGCCCGGGGCTACCGTCCGGACATGTCGGATATCGAGCGGTTCCGGGTGGTCGCGACGGTGGCCCGGACGCGCAGCATGAACATGGCCGCACGCGCGCACGGGATCGCGCAGTCCACCGTGACGCGGTACGTCGCCGCGACCGAACGCACGCTGGGGTTCGCATTGTTCGAGCGCGGGCCGGGCGGCGCCTCACCGGCGCCGGCCGGTCTCCCGGCGCTCGCGATCATCGAACGGATCGTCGCGGACATCGACGAACTGAGCGCGCTGAGCGGGACCGCGCAGCAGTCCGTCACCCTCTGCCGCACCGCGGAGATCGGCCTCCCCGATCACCTCGAGGGCGCGGTCGCGCGGTGGAACCGGGAACACGAGCTGCAGATCGAGTACCGCATCGTGGACGACCCGGTCGAAGCCCTGCGCTCGGGCGAGTCCGATCTCGCCGTCGCCGTGGTGACGGGGCCGCGCCTCGAGGGGTTCGAGGCCGTCCCTGTGCGACTGTGGTCGCGGGGCCGGCGGGTCGAGTTGCTGAACAGGCCGGACGTGAGGCCGCAGGCGCGCGCGGTCGTCGACGCCCTGTCATGAGCCCCGGCGCTATGCAGGATCGACATATCCCACGAAGCAGAAATACACTCTGAACTGCACATATCCGGTTAGCAATATCCGCATATCCTACGAGGAGGAACACACTCGATCTCCGATGCCCGCGAACGCGGAGTTCCGTCGTGCCGCGCCGGTCGGATCCGGGCGCCGCTAGAACGCCATCGACTGCGCGCGGCGGATCATCTCGCGCGCAGAGTCGGTGTGCAGCAGCTCGGCGGGCGGGGCGCCCAGGTCCTCCTGCGGCTCGAACAGCCAGCGCAGGATCTCCTCCTCGTCGAAGCCGCCGTCGCGGAGCACGCTGAGCAGCCCGGTGAAGTGCTTGGCGATGGAGAAGCGCCCGTCGACCTCGCCGAAGAACAGCCGCGGGACGTGGAAGTCGCCGCCGCGCCGGACGGCGATCAGCTGGCGATCGCGCAGCAGCTGCAGCACCTTCGACTGCGACACGCCGAGGCCCTTCGCAACCGTGGCGAGGTTGTACGTGGCGGTGCCTTCGGGCAGCAGATCGTCGCTGAGATAGGGGACGGAGCTCACCGTCACACTGTACCGAGGCCGCGGATTCGGCCCTTCCACCCCCGGGGTCGCTAGGCTGAACTGTCGACACCCGCACTCATCGAGAGGACCCGGAGAAGGTGAACACCCCGCGCGACCGGCTGATCGGTGCCCGCATCGAGGGCCGCTACCGCATCGATGCGGTGATCGCGCGCGGCGGCATGTCCACCGTGTACATGGGTCTCGACCTGCGGCTCGACCGGCCCATCGCGATCAAGGTGATGGACCCGAAGTACGCGGCCGACGCCCAGTTCGTCTCCCGCTTCGAGTTCGAGGCCCGCGCCGTCGCCAAGCTCAAGGACCCCGGCCTCGTCGCCGTCTACGACCAGGGCGTCGACGGTGAGCTGGCCTTCCTCGTGATGGAGCTGGTCACCGGCGGCACGCTGCGCGAGCTGCTCGGCGAGCGCGGCCCGATGCCGCCGCACGCGGTGGCCGCCGTCATGGGCCCCGTGCTCACCGCGCTGGGCACCGCGCACCGCGCCGGCCTGGTGCACCGCGACGTGAAGCCCGAGAACGTCCTCATCTCCGACGGCGGCGAGGTCAAGGTCGCCGATTTCGGCCTCGTCCGCGCCATCGCGGCGGCGTCGGTGACCAGTTCGTCGGTGATCCTCGGCACGGCCGCCTACCTCTCGCCCGAGCAGGTGGAATCCGGCAACGCCGACGCCCGCTCCGACGTCTACTCCAGCGGCATCCTCGTCTACGAGCTGCTCACCGGCCAGGTGCCCTTCACCGGCGACACCGCGATCTCGCTGGCCTACCAGCGCCTGCACAACGACGTCCCGCGGCCCGGCGCCGCCATCGCCGGCGTGCCGCCGGAGTTCGACGAGTTCGTCGCCCGCGCCACCGACCGCGACCCGGCGCGCCGCTACGCCGACGGCTTCGCGATGGCCGAGGCGCTGAGCGCCATCGCCGAGGACCTCGACCTGCCACCGTTCACGGTGCCCGCGCCCCAGTCGAGCGCGGAGCAGCGCGCCGCGGCCGCCATGTACGCGCAGCGCGGCGAGCCGCTGATCCCCGCCGCGGCGGAGCCCACCGGCGCGCTCATGCCCGGCCAGCCGTTGCCGGGCGCGAACCGGCCCGGACAGGCGGTGCCGGGCGCCCCGCCCGCGACACCGGCGCCGACCCTCGCGCAGCCCGCCGTGCCGCCCACCCCGGTCCAGCACACCCGCGCCGAGACCATGCACGAGCCGCTGCCGCCCGAGACCGCGGCACAGCCGTGGACACCGCCCCGGAAGAACCGCGCGAAGTCGTGGATCATCGTCGCGCTCATCGCCGTGGTCTCGCTGCTCCTCGCCTTCGGCGGCTGGTGGCTGGCGTCCGGGCAGTACACGACGGTCCCCAACGTGACCGGCATGGACCGCCCCGCGGCGGAGAAGACCATCAAGGACGCCGGCCTCGACGTCGAGCTGGCGGGCAGTTACAGCAACGACATCACCGAGGACACGATCACCCGCCTCGACCCGTCGGCCGGCAGCCGGATCAGCAGGTTCGGCACCGTCACCATCGAGTACTCCCGGGGGCGGCCCACGGTCCCCCAGTTCCGCCCCGGCGACAGCCCGGAGAACGTCGAGAAGCAGCTGCGCGACAACGGCCTCGTGCCCAAGCGCGGCCCGGCGCAGTTCAGCCGCGACATCGCGCAGGGCGGCGTCATCGGCCTCTCGCCCACGCCGGGCACGCGCGTTTCCGTCGGCGCGACGGTGACCGTCGTCGCCTCCGCCGGCAACGAACCCGTCGACATCCCCGACGTGCGCGGCCGGACCCCCGACGAGGCCACGGCGCTGCTGCGGGCGGCCGGCCTGACGGTGAAGGAGACCACGCAGCAGTTCGACTCCGGGACCGAGGCCGGGAAGGTCTTCGGCACCGACCCGTCGGGCCAGGTGAACAAGGGCGGCAGCGTGACGCTGCTCGTCTCGAACGCTCTGACGGTGCCGGACGTGACCGGCAAGACGGCGGCCGAGGCGCAGCAGCTGCTGCAGCGCGCGGGCCTCGTCGCCGAGCTCACGGGCGAGACCGGCTCGGGCTCCGTGGTCACCTCGACGAGCCCGTCCGCGGGCGGCCGCGTCGACCCCGCGAACAAGCGCGTCACCGTCACGATGGCCTCCCGGGTCACGGTCCCGTCGGTCACCGGGATGAACGTCGGGCAGGCCCGCTCCGTACTGCGCGACGCCGGGCTACAGGTGAAGGTCAACGGCATCTTCGCCTCGGACAAGTCGCAGGTCATCTGGCAGGACCCAGGCGGCGGCACGCGCGTGCAGGCCGGGTCGACGGTGACCGTCACGGCCCTGCCGTGACGCACGGGGACCGTCGATGAGCAGCCCCGCACCGTTCGAACCCGGCTACGTGCCGGACGCCGCGACGCTCGCGCAGGCGCGGCGCATGCGCGACGAGCTGACCCGCTTCCTCATGGAGTACCAGTTCGCGGTGAAGGAGGTGCTCACCAAGGTCACGATCCTCCGCGAGGAGTTCCTGCAGCTGCACCGGTACAACCCGATCGAGCACGTCACCTCGCGGATCAAGAAGCCCGAGAGCATCGTCAAGAAGGTCGCCCGCCGCGGCATCGCGCCGGAACTGCCGCTGATCCGCGAGGCGATCACCGACATCGCGGGCATCCGGATCACGTGCAGCTTCATCGCCGACACCTACCGGATCCTGGACACCATCACCGCGCAGGACGACGTCCGCGTCGTCGTGGTCAAGGACTACATCGCCGAGCCGAAGCCCAACGGCTACAAGAGCCTGCACGCGATCGTCGAGATCCCCGTCTTCCTCTCCACCGGCCCGGTGCACGTGCCCGTGGAACTGCAGATCCGCACCATCGCCATGGACTTCTGGGCCAGCCTGGAGCACAAGATCTTCTACAAGTACGACGGTGCCGTCCCCACCCACCTGCTGGACGAGCTCTCGGCGGCCGCGGCCGTCGCCGAGCAGCTGGACCGGCGGATGGAACAGCTGCACACGCAGGTGCACGGGGAGCACGACGCGGAGGCCGCCCGCGACCGCGACGCCGCGGAGACCGAGCTCGCCGGCGACGAACTGCTCGGCCGCCTGCTCAAGCTCGCCCAGCGCGCGGACTGATCCCCGGCGGGGCCCCGGCGGGCGGGATAGCCTGGGCCCCATGGACCGGACCTCCGTTCTCACCCGCGCGGTCGCCCTCGCCGCGATCGGCGCGATCACCCTCGCCGGCTGCACGTCGAACTCCTCCGACGGTGCGCCGGCCTCCCCCGCGGCCTCCTCCTCCGCGGCCGCCCGCGGCGTCGCCGCACAGGTCGCGACGCTGCTCGCGGAGGCCAAGGACGCCTTCGACAACCCCACCCGCACGTCCACCGCGGGCAACACCGACAAGACCGTCGACAACATGGCCGTCGTCGAGCAGAAGCTGCTGGAGGCCTCCGCGCTCGCGCCGTACCGGGCCGACCTGCTGTTCAGCGCGGCGTCGGCGCGGATCGCGCAGAAGAACGTGCCCGGCGCCGTGGAGCTCTACCGCAAGGTCCTCACCTTCGCGCCCGATGACGACGATGCGCACACCTACCTGGCGGCGTGGAACCGCTTCCTCGGGGACGCGGCCGGCTCGGCCGCGGAGGTCGAGCAGCTGCGCCGGGTCGCGCCCGACCGGGTACCGGAGGTCGAGGCGCTGTTCGCCGCGATCGACGGTGCCGTGCGCACCCCGATCACCGACGTCGCGCCACGGATCGCCCCGCCGGCCACCGGCATCGTCGTACTCGGCTACGCGCTGAAGAAGGACGGAACGATGGACGCGCCGCTGATCCAGCGCCTGGAGAAGACCCTGGATGTCGCGCGCGCCCTGCCCGCGGCGCCGATCGTGGTGACCGGCGGCGTGGAGCAGGCCGGCAGGACCGAGGGCGCGCTGATGAAGAACTGGCTCGTGGAGCGGGGCGTCGACGCCGCGCGGATCACCGACGAGAACTTCGCGCGCACGACCGTCGAGAACGCGCTGTACAGCTCGTACGTCCTCGCCACGAAGCGGGTCGAGCACGCGATCGTGGTGAGCTCCGCGAGCCACGTGCGGCGCGGCGCCGTCGACCTGATGCTGGCGGCGCGGGAGAACCTGCCCGCGACGTTCACGGTGAGTTCCGTGGCGGCCGTGGACAAGCCGCTCGCCGAGCTGGCGACGCCCTCCACGGACGAGCTGCGCAGCATCTACCGCGACGCCCTGAGCACGATCGGCCTGTGGAGCTACCGCAGCGCGCCGCTGCTGCAGCGCTGAGGCTAGCCGCGGAGCACGCCGCGCAGGTCGTCGAGGACGGCCGGGTTCTCGATGGTCGACGGGACCGCCTCGTCGCGGCCCTCCGCGATGGCGCGCATGCTGCGCCGCAGGATCTTCCCGGACCGGGTCTTCGGCAGCGCCGCGACGATCGCGACCTCCTTGAGCGCGGCGACGGCACCGATCGTCTCGCGCACCTGCTGCACGATCTCCGCGCGCACCGCGTCGTGGTCCCAGTCGCCGCCGGCCTTGAGCGCCACCAACGCCCGCGGCAGCTGCCCCTTGAGCTGGTCCGCCACGCCGATCACTGCGCACTCCGCGACCGCCGGGTGCCCGGCGATGGCGGCCTCCAGCGCGCCGGTCGAGAGCCGATGCCCGGCCACGTTGATCACGTCGTCCGTGCGGCCCATGACGAACAGGTAGCCGTCGTCGTCGAGGTAGCCGCCGTCGCCCGTGAGGTAGTTGCCCGGGAACGTGCTCAGGTAGGAGTCGATGTAGCGCTGGTCGGCGCCCCACAGCGTCGGCAGCGTGCCGGGCGGCAGCGGCAGCGAGATCACCACCGCGCCTTCGGCGCCCGCGGGCACGTCCTGCCCGGCGTCGTCGACGATCCGCACCCCGAACCCGGGCACCGGCACCGTGGCGCTGCCGGGTTTGACCGGCATCGGCTCCACGCCCCGCAGGTTGGCCGCGATGGGCCAGCCCGTCTCCGTCTGCCACCAGTGGTCGATCACCGGCACGCCGAGCTTCGCCGCCGCCCACTCGTAGGTGTCCGGGTCGAGCCGTTCCCCCGCCATGAACAGGGTGCGCAGACTGGAGACGTCGGAGCGGGTGAGGAATTCGGCGTCCGGGTCCTCCTTGCGGATGGCGCGCAGCGCCGTCGGCGCGGTGAACAGATTGCTCACGCCGTGCCGCTCGATCACCCGCCAGAAGGCGCCCGCATCCGGGGTGCCGACCGGCTTGCCCTCGTAGACCACCGTCGTGGCACCGATCAGCAACGGCGCGTAGACGATGTAGCTGTGGCCCACGACCCAGCCCACGTCCGAGGCCGTCCACCACACCTCGCCCGGGTGCGCATCGTAGATCGCCCGCATCGAGTAGGCCAGCGCCACGGCGTGACCGCCGTTGTCGCGCACCACGCCCTTCGGCTTCCCCGTGGTTCCGGAGGTGTAGAGGATGTAGAGCGGGTCCGTGGCCTTCACGGCGACCGGGTCGGCGGGCCGCGCCGCCGCCTCCGCCGCGGCCCAATCGTGGTCGCGCGGGCCCAGTTCCGCCGTCAGCTGCGGGCGCTGCCACACCACCACCGCGTCCGGCTTCGCCGTCGCCGCGTCGATCGCCGCGTGCACGATCGGCAGGTACGGCAGCACCTTGCTGCCCTCGAGCCCGCACGACGCGGTGACGATGGCCTTCGGCTGCGCGTCGTCGAGCCGGGCCGCGAGCTCCGGCGCCGCGAAGCCGCCGAACACCACCGAGTGGACCGCCCCGATCCGCGCGCACGCCAGCATCGCGACCACGGCCTCGGTGATCATCGGCAGGTAGACCACCACGCGGTCACCCTTGCCCACCCCGAGACCGCTGAGCACGCCCGCGAACTTCGCGACCCGCTCCAACAGCTGCGCGTACGTGAGGGTCCGCACCTCACCCGTGATCGCCGAGTCGTGGATCACCGCCGGCTGATCGCCCCGCCCCGCCGCGACATGCCGGTCCACCGCGTTCACACACGTGTTCAGCTCCGCGTCCGGGAACCAGCGGTACAGCGGCGCGTCCGCACCGTCGAGGATCCGCGTGGGCGGGTTGATCCAGTCGATCGCGGCGGCCTGCTCGGCCCAGAACCCCTCCGGATCGGACATGCTGCGCTGGTACTCGTCGGCGTAGGCACCCATAGGGGCATGGTCCCAGGACGCCGATGTCGCGGTGGGCGATTCGGTCGATTGTGGTCCGCGTCATCGGGAAGCCGGGCACTCCGCGCGGCGCCTTGTTAGCCTCCGGACGACCGCACCTGCGGGCCGGTACGGCGGACGGGAGTCGCGATGACGGAGACGAACGGCGCGCGACGGCGCTGCGCCCTGGACACCATGCCCGCCGAGGACCGGCGGGCGATCGAGGAGTCGAACTCCGTGCGGTCGCTGCTCATCATCCGGTTCTACGGCGGCGCCGTGGGGCTGCTGCTTCCGTTCGCGCTCATCGCGGTCGACTTCGCCACGTCCGGCGAGTACTGCGTGCGGGTGCGCGATTCGCTCAGCGTCTACTACCACTCCGGGGCCCGGGACATCTTCGTCATCGGCCTCGGCATCGTCGGTTTCCTGCTGTTCTCCTACAAGCTCAACCGGCGATCGGCCGCGAACGCGCTGAGCACCGTCGCCGGTGTCGCGGCGATCGCCGTCGCCGCCTTCCCCACCCGGCTGCCCGGCCCGATCCCCGCGGGCGAGTGCGGTGCCGGCGCGGCGCCGCCGGTCGCGACGCCTCTCCAACTCGCCTTCGGCGCGGACAGGACCGCCCTCGTCCACGCGATCGCGGCGCTCGTGGTGTTCACGATGTTCGCGCTCATGTGCGTCACCACGGCGGTGCACGACCGGAGGAACCCCTTCCTGCGGCCGGCCATCGCCCCGCCGGGCAGCGGGCGGGTCCGGAGCCTCCTCGCGCAGGTGTCCAACCGGGCCGGGTGGCGGTTCCACCTCGCGTGCGCGGCGACGATCGTGGCCGTCAGCGCGCTGTGCCTGCTCGCGGCGCGCACCGGCGCGACGCTGCCGCTCCACCTCGGCCCGCTCTGGGTGGCCGAGGTCGTCGGCATCCTGGCGTTCTCGGCCTCGTGGTTCGTCAAGGGCCTCGACGACATGTTCTTCCGCCGCGAGCCGTGGTCGCAGCGGGAGCTGTCCGACATCCGGATGGGCGTCGCGCGGGGCGACGCCCTCTCGCTCGTGCCCTGCGGCGACGACGGCTCCCCCTCCGTCACTGAAGGCGCGCGGGAGCTCCGCTACACGGTGTGACTAGCCCCGGAGCATCTCCGCGACCAGGAAGGCCAGCTCGAGACTCTGCTGGGTGTTCAGGCGCGGGTCGCAGGCGGTCTCGTAGCGGCCCGCGAGGTCGGCGTCGGAGATGTCCTGCGCGCCGCCGAGGCACTCGGTGACGTTCTCGCCCGTGAGCTCGACGTGCACGCCGCCCGGATGCGAGCCGATGGCGCGGTGCACCTCGAAGAAGCCCTGCACCTCGTCGACGATGCGGTCGAAGTGGCGGGTCTTGTAGCCGGTCGAGGACTCGTGGGTGTTGCCGTGCATGGGGTCGCACTGCCAGATCACCTTGTGGCCCGTCGCCTCGACGGCCTCGACGATGGGCGGCAGCGCGGTGCGCACGTTGCCGTTGCCCATGCGGGAGATCAGGGTGAGCCGGCCCGGCTTGTTGTGCGGGTCGAGCTTCTTCACGTACTCGACCGCCAGCTCGGGCGAGGTCGTCGGACCGATCTTCACGCCGATCGGGTTCTGGATCAGCTCCATCAGGGCGATGTGGGCACCGTCGAGCTGGCGGGTGCGCTCCCCCACCCAGAGGAAGTGCGCCGACAGGTTGTAGAGCACCTGCTGGGCCTCGGGGTCCTCGGGATCGTCGGCCAGGCGCAGCAGGCCGCGCTCGTAGTCGAGCACCAGCGCCTCGTGGCTGGAGAAGATGGTCGCGGACTTGAGGTTCCGGTCCTCCACGCCGCACGCGGCCATGAACCGCAGGCCGCCGTCGATCTCGGCGGCGAGCGCCTCGTACCGGGCGCCGGCGGGCGAGTTCGCGACGAACTCGCGGTTCCACTCGTGCACCTTGTGCAGGTCGGCCATGCCGGAACCGGTGACCGCACGCACCAGGTTCATCGCGGCGCTCGCGTTGGCGTAGGCGCGGATCAGGCGCGACGGGTCGTGCTTGCGGACGGCCTCCTCGGGCGGGAAGCCGTTGACCATGTCGCCGCGGTAGCTGGTCAGGCCCAGTGCGTCGGTGTCCGAGGAGCGCGGCTTGGCGTACTGGCCGGCGATGCGCGCCACCTTGACCACGGGCATCGACGCGCCGTAGGTCAGCGCCACCGCCATCTGCAGCAGGGTGCGGATGTTGGCGGCGATGTGCGGCTCGGTGTTGTCGACGAAGGTCTCGGCGCAGTCGCCGCCCTGCAGCAGGAAGGCGCGGCCCAGGGCGACCTCGGCCAGCTGGTCCTGCAGCGACTGGATCTCCGGCGGCACGGTGATCGGAGGCACCGATTCGAGCACCGTGCGCATCGCGTCCGCCTGCTCCCGCGGCCAGCTCGGCTGCTGCAGCGCCGGCTTCGCCAGCGCGTCGTCGAGGCGCTCGCGCAGGTCACCCGGGAGCGCCGGGAGCTTGGGGAGGGTATCGATGGGGACGTCGACGGTCCAGTTCACTGCCACGTGAGAGAGATTACGCCGGGGCTATCCGCCCGTGATCGCCCGGTACTTCGCGAGGTTGTGGCGCGCGTCGGCGAGCGCGTCGTGGGCGTCCGACGGTGCCGGGGGCAGGTGCGGCCGGCCCCGCTCGTCCCACAACTGCTTCAGCTCGCGGGTGAACCGCGGCATGGACCGCGGCAGCGCCGTCATCGGGCCCCACAGCTGGCAGAGCGCGACGTGATCGTAGGCGGCGACCCATGCCCACAGCTCGATGTCGCCCGGCCCGGCGGTGAGGAAGTCGAGGATCCCGTCGCGGATCGCGGCGCGCGACTGCCAGGTCTTACTCGCCGGGGGCGGCAGCTTGGGCAGCACGTTCGCGCGCACCCACGGCCCGGCCCGCTCCGGATCGAACTCGGTGGAGACGGCGTAGTACTCGCGCCCGTCCTCGCCGACGATGCCGATCGAGACCAGGTCTATGACCCTGCCGTCCTCAATGAATTCCAGGTCATAGAAGTAGCGCATGGGCAGTCAGGCTACGCGGCGCCGGCCTCGCGATCCTCGCCCGGGACGACCACGCCGTCCTTGACGTCCTGCGCGTAGACGTCCACGTACGCCTGGCCGGAGAGCTTCATCAGCTCGTACATGACCTCGTCGGTGATGGCGCGTTCGATGAACCGGTTGCCGGACATCCCCTCGAACCGGGAGAAGTCGAGCGGCTTCCCGATGCGGATCTGCACCTTCGTCGGGTGCGGCAGGGTGGAACCGGGCGGGTTGAACTTCTCGGTGTCCACCATCGCGACGGGGATGATCGGGGCGCCGGTGTCCAGCGCCATGCGGGCCATGCCCGTCTTGCCCTTGTAGAGCCGGCCGTCGGGGCTGCGGGTGCCCTCGGGGTACAGCCCGAGGAGCTGCCCGTCCTGGAGCGCGCCGACTCCGGCGTCGAGCGCGTCCTGCGCCGCGCTCGCGCTGCCGCGCTTGATCGGGATGCAGCCCACTGAGGAGAAGAACCACTTCTTGAACGCGCCCTTGAGGCCCTTCCCGGTGAAGTACTCGTTCTTGGCGAGGAACTTGATGGGCCGGGGCACCATGAGCGGCAGGAAGAACGAGTCCATCACCGCGAGATGGTTGCTCGCGAGGATCGCCGCGCCGTCCTTCGGCAGGTTCTCGACGCCGACCACGCGCGGGCGTCCCAGGAGTCGCAGCACGGGTCCGATCAGAACCCACTTGAAGACCATCCACCACATGTGACCTGCTCCTGATACCCGACCCGACGTGCTGCGCCTCACTCTACCGACGGCGCGCGGCGCGCGCCGGGCGATCAGGCCCGCACGGCGTCCCGGGCGAGCGCTGCGGCGCCGAGCATGCCGGCGCGTTCGCCGAGCTCCGTCGCGCGGATGCGGGCCTTGCGGCGGTACTTGCCGCCCGTGAGTTGCTGCGCGTACTGATCCCGGGCGTCGTCGAGGAACAGGCGCGACGAGGCGCCGACGCCGCCGGAGAGAACGATCAGGTCCGGGTCGAAGACGTCGCTGACCATCGCCAGGCCCACGCCCAGCCAGCGGGCGAGCTCCCCCACCGCCTCCTGCGCGACGGGGTCGCCGGCCTCCGCCGCGGCGGCCACCTTGCGGCCCGTCAGCGACCCCGGATCATCGGCGAGCTCCCGCGCGAGCAGGACGCCGCGCGAGCCCTTCGGCCCCATCAGGTCGATCGCCGTCTCCACCAGGGCGGTGCCGCTGCAGTACCGCTCCCAGCAGCCGCGCTTGCCGCAGTCGCACGGCCGGCCGTCGGGCACCACCTGCAGGTGGCCGAGCTCGGGCGCGACACCGTAGGCGCCGCGGTAGAGCTGCCCATCGATGAGCAGGCCCGCGCCGATGCCGGTGCCGAGCGCCACGACGCAGGTGACCTTCGACTGCCGCGCCGGCCCGTGGACGAACTCCGCCCACGCGGCGGAGTTCGCGTCGTGCTCCATGATCACGGGCAGGCCGATGCGCCTCGTCATCTCGGCGGGCACCGCGGCGTCGCGCCACGGCAGGTGCGGCGCGAACGCGACCTGCTGCCGGGCGGGGTCGAGGAAGCCCGCGACGGCGAGGCCGACGGCCTTCACGTCGTGCTCGACGCACAGCTCCTGCACCACCCGGTCGAGGCAGCGTTCGAGCGCGGCGGCGCTGCGCGGCGTCTCCGCCCGCGCCGTGTCGACGACGGTGCCGTCGTCCGTCACGACGCCCGCGCGGACCGAGGTGCCGCCGATGTCGATGCCGATCGTCAGCGTCATTGAGGCTGGTCCTCCCCGGGGGCCGAGAGCCGGATGTCGATACGTTCGTAGCCGCCGGCCTGCGACGAGGGGGCCGCGGGCTCCGCATGGTCGGGCGCGACCGGGTCCGCGGCTCCCGCGGTCCCCGGCGGCTCGTGGCCCACGGTGGCGAGGTAGTCGGCGGCGACGGCCGCGGCGGCGATCCGCGCGCTGCCGAGCAGCTCCTCGGCGAGTCGCAACAGGTCGGCCAGCACCTCGTCGGCGAAGTGGCCCAAGGACTTCGAGGCCTCGGCGGCGAAGGGCTCGATGTGCCGGGCGACGGCACCGCCGAGCGCGCACAGCCGGCACGCGCCGGGCTCGCCGTCGGGGTGCGCCGAGTGCTCGGCGAGCGCCGCGGCGATCCACGGCCGCGCCGTCTCGAACAGGCGCGCCGCGGAGGTCAGGAACTCCTCGGAGGGGTCCGGAGTGGGATCAGCCACGGGGCCACACCTCCGGGTCGGGGACGAAACTCACGCGCAACTCCCCTTCCTCGTACGTGGCGCCCGCAACGACGCAGCGACGCAACACCGACGGTAGCCGGATCCGGCGCCGCACACCCTGGGCTTCGACGACGACGTCCTCCTCGACCCGGCCGAGCCCGATCGTGGTGGGGTCCACCAGCGGCAGCGCGACCGACCACTCGTACCGCGCGTCGAGGCCGGCGCCGCCCGTCGGCCGCACGTCCGGCACGGGCACGACCGCGGGCTCCGCGTCGAGGATCGCGTCCGCGTCCCAGCTCACGGCGGCCGCCGCGGCGGGCGTCAGCACCGGATCGGCCGCCTCGGCGGCCTCGATGACGGGGCGGTCGAGGACCGTCGACACCTCGGCGAGGGCCTCCCGCGCGTCGTCCTGCCCGGCGACCCGCGACCGGACCAGCCGCACCGCCGGGTGGGGCAGGTCCAGCGCGAACCGGTCATCGACGTCGATCAGCCGGTTGAGCACCAGCGCGACCGGGCGCAGCCCGAGCACCTCGAGCGCGGCCAGCTCCTCCCGCGCCCGGGCGGCGCGGCCGGCGTCACCGGTCACGACGTGCACCAGCGCGAGCGCCGAGCGGTCGGCGACGAACGCGGACAGCCGGTCCGCGAGCCCCGCGACGGGCTCGGCGAGCAGCAGCGCGGCGAGGGACCCCGCGGCGGGCCCGGTGGCGGGACTCGAGAGCCGGACGTGCCGCGGCCAGACCCGCTCGAGGTACGCCGCCAGCGACGCGGGGGCCGTGAGCAGCGAGACGAGGCCGTCGAAGGCGGGCCCGTCGACGACGACGGTGCGGTACGCGCCCGACTCCACGTGCCCGACGATCGCGCGGAGCACGAGGACGTGCTCCGCGTCGGCGAGCCCCGTCAGCTCGGGCGGCTCGAGCGCGAAGGGGTCGAACCCGGCGCTCGCGGCGTCGGCGGCGTCTCCGGCGAGGCCCCGGCCGGCGCGAACGGTGGCGGACAGGCCCTCCCACCACTGGGCGAGCAGGTCGACGGGATTGAGGTGCACGTGGTCGAACGGCCCGGTCCCGTCCACGAGGAGCGGGTCGACGACCCGTCCGACGGTGACGAGCAGCGTGCGACCGCGGCCGGCGGCGCGCGCCGCGAGTGCGGTCGCCAGCGTCGTCCGTCCCGCTCCCCCGGCTCCGGACACCAGCAGCAGGCGGGTCGCGGTGCCCTCCCCGGACATCAGGATTCGGCCGCCGACTCGCCCTCGACGTGGCGCTTGAGCTCCTTGAGGGCGGTGTCGGTGATCGCCTTCTCCGCCTTGCGGCGGAGCATCCCGAGCATCGGGATCTGCAGCGTCACCTCGAGCGTGTACGTGACGGTGGTGCCGGCGCCGTCGGCGGTCGGGGTGAGGTCGTACCGGCCGTGCTGGGTGCTCTGCAGCGTGCTCGCCGCCAGGTCCCACTCGACGGACCGGCCGCCCGGTGCCCAGCGGTACTCGAGCTCGTAGGTGTCGCGCAGGAATCCCTCTTCGAGCACGAACCGTACCCGCCGGGGCCGCCCGTCGGACGTGGTCTCGAGGACGGTGACCTCGCGCGCCGCGGAGACCCACTCCGGGTAGCGGTCGAACGCCGAGATCGCGGCCATGATGCGCTCGGGCGGCGCCGCGATGACGATGGATTCGCGGGTGCGCTCCGCGTCAGACACGCTCCACCTCCCCGGCGGCGGGACCGCCCAGGACGCGGCCGTTCTCGGCCGTGAACTTCACGTCGAACATCACGTCGTGGCCGTGGACCCGGCGCTCGCGCACATCGGCGACGATCTGCTCGGGCGTCATGGGCGACGTCGGCTCGGCGTGCAGGAAGTAGTGGAGCAGGCTCCCGTCGAGATGCGGTTCGATCCAGAACTCCGAGGTGCCGGTGACGGCACCGTCGACCTTCCACCGGATGCCCAGGTCGCCCCGGTCCTCGGTGACGGTCAGTCGCAGGTCGGGGAACCAGCCGCGCCACCGCTGCGCGCCCGCCATCGCGGCGGCCACGGCACTCGGGTGGGCGGCGACGAACGCGACGTCGGCCACTTGGATGGTGCTCACCTCCTAAGCTTCACACATCCGGCCCCGAGGCGGACGGTGCCGGGTCCGTTCGGGCCCGGAACGCGCCTCAAGCAGCGGTGTAAGGTTCACCACAACACCACCGTTTGCGACCCGGAGGATTCGTGCGCGAGATCAGCGTTCCCGCCAACTACACCATCGACCCCTCGGCCTCCACGGTCGACGTCGTCTTCGATGTGGCCCGCACGGACCCGGACAGCGTCCGGATCAAGCGCCTCGTCGCGGGGAACTGGGAACCGGTGACCTCCAAGCAGTACGAGCAGGAGATCCTCGGCGTCGCCAAGGGGCTCGTGGCGCAGGGCGTCAAGCCGGGCGACCGCGTCGCGCTGGTCTCGTCCACCCGCTACGAGTGGCCGCTCATCGACTTCGCCATCTGGGCCGTCGGCGCCGTGACCGTGCCGGTCTACGAGACCAGCTCGTCCGGCCAGATCGACTGGATCCTGGAGGACTCGGACGCCGTCCTGATGGTCATCGAGGGCCCGAAGCAGGCCGCCGAGGTCGCGGAGCTCACGGGCCTGCACAACGTGCAGCGCGTCCTGCAGATCGATCCCACCGATGACGACCCGGGCGCCGTCGCGACGCTCACCGCCGAGGGCGCGGAGATCACCGAGGAGCAGGTCCACGCCGGCCGCGCGGACGTCAAGGCCGAGGACCTCGCCACCCTGATCTACACCTCCGGCACCACCGGCCGCCCCAAGGGCTGCGAGCTCACCCACTCCAACCTCATGAGCGAGGCCGAGGCGATCCTCAGCTCGCCGTTCGGCGACGCCATCCGCGGCGGCTCCAACGTCATGTTCCTGCCGCTGGCGCACGTGCTGGCGCGCGCCGTGAACATCGCCTGCTTCAAGGGCGGCGCGCTGGTCGGCCACTTCAACGACACCAAGAACCTGGTGCCGCAGTTCTCCGTCTTCAAGCCCACGCTGATCCTGTCGGTGCCGCGCGTCTTCGAGAAGGTCTACGCCTCCGCGCAGCAGAGCGCCGTCGACGGCGGCAAGGGCAAGATCTTCGACGCCGCCGTGCAGACCGCGATCGAGTACAGCCAGGCGCAGGACACCGGCGGCGCCGGCCTGCTCCTCAAGGCGAAGCACACCCTGTTCGACAAGCTGGTCTACGGCAAGCTCAAGGCCGCGCTCGGCGGGAACTGCAAGGTCGCGATCTCCGGCGGCGCACCCCTGGGCGCGCGGCTCGGCCACTTCTTCCGCGGCGTGGGCGTCACGGTCATGGAGGGCTACGGCCTCACCGAGACCACTGCGGCCATCACGGTCAACGTCGCGGGCGCGCAGAAGATCGGCACCGTCGGGCGTCCGCTGGCCGGCCAGGCCGCGAAGATCGCCGAGGACGGCGAGATCCTGCTCAAGGGCTCCGTCGTCTTCCGCGGCTACTGGCACAACGAGGAGGCGACCAAGGGCGCCATCGAGGACGGCTGGTTCCACACGGGCGACCTGGGCTCGATCGACGACGATGGCTACCTGTCGATCACCGGCCGCAAGAAGGAGCTGATCGTGACCGCGGGCGGCAAGAACGTCTCCCCCGCCGGGCTCGAGGACGCGCTGCGCAGCAACCCGCTGATCTCGCAGGCCATGGTGGTCGGCGACGCGCAGCCCTACATCGCCGCGCTGGTCACCATCGACCCGGAGGCCTTCCCGCAGTGGAAGGCCGCCAACGGCAAGCCCGAGTCGGCCACCGTCACCGACCTGCGCAACGACCCCGACCTGCTGGCCGAGATCAACAAGGCGGTCGCGGCCGCCAACGAGACCGTCTCCAAGGCCGAGGCCATCAAGAAGGTGCGCATCCTGCCCGAGGACTTCTCGGAGGAGACCGGCGAGATGACGCCGACCATGAAGGTCAAGCGGAACGTCGTCTCGCAGAAGTACGCCGACGACATCGCCGAGCTGTACGCGAAGTAGACCCTCGAACGCAGAACCGCCGCACCGGATCCCGGTGCGGCGGTTCTGTTCTTCTGTCCAGCTGTCCGCGGGTCAGAACGGGTTGAGGAGCGTCTGGAGGCGGTGGCCGAGGCGGCGCCAGTCGAAGTGCTCGGCGACCAGCTCGCGCCCGCGAGCGCCCATCGTCGCGGCCCGGTCGGGGTCGGCGAGGAGGCCCGCGACGGCGTCGGCGATGGCCTCGACGTCACGGCCGGGCACGACGTGGCCCGACTCGCCCTCCCACACGGTCTCCGGCGCGCCGCCGGAATCGCCCGCCACGACGGGCTTCCCGGTCGCGGACGCCTCGAGGAAGACGATGCCGAGGCCCTCCACGTCGAGGCCGGCGCCGCGGGTGCGGCACGGCATGGCGAAGACGTCGCCGACGTTGTGGTGCGCCGCGAGCTCGTCGAACGGCACGGATCCGGTGAAGATCACCTGCTCGTCGACGCCGGTCCGGCGCGCGAGCGTGTGCAGCGTCTCCGCGTACGGCCCGCCGCCCACGATCATCAGCTTGGCGCCGGGCACCTGCGCCCGGATCCGCGGCAGGGCGCGGATCAGCATGTCCTGCCCCTTGCGCGGCACCAGCCGCGACAGGCACAGCACGACGGGCTCGTCCTCCCCGAGGCCGTAGCGGGCGCGCAGGGCCGAGCGGGCGGCATCGTCGGGCCGGAAGACGTCGGTGTCGACGCCGGGCGGGAGGTGCTCCAGCGCGGCCCGCGGGCCGAAGGCCGCGGCGAACCGGCCGCGGGTGTACTTGCTGACGTAGGTGGTCACGTCCGTGGTGTCGCCGATGCGGCGCAGGCAGGCGCGCGACGGCGGCAGCATCGACCAGCCCACCTCGTGGCCGTGGGTGGACGCGACGGTGCGGAGCGCGCCGGCGTCCTTGAGCGGGGCGCCGAGCAGGGCGAGCGGCGCGGCGGCGCCGAACCACACGGTCTCGATGTCGCGGGAGCGCACCAGGTCCCGGGCGCGGGAGAAGGCGTCGGGGGTGGGCAGCAGCAGCGTCGTCGGGTGGCGGACCACCTCGAAGGGCTGCGCGGCGTCGTACTCCTCGCTGCCACGCCAGCGCGAGGCGTAGACCACCAGTTCGTCGGCGGGCAGCTGCCGGACGAAGGCCTGCAGGTAGGTCTGGATGCCTCCGGGTCGGGGCGGGAAGTCGTTGGTGACCAGCAGCGTGCGCGGCATGGCGTCAACCGTACTGGGCCGCCGCCCGCCCGCCGCTCAGGGGCGCATCTCGTAGGCGCCGTCGTAGGCGGCGACCTGCTCCCACACCCGGTCGAAGGTCGCCGGATCGGCGACGGGGCGCCGCACCGCGTCGAGCGCCCACTGCTGCTGCGCCGGGGTGGCGCCGGGCTTGCCGTACAGGCCGACGGCGTACGCCGAGAAGTCGCGGATCTGCAGGTCGAAGATGCGGCTGAGCAGGCTCCGATCCAGTCCCGTGAGCGCGGCCTGCTCCAGGATCAGCTGGCCGTAGACGACGAGCGAGAAGAGGTGGCCGACGTTGAGGACGAAGTCGAGGTCCTCGGCCTGCTCCTTGTC